>DATEKH010000021.1:0-35707 GCA_035277525.1 Allostellaceae bacterium
GCAACATTGCTCTTTCTCTGGGCGGCGCTCGCTAGGACTTTTCACTGCATATGATCGCTGCAGGACCATCCCGCGCCCTTCGACTACGCTTCGCTCCGCTCAGGGTGAGGAAAAATAATTGATGGCATTAAGAAAAGCGCCTCATCCCGAGCGAAGTCGAGGGACGCACGGCCGCTTTCCAGCGATCGTGTGCGATTGGACTAAAGCTCGGACTTCCGCGCTTTCAGCCAAGCGTCGGCCTTTTCTCGATAAATTGCCCAGACGCCCGCACCCTTGCCCTTGGGCCAATGGAAAAGACCGTCTTCAAGCGGCCGATTTCCTTTCTTGAAGACATCGGAGCCAACGCAGTAGTGCTGAAAGGCGCTTTGCGCGAGCTGTCGTTTGAAATTGAAGGTTCTGGCATTAAGCTTCTCCTGCTCAAGCCTTTAATCAGTTCCCGACTTTTTTATCACCCGCATTTCGAATAGTCGCAATTGGTGCACTGGTCGCAGCCTTCGAGGCGGATGAGCGCTGCCTGGCCGCATTTGGGGCATTGCGCCATGGGCGCGCGCCCCTCGGGGAGGTTCACCACCTGACGCGCAGCGGAGAGCGCCGGCCGCTCGCGCGGCGAGGCGATGAAGCCGATGGCGATCATGTGGCGCTCGATCACGTCGCCGATCGCGGCGAGGAGCGAGGGCACGTAATGCCCCTCCATCCAGGCGCCGCCGCGCGGATCGAACACGGCTTTGAGCTCTTCCACCACGAAGCTCACATCGCCGCCGCGGCGGAACACCGCGCTAATCATGCGCGTCAAGGCTACCGTCCAGGCGTAATGCTCCATGTTCTTCGAGTTGATGAAAATCTCGAAGGGGCGGCGCCGCCCATCCTGCACGATGTCGTTGAGGGTGATGTAGAGCGCGTGCTCGCTTTGCGGCCAGGCGATCTTGTAGGTGTTGCCGGGAAGCGCCTCGGGCCGGTCCAAGGGCTGCGTCATATAGACGACGCCGCCCGCCTCGTAGAGATCTTTCGCCTTGGGCTTGGGCGCGGGCAACGGCAGCTCAGCCTGCGCCGCGGGCGCGGTCTCGGCTTTCGCTTGCAGCACGGCCCCCGTCACCGCGTTGGGGCGATAGGTGGTGCAGCCCTTGCAGCCAAGCTCATAAGCCTGGAGGTAGACGTCCTTGAATTGCTCGAAGGGGAAATCCGCCGGCACGTTGATGGTCTTCGAGATCGAGCTGTCGACGTATTTCTGCACCGCCGCCTGCATCACGACGTGATCCGAGGGCGCGAGCGCTTGCGCGTCGACGAAGCTCTCGGGCAGCGGCGCCTCGTCGCCCTTCAAGCGCCGGAACAGCCGCCAAGCGTGATCCGAGACTTCCTCCTCCTTGCGCGCGCCGTCGGGCATCAGCACGTTACGCGTGTATTTGAAGCTGAACACCGGCTCGAGACCCGAGGAGACATTGTCAGCGAGGATCGAGATCGTGCCGGTGGGCGCAACCGAAGTCAGAAGCGCGTTGCGGATGCCGTGCCGCGCGATCGCGTCGCGCACATCGGGATCGAGCGCGGCGATGGTCTCGCCGCCGAGGTAGGCCTCCTTGTCGAAAAGCGGAAAGGCGCCCTTCTCGGCGGCAAGCTCGGTCGAGGCGAGATAGGCCGCGCGCTGCAAGGCCTTCATCCAGCCTTCGGTCAAGGCCACCGCCCTGGCCGAGCCATAACGCTCGCCGCAGAGAATGAGCGCGTCGGCGAGACCGGTCACGCCCAAGCCGATGCGGCGCTTGGCCTTGGCCTCGTGAAGCTGCTCGTCGAGCGGAAAGCGCGACACATCGATCGCGTTGTCGAGCATGCGCACGGCCAAGGGCACGATGCGCTTCATCTCGTCGAGATCGAGCCGTGCGGCTTGGGTGAACGGCTCGCGCACCAGCGCCGCGAGGTTGATCGAGCCGAGAAGGCAGGCGCCATAGGGGGGCAAGGGTTGCTCGCCGCAGTTATGGACATAGATTCCGTTGGCGTCGAAAGCGTTGACGCCGGGAATCTGAACATCGAACACCTCAGCCTCGCCATCGGGCTCGATCGCGGCGATTTCGGCGACGAAGCGCTCGCGATTGGGCGTGCGCCGATAGGCGGCAGCGATGGCAGCGAGCCGCGCCTCCTTCTCGCTGTCGGCGAAGCCGATTGTCTCGGCGAAGACCCCAATATTGTCGTTGGCGATCACCAACTCGTGGTCGGCATTGCAATCGTAAAGCTTGGTGCCGCCTCTGCCGTCTGGCAGGAGGCGGGGTCCAGCCGGCCGGCGCTCGCGATAGATCGTCGATGCCATGCCGAGCCGCAGCAGCATCCGTTGCACCGCCTGAAGGCGCGCAAGGTCGCTCTGCGCCAAGCGGATGCTCGCGCCCTTGTCCTGCGATCCGAGCACGGTCCCGTCCGTATCGAACAAGCCGCGCAGGAAGCCGCGATAGAAGTCGCTCGATTGCCGCTCAATCTGCGGGGTGATCGCCTTGTCACCCGGTGTCATGCCGAGTTCGAGCGCGAGTTGCCGTACCGCGGCGAGCGAAAGCCGGTACTCGTCGCGGCCCGGAACCGCCATCCAGCCGGCGAAATCGGCACGGTGCGGCAAAGTCCGCGCGGCGGCGAGCGCCGCCGCCATCACCGCCTCGGCGCCCGCGCCTTCTCCCGCGCCATTGGCGACCTGGCGCCGGCGCCAAACGCTCAGAACCGCCTTGTCGGTCTTGAGCGTGCCGTCGCCGACCAAGAGGCCGAGAAGGTAGCCCTCGGCCTTTCCACGTGTGCCCGGCCAGATTGCGGCGCGGCGGTGATCGTGCAACAGGATGCGCGCACCGGCGCTAAGCTCGCCCGCCTTGCGCCATTCCGTCGTGAGCCGATCGCGGCTGATGCGCGTGACCGACAGGACGGGATGATCGGCGGTCAGGCGCAGCGCGTAGCCTTCGCGGGTTTGGAGCCTCAGAAGGGGCTTGCGGCCGGTCGCGAAGAAGCCTTGCGGGCCGGATCGATGAGCCGCGCCGTTGACCAGAGCGGTAAACGGCGTGCCGATCAACGTCGCGACCGGGCGTGGCCCCGCGCTTGTCTGCACCCAGGTCTCTGCCGTGACGCACGGGTTGGTCGCGCTGATCGTCTCGCAATAATGGAGATTGTTCCGCCGGTTGATGCGGTCGATGAAAATGACGCCCGGCTCGGCATAGGCGTAGGTCGCGCGCATGATTTTGTCCCAAAGCTCGCGCGCCTTCACCACCTTGTAAGTCGTGCCGGCAAAGCGCAGCTCCCAGGGCCCGTCCTCCTTGACCGCCGCCATGAAGGCGTCGGTGACGAGAACGGAGAGGTTGAACATGCGCAACCGGCCGGCCGACTGCTTCGCCTCGATGAAAGCTTCGATATCGGGATGATCGCAGCGCATCGTCGCCATCATCGCGCCGCGGCGATAGCCCGCGCTCATGATGGTGCGGCACATTGCGTCCCACACATCCATGAAGGACAGCGGCCCCGAAGCATCGGCGCCCACGCCCTTGACTGGCGCGCCTTTGGGGCGAAGCGTCGAGAAATCGTAGCCGATTCCGCCGCCCTGCTGCATGGTGAGGGCCGCTTCGCGCAGATGGGTGAAGATGCCCGACATGTCGTCAGGGATCGTGCCCATGACGAAGCAGTTGAAGAGCGTGACGTTGCGGCCGGTGCCGGCGCCGGCGACGATACGCCCGGCGGGCAGGAATTTGAAATCGGCCAGGGCGGTGGCGAATTTCTCGGCCCAGGCCGCGGGATCGCGCTCGGGCGCAGCCAAAGCGCCGGCAATCCGGGCCCAGCTTTCCTCGATGGTTTTATCCACAGGTGCGCCGTCCGGCCCTTTGAGCCGATATTTCATGTCCCAGATCTGCTGCGAGATCGCGGCGACGCTGACCATGCCGGAAATTCCTCAGTGCTGACGGGCTGCGCGGCCCAGGAAAGCGGCCCGTAAATCTACCCGAAATGCTTGAAACTCAAGTAATTTCGGCATTCCGCGCCGATCATTCAAGCCCGTTCCCTCTTTGTTTCCCATCCATATCACCAACCGCGCCGCATCGCCAGTCGAAAGCCGCGGGCACCGCGATTCGACGCCGGATTCTTATCCCCGGATTTCAGTTCCAGGCTCCGTGACGCTTTCCACAACTTTATCCCCGGCGGGTTGCTGGGCGGCCGCAACGAGGCGCGCGGTGGCCGCCTCGATGCGGCATTCGAGCTCGGCCAGAACAGCGCGACGCTCGCCGCCCGGTGCGATCGCGGGCAGGATCTCGACCGTGATCCGGCCCGGCCGCCGCAACAGGCTGCGGCGGGCCCAAAACACTCCCGAATCGACCGCGACCGGCACGAGCGGCACGCCAAGCCGCTGGTAGAGCGCGGCGACTCCCGGTTGATAAGGGTGGTGCTCGCCGACCGCGCTGCGCGTGCCTTCCGGAAAGATGAGCACCGGACGGCCGCGCTCAAGCGCTCGGGCGCTCGCCTCCACCATCGCCTTCAGCGCGCTGGCGCGGCCCATGCGGTCGACCGGAATCATGCCGGCCTTCAGCGCGTACCAGCCATAGATCGGAATCCAGCCGAGCTCGCGCTTGATGACCATCACCGGGTTGCGAAAGATCACCGGCGCGGCAAACGTGTCCCAGGCCGATTGGTGCTTCATCGCGATGAGTACGGGGCCGGCCGGCAAGCGCTCTCGCCCCACCACCCGGTAATCGAGTCCGGTGCAGAGCCGCAGCAGCAAGAGCGTGCCGCGCGACCAGACCGTGCCGCAGCGCATCATCCACAAGGGCGGCGCCAGCAGCAGCGGCAGAAAGGGCAGAGCCAGCGCTGCGGTCCAGAGATAGAACGCAGCGTGAAACAGCAAGGAGCGTAGCCAGATCACTCGCTCAAACCTTGCGGCATGATGGACGCTGGCAAGAGCGGGCGAACCAGCGAGAAGAGATATTTGCTGTATTCGCTGGCCATGAGCGTCGCGGCGCGACGCGAGCGCCACCATGGCTGCTCGCTCAGGAATTCGGGAAACACCGGATTGGCGACGATCTCGACGCCGGGCATGGCGCGGCTGAATTCGAGGAGGCTGCGCGGCATGTGGTAATTGGCGGTCACGAGACGCAGCGAGTGAAATCCCTCGGCGCTCATCCACTCCGCCGTCTCCTTGGCGTTGCCGAGCGTGTCGGCGGCCGCGTGCCCCAAGACGATGCAGCAGGCGACGCTTTCGGGCGCTTGGCGCGAGGCGTGCAGCAGGGCGGTGACGTCGACGCCGCGGTAGACGCCGGAGACGAAAAGCTTTTTTCCCATGCCCGCGGCGAGCAGCTTCAACCCGCTCTCGACGCGCAGGCTGCCGCCGGTCAGCACGACGATCGCGTCGGTCCGCCGCGTCGGATCATCGACCGCGGTGGGCATCGAAGCGGCGAAGCGCCACAACCCGACGAGCCACAACGCCACGACGGCGAACGCCAGCGCTGCCGCGATCTTCACGGCGCGGCTCGACCGGTTGAAGCTCATGGCATGCGGGCGAGCGCCCGCATCACAGTGAAGCGCGCCGTTACCAGCGCCGCGAGGCCTGCCAGCACCGGCAAGACCGCCAGCGCCGCCCATTGCCACAGCACAAGGCTCAAATCGGGCAGGAGCTTCGCTTCCTCGCCCAGAACCGCTGTCGCCGCGGCGGCGTGGCCGAGGCCCCAAAGCGTCAAGGCTGCCAGCGCGATCCCGCCGATGCCGCCGCTCAAGCCCATGCGCAGCGCCTCGCTCTCGAACTGGCGCGCGATGTAGAGGTCGCGCGCGCCCATCAGATGCAAGAGCTCGATCACGTCGTGATGGACCGCGAGGCCGGCGCGGGTGGTGAAGATCACGGTCAGGACCGCGGCGACTCCCACCATGACGAAGATGGCGAAGCCGGTCGCCTCGACCGAGATCGCAAGACCGTAGAGCCGATCGAGCCAGAGGCGATGATCGTCGAGCACGGCGCCCGGCACTGCGGCGACGAGCTTCGCGCGCAACGCCGGCAAATCGATCGCAGCGCCGCTGGTGATGCGCAGATCGACGAGGCGAGGCAGCTGCAGCTCCTCGGGCGCGATCGTGCTGCCGAGCCAGGGCTCGATGAGTCTTACCTCGGCGTTGCGCTCGAGCGGCGTCGCACTGACGATGCCCGGCGTTGCGCGCAAGAGCCGCAGCGTCTTTCCCACGGCGTCGTCCGTCGCGGGCGGTGCCGGCGCCGCGGGCAGCTCCACTGTCATCGTTCCGCTCAAGCCCCGATCCCAGCTCTGCAGAACGCCATTGAGCGCGAGCATGCCGGCGAGTGCCAGCGCCGCAAGATAGACCATGGGGGCAATCAGCCAGGGCAGCAGGCGCACCGTGCCGTCGCGCCGCAGCGGGATATCGTCGCCGATCCGGCCGATCATGCGCGCACCGCGGCGGCCGGGCTCGACACCTCGCCATTGACGAGGTGGATGCGCTCGAACCGGCGCTGCGACGCGAGATGCTCGTTATGCGTCGCAATGACGAGCGTCGTACCGAAGCGGTTCAGCTCCTCGAACAGCCGCAAGAGGCGGCTCGCCATCGTATCGTCGACATTGCCGGTCGGCTCGTCGGCGAGCAGAAGCTGCGGCCGGGCGATGACGGCGCGCGCGATCGCGACGCGCTGCTGCTGGCCGCCCGAAAGCGTGACCGGCCGCGCATTGAGCTTGTCGGCGAGCCCGACCCATTCGAGAAGCTCGGTCACGTTCTTTTTGACCCGCGCCTCGGCAATGCCGGCGACGCGCAGCGGCAGCGCAACGTTGTCGAACGCCGAGAGATGGCCGAGCAGGCGGAAATCCTGAAACACCACGCCGATCTTGCGCCGGAGATCGGCGAGCTCGCGCCGTTTGAGGCGCGAGATGTCTTGTCCGAAAAGCGAGATGAGGCCGCGCGTCGGCCGGTCGGCCAGATACATGAGGCGCAGCAGCGTGGTCTTTCCGGCGCCGCTCGGGCCGGTCAGAAAGTGGAACGAGCCGGAGGCGAGATCGAGGCTGACATCGCGCAGCACCTCGGGCCCGGTGCCGTAGCGCATGCCGACATTCTCGAACCGAACCACGTGCTGGCCTTCTCCTGTCCGGCGGCGCGGCGCGAGCGTCGTTCATGCGCCGCATCCCCCGATGCCGCTTTGCGCGATGAAACATGGCATGCGTCGCCCGGCGGGTAAAGCGCCGCGGCCGCCGTTTCTTGCCTCGGAACCGGGCCTCGCCTTATAACAGGCGCCGGGAACGCCGAACCCCCTCCGGGCGATGATCGTCACCTGTACCAGCTGCTCCAAACGCTACCTTGTCGACGCGCGCGCCTTGGGGGTGGCCGGGCGCAATGTGCGCTGCGCCAATTGCGGCCATAGCTGGTTCCAGACGCCGCCGGCCGACGCGCCGCAGCTCTTCGAGTTGCCGCTGACGGCGGCGCCCGATGCGGGCGCGGGCGGCGACAGCCCAAGGCGGCAAACGCGCGTGCAGCTTCCGGCGGTCCGGCGCGGACGCGCGCGCGGCCAGATCATCGGCTGGGGCGCCGCCGCGGTCGTGGTCGCGGCGCTGGCCGCCAGCCTCATCGCGGCGCGCGCCGAGATCATCGGCTGGTGGCCGCCTGCCGGGCGGCTTTATTCGCTCGTCGGCTACGGCCCGGCCGCGGCGGGAACCGGCCTCGAGCTCAAGGTCACGCCGTCGCGCGGCATGGAGAACGGCGTACCGACCCTGGCGATCGATGGCGAGGTGGTGAATGTTTCGACCGTCACCCGCGACGTGCCGAGGCTCAAAGTCGCGCTGCGCGACGGTCAGGACAAGGAGCTCCAAGCCTTGACCATCTCGGTCACCGATCAGCGCCTGCTGCCAGGGGCGAGCGCACCCTTCCACACCGTGATCACGCGCCCGAACGAAGCTGCGACGGATGTCGTCGTGAGCTTCGCCGGCGGCGGTTGAGCGCGCCGCCGATGCGGACGCCGCGCGCCGCGCCGCGCTGAGCGCTCGATGGCCCGGATCCTTCTCGCCGAGGACGAAGCGTCGGTGAGCGCCTTCGCGCAGCGCGCGCTCGAGCATCATGGCCATGTGGTGAAGCCGGTCGCGGACGGGCTCGCCGCGGTGGCGGCGCTTGCGGCCCAGCCCTTCGATCTGCTCTTGACCGATATCGTCATGCCCGGGCTCGACGGCATCGCGCTCGCCTTGAAGGCAAGCAAGGACTATCCGGCGATGAAGATCCTGCTGATGACCGGTTATTCCGCCGAGCGCCAGCGCGCGCACAATCTCGCGGCTCTCGTCCATCGCGTGCTGCCCAAGCCCTTCACCCTCGACGAGCTCGTCGCGGCGGTGACGGAGGAACTGGCCAAATAGCGGCGGACGGCCGCGCGATCAGAACTCTTTCAGCAGCCGATCGATGTAATCGCGCTCGAGCGCCGGGCGCGAACGCTCGCCGGCGCGGCGGCGCAGCTCGTCGAGAATCTGCTTCGCCTTGTCGAGCGCGTAATCATTGGCCGATTTGCCCATGCGCAGCTGGCCGCCATCGTCATAGCCGCCATTGCCCTCTTCGGTGTCGAGCAGACGTCCGAACGGGTCGCGCTGCGCCTGGTGCAAGCCGGGATCGTCAAAAGGCTCGCCGCCCGGACCGTCGCCGTAATTGCGGCCGAGCATCTGATTGGCCATCGAGCGCGCGGCTTCCTGCAGCGCATCGAGCGCGTCGCTTTGCGGGCCGATCGCCTGTCCCGGCTGGCCGCGCTGCAAGGCCTCGGCGGCGCCGCGCATCGCGCGCTCGGCGCGGCTCAAGCCTTGCGGCGCCTGTCCGCCCTGCTGCTGCAGGCGCTGCATCATCTGGCTAAGCATCTGGCGCAGCGCCTCCTGCTGCTGCGCGTCGCCGCTCAAATTCTGGCTCTGGCCGTTGCGCGACTGGTTGAAGGAGCGGTCGAGCAGCTGTTGCTGCTGCCGCATCATCTGCTGCATCTGGCTCATCATCTGATTCTGGCTGCCATTGCCCTGCATCGGCCGGGCGAGGCGGAGATTTTCCAGCATCTGCTGCAGCTGCGACAGGAGATTGCGCGCCTGGTCGCGGGCGCCGGTGCGCGCCATATCGCGCGCACGGTCAAGCATCTTCTGCAGATCCTGCAGGCTCATCATCTGCGAGGGATCGACCGCCTGCATCTGGCTCGGATCCATGTGCTGCATCTGCTGCGCCAGCGCCTGGAAATAGCGGTTCATCGCTTCCTGAACCTGGCGCATCAGCCGCTCGATCTCGTCGTTGGGCGCGTTGCGCGCGAGCGCATCTTGCAGCGCCTGCATGGCGTTGCGCAGATCCTGCTGCGTCGCCGGCGCGCGGCCATCCTCGATGCGCAGCGCCGTTTGCCACAGCAACTCCTGCACCGGCGCGATCGATGAGCCGTCACGATCGAGCAGCAGCCGGGCCTGCGCCGTGCGCAGCGCCATGAACGCGACGATGTCGTTGTTGAAGCGAACGGGCCTGAGCGACAGATCGGACAGGGTCTCGGCGACCACCTCCTTGTCGGAGGGATGGAGCGTCAGCTGCTTCCTCGCTTCGACGATCGCCTTGGCGATGGGATTGTGGAAGACGCGCTCGGGCAGCACGGTCTGCACGATCTCGCTGCGCCCGACCTGGCCGAGCGCGTCGGTCGCCTGCAGCTCGATCTGCACCGGCAGGCCGGCCCAGAGATTGGCAGTAAGGTCGGTGTAATCGGTAGCGCGCGCGTCTTTCAGATGCTGGCCGGGCAGCGGAAGATTGAGGGTCAGCGCCGGCCCGCCCGGGTCGTCGGCGCGGTGGATGACAGCCTTGATGCTCTCGACGCCGTAATCGTCGCCCGCCGTATAGTCGAGCCGCAGCGCCATGCGCGCGCTGCGCGAGGGCGGGCGCGCAAAGGTCACTTGCGGCGGCAGATCGGGCACCACCTGGATCGGCCAGGCGCCGAGGCTGCGGCCGTCCTGATCGATGGCGATGCGCTTGCCCGCGGCGATGGTGGCGCTGTCCTTGAAATTGCTCTCATCGATGCGCGCGAAATCGCTGGCGCGGTCGTCGATCTTGAGGCGCGGCGGATTGCGTCCGCCATGGACCTGCGCCAAGAGCGTGCTGCCGATCGGCACGGCGACCGGCCCAGCGGTGGTCGCCGAAAGGAATTGCGGCGGCAGGCCGGTATAATCCGGCGGCGTCACCCAAACATCGAAGCTGACCGCGGCCGCGGCGCCGGGCGCGGCGATTCCCGGGCTGACCGCGCGCACCAGCCGTGCGGCCCAATCGTCGCCGGCATCGACCGCGCCAAGCAGCAGGAGAAGCGCCAAGGCGACGCGCAACGCATAAGGATCGCGGCGCGCGAGGCCGGCGGCCGGGAGCCCCACCTTCATGCGCCGCGCGGCGTCGGCCATGCGCCGCTGATGCGCGAGCCACAGTGACGCCGTGGCAGGATCGGCGTTGCTGGCAAGCTTGTCCTGGAGCGCGGCGAGCGGACGATGCCTCATCCCGCTCGCGGTCTCGATGCGCCGCCGCGCCGCATCGCCGCGCGGCAGGCGGAAGCGATTGGCCGCCTCGAACAACGCCGCGGTCAGCGCAATCACGAAGACCGCCAGCAGGATCCAGCGCAGCGCGTTTGGCAGCATCGCCGGAATGTCGAACAGCGCGAGCGCCAAGAAAATTCCGACGACGCAAGCCGCCGGCCACAGCGCCGGCCACAGCCGCTCCCAGAACAAAGCGGCGGTCGCGAGCCCGAGGCGCCGCTTCAGCGCGGCCGGTGCGGACGGGATGACGATGTCGACCATGCGCCAGACCTCATGGCGATCACTTTTCGGCGAGCCAGGACGGCATCCGGTCTTGCGCCAGTACGGCCTCGTAGCTCGGGCGGGGCCGGATTACGGTGAATTGCGCGCCACGCACAAGCACTTCCGGCGCCGGCAGACGCGTATTGTACGCCGAACCCATCGAAGCGCCATAGGCTCCTGCCGACATCAGCGCGACGCCGTCTCCGGCTTCGAGCGCGGGCAGTTTTCGTTGCATCGCGAAACTATCCCCGGTCTCGCAAATCGGCCCGACGACGTCGGCGGCTTTGACGCTGCGACGGGCCGACGCACCGCGCAAGGGCAGGATTTCGTGCCATGCGTCGTACAACGCCGGACGCATGAGATCGTTCATCGCCGCGTCGAGAATGACGAAGCGGCGCGTCACGCCTTGTTTGATATGAACGACGCGCGCCACCAGCGCACCGGCATTGCCGACGAGCGCGCGGCCGGGCTCGAAGGCGAGCGTCGCGCCGAGATTGCCGGTGATGCGCTTCACCATCTCGGCATAAGCCTCGATCGAGGGCGGCGCCTCGTCCATGTAGCGGATGCCGAGCCCGCCGCCGAGATCGAGCCGCTCGAGCGCGACGCCGTCGGCGCGCAATTGGCGATAGAGCGCGGCGATGCGGCGAAAGGCGGTCTCGAAGGGACGCAGCCTCGTCAGCTGCGAGCCGATATGGACGGCAAGGCCGACGGCGCGCAGCGCCGGCAGACTTTGCGCGCGGCGATAAGCGGCGACCGCATGCGCCAGATCGATGCCGAATTTGTTTTCCTTGCGGCCGGTGGTGATCTTCGCGTGCGTGCGCGCATCGACATCCGGATTGACGCGGATCGCGATCGGCGCGACCCGGTTCATCGCTTCGGCGACCGCGCTCAACATCTCGAGCTCCGAAAGCGATTCGACATTGATCTGATGCACGTCGTGAGCGAGCGCGAATTCCAATTCGGCGCGGGTCTTGCCGACTCCCGAGAAGATGATGCGGTGGCCGCCGATGCCGGCCGCGAGCGCGCGGCGGAACTCGCCCTCGGAGACGACATCGGCGCCGGCACCGAGCCGGCCCAAGGTCGCGATCACCGCGAGGTTGGGATTGGCTTTGACCGAATAGCAGATCTCGGCGGGCGTTCCCAAGAACGCGCCGGCGAATTGGCGAAAGCGGCGCTCGATCTGCGCGCTCGAATAGACATAGACGGGCGTGCCGACCGCTTCGGCGATGCGGGCGAGCGGCACGTCTTCCACCGCGAGCGCGCCGCCGCGATAGGCGAATTCGGGCGCCCAAGGCGCGGTGTCGGTCACGCCCGGCTCATTCCTTGGGATAATCTTTTGGATAGGTGTTGGGAATGCCGGGCGGCGGCTGCGGCGAGCCTTTCTTGCCGCAAGCGGCAAGCATCAGGACGATGAGGGAGAGGGCCAAGGCCCGCGCGAGATGGCTCATGGGCTTACCGTGCCGAGAAAGCGTTTCCTTGCCGCCGCGGCGGCGCGGGCGACGAGCGCGGGCGCGGTGCCGCCGAGGCTCTTGCGGCTCGCGACTGAGCGGTCGACCGTCAGCACGCGATAGATCTCGCGGGTGATGCGCGGCTCGGCCCGCTGCATTTCTTTGAGCGGCAGCTCGGCAAGCCCGCAGCCCAGCGCTTCGGCCCGCGCGACCAGCGCGCCGGTCACATGATGCGCCTGACGGAAAGGCAGCTTCAGCGTGCGCACCAGCCAATCGGCGAGATCGGTCGCGGTGGAAAAGCCGCTCGCGGCAACCCTGCGCATCGCTGTTGGATCGGCCTCCATGTCGCGCACCATGCCAGTCACGGCGGCAAGGCACAGCGCGAGCGTGTCGGCCGTGTCGATGACCGGCGCCTTGTCCTCCTGCATGTCCTTGGCGTAGGCGAGCGGCAGGCCCTTCATCACGGCAAGGAGCCCGGCGAGCGCGCCGATCAGCCGCCCGGCCTTGGCGCGCACCAGCTCGGCGGCATCGGGATTGCGCTTTTGCGGCATCATCGACGAGCCGGTGGTGAAGGCGTCGCTCAGCCTGACGAAGCGGAAAGGCTCGCTGACCCAGAGGACGATCTCCTCGGCAAAGCGCGAGAGATGGGTCCCGGCGATCGCCGCGCCGGAGAGGAATTCGAGCGCGAAATCGCGATCGGATACGGCATCGAGGGAATTCGCCATCGGCCGCGAAAAGCCCAGCGCCTTGGCGGTCATCGCGCGATCGATCGGAAAGGAGGTGCCGGCGAGCGCGCCCGCGCCCAAGGGCGATTCGTTGAGCCGGCGGCGGCAATCGGCGAGCCGCGCGCGGTCGCGGCCGATCATCTCGACATAGGCCAAAAGATGATGGCCGAAGGTGACGGGCTGGCCGACCTGAAGATGAGTGAAGCCCGGCATGATGGTGGCGCTATGGCGCTCGGCCTGGGCGATGAGCGCGGCTTGGAGCGTCCCCATCTGGCGGTCGAGCCGGTCGATCGCGTCGCGGACATAAAGGCGGAAATCGGTCGCGACCTGGTCGTTGCGCGAGCGCGCCGTGTGCAGCCTGCCGGCGGCCGGGCCGATCAGCTCTTGGAGGCGCGCCTCGATATTGAGATGGATGTCCTCGTGCTCGACGCGGAAAGGAAACCGGCCACGCTCGATCTCGCCCTTGATTTTCGCTAGACCCTTGGCGATCGCCGCCCCATCTTTCCTCGTGATGATGCGGCGCTTGACCAGCATCGCGCAATGCGCGAGCGAGCCCGCGATGTCCTGCGCGTAAAGCGCGCGGTCGACATCGAGCGAGGCGTTGATGCGCTGCATGATCGAGGCGGGTCCCGCGCCGAAGCGGCCGCCCCAGGCGGCGTTGGTCGCGGCCCGTTTGGCCGGCGCTGCGCGCTTGGCCGAACTCATGCCGGGAAACGTGTCGGTGAGGGTGTGGTGTCGTCCAAGTTTCTGATCAGCGCGCTCACGGTGCTTCTCGTCCTTTGCGGGGCGGCGCTCGGCGTGATGCTGTTGCGCCCGGCCCTTGTCGCGCCGGTCCCGCCGCAAGAACAAGCCACCCAAGCCGCCCCAACGCTCGGCCATTTTATCGCGCTCGACGGCAAGCTGCCAGCGCCCGCGCTCGCTTTCACGGCGCGCGACGGCGCCGAAAAGCACCTCGCCGATTTCAGGGGCGAACTCGTCCTCGTCAATCTTTGGGCGACTTGGTGCGGGCCTTGCGTCGAGGAAATGCCGGCGCTCGACCGGCTCCAGGCCAGGCTTGGCAACAAGCTTCAGATCCTCGCCATCTCGCAGGACCGGCGCGGCGCCGCGGTGGTCGATCCCTTCCTCGCCAAGGCCCGGATCACCCATCTCGCGGTGTTTCTCGATCCGAAATCCGCCGCGATCGAGGCCTTCGGCGTGCAGGGCCTGCCCACGAGCTTCCTCATCGGCCGCGATGGCTTGATTCTCGGCAAGCTCGAAGGCGCCGCCAAATGGGACGAGGCGCCGATGCTGGCGCGGCTCGAGACCTATATCGCGGCGAAGTGACAACCCTTGGTCGTCATTTCCGCGCAAAGCGGGAATCCACCGATCCCTGGACACCCGCTTTCGCGGGTGTGACGAAAAACAGTGGGAAGGCTCGGCTCTACCCCGCGAAAGCCGCGCGCAGGAACTCGCCGCCGCGCGCGAGGCCCTCGCCGTCGATGCCGTGGCCGAGGCCCGGGCGCAGCATCTGCTCGACCGGGACATTCGCGGCTTTGAGCGCCTCATAGGCGCGCGGCAGCGCCTCGGGCGGCACCACTTCGTCGCGGTCGCCATGAACCAGCAGCATTTTGGGCCGGGACCGCAGCTCGGTCGCGAGCATCTCCGGCACGAAGAGGCGGCCGGAATAAGCGACGACGGCGGCGACGGGCTTGGCGCGGCGCAGGCTCACATAAAGCGACATCATCGCGCCTTGCGAGAAGCCGACCAGGGCGAGCGCCGACTCATCCATCTTGCGCTCGGCGAGAAGCTCGGTGAGATAGCGATCGAGAATGCCGGCGGCAATGCGCACGCCTTCGAGAACCTGCTCCTGGGCGCGGCCCTGGAAGCCGAACCATTGCCGGCCGAAGGCGCTCATCTCGCAGGGAAAGGGCGCGTGCGGCGAGAGAAACTCCGCCTCGGACAAGAGCGGCGCCCAATGGGGCGCGAGGCCGATCAGATCATTGCCGTCGGCGCCATAGCCATGCAGCAGCACGACAAGCTGCTTGGGCTTGCCGGCGCTGGCGGGTGGAAGCGACGGTCCATCGAGGGTCAAGGCCATGGGCGAGGGATAGAGGATCGCAGGTACTTTGTTAAGGGCCGGGTCGCCGCTTTGCCCGGTTGCTGCGATCACGGCGCGCGGTGCGCGCCGCCCGATCCGCCACCGCGCCGGGCTGGTCCCAATAAGGCGTCGGCCCGAATCGGCGCGCCAGGTGATCGACAAAAGCGCGCACCTTCGCCGTCATCAGGCGGTTGCCGGGATAGACCGCGTAAATGCTGCTGGCGGGCGGCTCCCAGGCGGGAAGGACACGCTTCAGCCGGCCCTTAGCGAGCTCGTCGCCCACGGCCCAGCTCGGCAGCAGGGCGATGCCAAGCCCGTCGAGCGCCGCGCTGCGCAGCATCTCGGCGTTGTTGCTGCGCAAGACGCCGCTCACCGCGACGCGTTCCTCGCCCCTTGCGCCGATGAGACGCCATGCGTTGCCCCAGGAGACGAGGCTGACGCATAAGCATTGATGCGCGGCAAGATCGCCCGGCTCGCGCGGCGCGCCGGCGCGGTCGAGATAGGCGGGCGCCGCGCACAGCACGAAGCGCGACGGCGCGAGGCGGCGCACGACCAAGCTCGGGTCCTCGATGACGCCGATGCGGATGGCGAGATCGATCCCCTCATCGATGAGATTGACCGGCTTGGGTGAGAGCGCGATGTCGAGCGCGAGTTCGGGGTAGCGCGCGAGAAAATCGGGAATTGCTGGCGCAACATGCATCCAGCCGAAACTGTCCGGCGCGGACATGCGCAAAGTTCCGCGCGGCTCGCGCTGCAGAGCGCTCGCCGCCTGCTCGGCCGCTTCCGCCTCGGCGAGGATGCGCGCGCAATGCCGGTAAAAGGCCGCGCCAGCTTCGGTGACCGCGAGCCGGCGGGTCGTGCGATTGAGAAGCCTGACCCCGAGGCGCCGCTCGAGCCGCTGCAAATGGGCGCTCACCGCCGATTTCGAGAGCTTGAGGCGCCGCGCGGCGGCTGAAAAGCTGCCGGTGTCGATCACGCGGACGAAGGCGGCGATCCCGTCAAGCGGGTCCATCGCCCGATTGTGCTGTTTTCAGAACGGTCTGTCCATGGTTTACCGGCTAATAAGAGGGCGCGGAACGGCGTATCGAGAAGGTATCGCTACCACGATGCTTCGCAAAGGAGACCGTCATGGACATGCAGCCATCTCGTCCCCAAGCGCTCTGCCGCGCGGCCGGCGCCGGTCACGTGCAGAACGTGCTGGGCGTCACCCATATTTACAAAGCGCTTTCGGCCGAGACCGCGAACGCGTTTTCGCTGCACGAGGCGATCGTTCCTCCCGGCGCCGGCGCGCCGCCGCACACGCATAGCCGCGAGGATGAATCCTTCTATGTGCTGAGCGGCGAAGTCGTTGTCGATCTCGAAGGCGAGTCCCAGCCGATCCGCGTCGGCGCGGGCGGCTTCGTTTACGGCCCGCGCGGCCGGCGCCATGCCTATCGTAATGCGAGCGAGCGGGAGGCGCGGCTCCTGGTGATCGCGACCCCCGGCGCCGGTCTCGAAGCAATGTTCGATGCGATCGACGCTGCCGGACAGGCCGCGAAGGGGATGCCGCCGCTCGACAAGCTTCTCGCCATCGCGGCGCAATACGGGGTGGCGATCCAGCCGCCCGCGTAGCAGAGGTCGCCGCGCGGCGCGGCGGGACTTCATCGCCGCCCGCGCGGTTGTTAGGCTCGCGCGCGATGAGCGAGATCGTCACCCGCTTCGCGCCGAGCCCGACCGGGTTCCTGCATCTGGGCCATGCCTATTCGGCGCTCTTCGCCTGGCGCAGCGCGCGCGAGGCCGGCGGGCGCTTTCTCTTGCGTATCGAAGACATCGACGTGACGCGCTGCCGGCCGGAATTCGCCCCGGCGATCCCCGAAGACCTCGCCTGGCTCGGCCTCGATTGGGACGGCCCGGTGCGCAAGCAATCGGAGCATTTCGCCGATTACGAAGCGGCGCTCGACCGGCTCGATGTCGCGGGGCTGATCTATCCGTGCTTTTGTACGCGCGCTGCGATCGCCGCCGAGATCGCGCGCGCGGGCGGCGCGCCGCAAGGCGAGGCGGGGCCGCTCTATCCCGGCAGCTGCCGCAACATGCCGGCCGAGGAGCGCTTGCGCCGCATCGCCGCGGGCGAAAGCTTTGCGCTGCGGCTCGATGCGACGCGCGCGATCGCGAGGGCCGGCCCGCTCTCCTGGGACGAGGAGGGGCAGGGCGTCATTGCGGCGCAGCCAGAGCTTCTGGGCGATGTGGTCTTGGCGAGGAAGGACGTGCCGGCGAGCTATCATCTGGCGGTGACGGTCGATGATGCGCTGCAGGGCGTGACGCTCGTCACCCGCGGCGCCGATCTCTTCGCGGCAACGCACCTCCATCGCTTGCTGCAGGCCTTGCTCGATCTGCCGGTGCCGCGCTATCGCCATCACAAGCTGCTCACGGATGCGCGCGGCAAGCGCTTTGCCAAGCGCGACAAAGCGCTGACGCTCAGGGCGCTGCGCGAGAGTGGCAAGACGCCTGAGGACGTTCGCGCAATGGCCGAGGCAGGCTGTAAGCTCTAAGCCCGAAGCTTTAAGCTCAGAGCTTATGGCTTACCGCTTAGAGCTATAGGGAGCATGCGATGGATTTCCCGCCGGGCGAGGTGTACGCGAAGGGGCTGAAGGCCGTCGGCTATCACGATCTCCTCGGCAAGCCGGGCTTCAAGCTCGCGCTCCATAAGAAGGGCGAGCGCTGGTATCTCTACTCGCCCGGCCTGTGGGAGCCGGGCTTTCACATCCTCGACGTGACCGATCCGACGAGGCCGCGTCACCTGCGCTGGGTCGCGGGGCACCCGAACACCTGGACCTTGCAGGTGCAGATCGCGGGGCAGCGGATGATCACCTCGGCCGAGCGCATTGCGCCGGGTTGGGGCGATACGCCAGGCGCCCCCTTCGATGAAGGCTTTCACATCTGGGATTTGGCCGATCCCGAAAATCCCGAGCATCTCGGCCAATGGAAGACCGGCGGCAGCGGCACGCATCGCAATTATTACGATGGCGGGCGCTACGTCTATGCGACCGGCCTGCCCGAGGGTTTCGAGGGTCACGTCCTCCAGATCATCGATATCGACGATCCGACCCGTCCGGTCGAAATCTCGCGCTGGTGGCGGAAGGGCCAGTGGAAGGCGGGCGGCGAGACCGGCGCGCCGCCATCGACCCTGCTTCATGGCGGCGCCTATGTGCACGGCGAGCGCGCCTATCTGCCCTATGGCGGCGGGGGCTTCGTCATTCTCGATATTGCCGACAAGAAGAAGCCGCGCCTCGTCGCCGATCTGCCGTTCTCGCCGCCGTTTCAATCCTTCATCGCGGTCCACACCGCGCAGCCCTTGTCGCAGCGCGAGCTCGTCATCTGCAATTCCGAGGCGATCGCCGAGAATTGCAGCGAGCCCTTGGGTTATGCCGGCATCGTCGACATCAAGGACGAAAACAAGCCTCGCCTATGCTCGCTTTTTCCGTTGCCGCGTCCGCCCGAAGCCGCGCCCTACAAGAATTTCTGCGAGAAGGGCGGACGCTTCGGCCCGCACAATCAGCATCAATGGCAGTATCAGGACATTCTCCTCCACGACGAGACTTTGTGCTTCCTCACCTATTTCAACGCCGGGCTGCGCGTCTTCGACATTTCCGACGAGTGGCTCGTCAAGGAGATCGCCTATTTCGTGCCGCCCGATCCGTTGGAGCGCCGCGGCGTGCTGCCCAAGACCAAGCTCGTTTGTCAGAGCGAGGACGTGCTGGTCGACGCGCGCGGCTTCATCTACGTCACCGACAAGAATCACGGAATCTACGTGCTGAGGCTGGACAACCCCTAATCGATCGGGCGGTGAATGCCGGTGGCGAGCGCCAGATACTCGGGATCGTCGGTGCGGATGAGCCCATGGCGCAGCGCGAAATCGATCAGCACGAGATTGACGTTGAATTTGAAGTCGTCGCTTTGGCGCGCGATGTCGATGACGCGGCCGACATCCTCGAGCATGAAGGCGACGAGCTCGCCATCCGTGTTCTTGGGCCGGAAGTCATGCGGCAATTCGAGATCGTAGCAAAACAGCACATCGTCCCGGAGACCATGCGTCACCGCCATGCGGTAGGAAACAGCGCCGACGCAGACCGCTTTGCTCGCCAGCGCGGCCGGCAGGCTCGCCTCTTCCTGGGATTCCTTGACGAGGGTTTCCTCGAGCCCATGCGCATGATCGATGCCGCCGGCGACGAGATTGTCGAGCTTGTCGGGCGCGACCGCCTTGGTCGGCGAGCGCCGGCCGACCCAGAGCTTCATCCGGTCGCCCTCGCGCACGAAACCATTGAGATGCACGCCATAGGCGCGGATGCCGAAGAAGGGCACGGCGCCGCGATCGATGCGGAAATGCGGCTTGGCACCCCAGCGCGGCGCCGCGGCGAAGAACTCATGGCGCCATTTCGCGACAAGCCCCTCGGCGACGAGGTGCTCGGTGGTCTCTTCGATCACCGCGCTGACGGCGTCGACATCGCCCTCGATGAGGAGCTGCACGCCGTGATCGTCCACGCGATAGGCGTTGGGAAAGCGCCGGAGCGCCTGGGCATTGGCCTTGCGCACGAGCCCCAACCGCTCGCCGCCATGCCAGAACGGCACGAAGCGCGCAGGGTCCCACGCATTGCATTGCTGGATGTGGCGCAAGAGGCTCATCGCCTCGGAAGCTTACCGCGCTTCGAGCTCGCTGTCCCAGTAAAGGAAGTCGCGCCAGGAGTGATGCAGGTAATTGGGCGGAAAGGCTCGGCCGTTGTCGCGCAGGAGCTGGGTCGTGGGCTGTGCCGGAAGATGGCGCGGGAACATACGCGCCTCCTCGGGGAGCCGGTTGCCCTTCAAGAGATTGCAGCCCGAGCAGGCGGTGACGACGTTCTCCCAGGTGGTCCAGCCGCCCCGCGAGCGCGGCACCAGATGATCGAAGGTCAGGTCATGGGTCGGAAACGCATCGCCGCAATATTGGCAGGTGAAGCGGTCGCGCAGAAAGACGTTGAAGCGCGTGAAGGCCGGGCGCCGCGCCATCGCGATGTAGGATTTCAGCGAGATGACGCTCGGCAGCCGCATCTCAAAGGAGGGGCTGCGCACGACGCGGTCGTAATGGGAGACAATTCGCACCCGGTCGAGACAAACCGCCTTCACGGTTTCCTGCCAGGGCCAGACGGACAAGGGGAAATAGCTCAACGGGCGGAAATCGGCATTGAGCACGAGCGCCGGACAACTATCGAGAGCAAGCGACAAACAGCCACCTCATCGCTGCCACCGCAACTGGCGAATCCCTCCTAGCACGCGGGCCACGAGAAGGAAAGGGGCGGATTGCCGGCGCGGCGGCAAGGCGATGTTCAGCGCGTGGGCACCGGCTTTTCGCCGCGATAATCATAAAAGCCGCGGCCGGATTTGCGGCCGAGCCAGCCGGCTTCGACATATTTCACCAGCAAGGGGCAGGGCCGGTACTTCGAGTCGGCCAAGCCTTCATAGAGCACCTGCATCACCGAGAGGCAGGTATCGAGGCCGATGAAGTCGGCCAAGGTCAGCGGCCCCATCGGATGGTTGGCGCCGAGATGCATCGCCGTGTCGATCGCCTCGACCGAGCCGACGCCTTCATGGAGCGTGTAGACCGCCTCGTTGATCATCGGCAGCAGGATGCGGTTGACGATGAAGGCGGGGAAATCCTCGGCCGCGACCGGGGTCTTGCCGAGCTTCACGGAAAGGTCGCGCACAGTCTCGAAGGTGGTCTCGTCGGTGGCGATGCCGCGGATGACCTCCACCAGGGTCATCACCGGCACCGGGTTCATGAAATGCATGCCGATGAAATGCTCCGGCCGGTCGGTGACCGCGGCGAGCCGCGTGATCGAGATGGAGGAGGTGTTGCTGGCGATGATCGCCGACGGCTTCAGGTGCGGAACGAGCTTCTTGAAGATGTCGCGCTTGATCTCCTCGCGCTCGGTCGCGGCCTCGATGACGAAGTCGCATTGATCGAAAATGCCGTAATCGACGCCGGTGCGAATCCGCTTCAGCGCCGCCTGCTTGTCGGCCTCGCTCACGCGACCGCGCGCGACCTGGCGCTGAATGTTGCGCTCGATCGTATCGACCGCGCGCTTCAGCGCCTCCTCGCCGATATCGGCGATGTGCACGTCATAGCCGGCGAGCGCGCAGACATGAGCGATGCCGTTGCCCATCTGGCCGGCGCCGATGATCCCGACCGAATGAATCGCGTTCGCTAAGGTGGTTGCCATGGGGTTGCCCTGCCTTGCCTTCGGGGTTGCGCGCCGGTCAGCGGTTGGCGAGTCGCTTCGCCAGCTCGGCCTCGAGCGCGGGCACGATCTGGAACAAATCGCCGACGATGCCGTAATCGGCGATTTGGAAGATGGGCGCTTCCTCGTCCTTGTTGATGGCGACGATGACTTTCGAATCCTTCATCCCGGCGAGATGCTGGATGGCGCCCGAGATTCCGACCGCAATGTAAAGCTCCGGTGCGACGATCTTGCCGGTCTGGCCGACCTGGTAGTCGTTGGGAACGAAGCCGGCATCGACTGCGGCGCGCGAGGCGCCGACCGCGGCGCCCAAACGATCCGCGAGCTTTTCGAGGAGCTTGAAATTCTCGCCCGATTGCAGGCCGCGCCCGCCCGACACGATGATCCGGGCCGCAGTCAATTCGGGGCGCGCCAATTGCGCGATCTCGGCGCCTTCGAAGCGCGAGCGATCGCTCGCCGCCGGCACGGCGACGGCCTCGATGGGTGCTTGCGCGCCGCCGGGCTTTGCCGCCGGAAAGGCGGTGCCGCGCACGGTGACGACCTTCACCGGATCCTTCGATTGCACGCGCGCGACGGCGTTGCCGGCATAGATCGGGCGCTCGAAGGTGTCGGCCGCGATCACGGCGGAAATGTCGGAGATCTGCTGCACGTCGAGAAGCGCCGCGACGCGCGGCATGAAATTCTTGCCGAAGGTGGTTGCGGGCGCGACAAGATGCGAATAGGGCTTGGCGAGGCTCAGGCCGAGCGTCGTCAGATCCTCGGCCGAGGCGTGCTCGAGCTGCGGCGCCTCGGCAAGCAGCACCTTGGCGACGCCGTCGAGGCCCGCGGCTTCCTCGGCGACGGCGCGACAGGCCTTGCCAGCGACCAGCACATGCACCTCGTCGCTCATGAGCCGCGCGGCCGAGAGCGCGTTGAGGCTCGCGCCTTTGAGGCGCCCCGCATCATGCTCGGCGACGAGAAGCGCGGTCATCAGATGACTTGCGCCTCGGTCATCAGCGCCTCGACCAGCTCGCCGACCGAGCCGAGCTTCCTGCCGCCCGCGCGCTTTTGCGGCTCTTTCACTTCGAGGGTGACGAGGCGCGGCGCAATGGCGACGCCGAGCGCGTCGGGCGTTGTCTGGTCGATCGCCTTCTTCCGCGCCTTCATGATGTTGGGCAGCGACGCATAGCGCGGCTCGTTGAGGCGCAGATCGGTGGTCACGACCGCCGGCAGCTTGACCGCCACGGTTTCGAGCCCGCCATCGACCTCGCGCGTGACCAGAGCCTCGGTCGATCCAAGCTTCAGCTTCGAGGCGAAAGTCGCCTGCGGCCAATCCAGCAGCGCGGCCAGCATCTGGCCGGTTTGGTTGCAGTCATCGTCGATCGCCTGCTTGCCGAGGATCACGAGTTGCGGCGCTTCCTTGGCGATGATCGCTTTCAGCAGCTTGGCCACGGCCAAGGGCTCGAGCGGCTGATCGGTCAGCACATGGATACCGCGGTCGGCGCCCATGGCGAGCGCTGTGCGGATGGTTTCCTGGCAGGCTTGCGGGCCGATCGAGACAGCCACGAGGTCGCTCGCGGCGCCGGCCTCCTTCAAGCGGATCGCCTCCTCGACGGCGATCTCGTCGAAGGGGTTCATCGACATTTTCACATTGGCGGTTTCAACGCCGGTCTTGTCCGCCTTGACGCGGATTTTGACGTTGTAGTCGATGACCCGCTTGACCGCGACCAGGACCTTCATGCGCCGATGGGGGCAATTGTAACGCGGGCGAAATGTTGCACCTGCACACAGCGAAGGCAAGCCTTTCCTGGCCCTCCGGCAAGGGTTCCGACGCGGCGCAACATCAACGATTAACGCCCGGACGCCACAAAATATCCCCCGCCGCGCCGTTCGCCGCCCGGCTCAGGACAAAGAGGTGATCCGAAAGCCGGTTCAGGTATTTGAGCGCCTCGGGATTGACCGGCTCGGCCTCGGCGAGGGCGGCGACGAGGCGCTCGGCGCGGCGCGTTACGGTACGCGCCAGGTGGAGCGCGGCGGCGAGCGGCGTGCCGCCCGGCAGGACAAAGGAATCGAGCGGCTTCAGGCCGGCATTCATGCGGTCGATCTCGCGCTCGAGCCGCTCGACCTGTGCGGCCGCGATGCGCAGCGCCGCCGGCTTGTCGCGCGTGCCGGTCTCGGGCGTGCAGAGATCGGCGCCCAGATCGAACATATCGTGCTGAATGCGCTCGAGCATGTCGAGCGTCTCGCCCGTGGCCTCGAGCCGCGCCAGCCCGACCGCAGCATTGGCCTCATCGACCGTGCCGACGGCCTCGACCCGCAGCGCGTGCTTCTTGACCCGGCTGCCGTCGCCGAGCGAGGTCTCGCCGCCATCGCCGCCCTTCGTATAGATGCGCGTCAGGCGGACCATCGCCGCCGCCCTCAGTGCCGATAGATCAGCATGAAGATGACAAACAGGATGAGGGCCGCGCCCTGCAACAGGACGCGCGAGCGCATCAGCTTGTTGGAGCGTTGCGGATTACCTCCGATGGCCATTGAGATGATGCCCAGGAGGAGCGTGCCGAGCGTCGCCAGCATGGCGAGGACGACCAGCGCGGGAAGAACATATTGCATCCTCTCTATATAGCGCGTTCGTGAACGCGGCGCATCGTCCTCGCGGCTTGACTTAAGGCGGGGCCCTATCGACGATGCCGCCCCCTCGCGCAGCTTTTCAGGTGCAGGCAATGACCCCGCCATCCGACGCCGCGGCCGCGGCAAGCGATCCGATCCGCCACGTCGTCGTGCTGATGATGGAGAACCGCTCCTTCGATCACATGCTGGGCTATCTGCAGCAAGGGGTTTATCCCGATATCGACGGGATTCCCTCGGCCGGCGCGCGCAGCAATCGCGACAATGCCGGCAACGCCTATGCGCAGCTGCCGGGCACGCTGCGGCAGATTGCCAAGGATCCCAACCACGAATGCTCGAGCGTGATCGCGCAGATCGCGGGCGGGGCGATGACCGGGTTCGTGACCAATTATCAGGGGTTCTTCCCGAGCGCGACGCCGGCGGAGTTGGGCGAGGTGATGAAATATCACGATCGCGGCACGCTCCCGGCGCTGCATACGCTTGCCGAGACTTTCACCGTATGCGACCGCTGGTTTTCCTCGCTGCCGGGCCCGACCTGGCCGAACCGGCTTTTCCTCCACAGCGGCACTTCGCTCGGCAAGGTGACGATGCCCGACAGCGTGTTCAATCTCAATTGGCATTGGTACGACCAGGCGACGCTGTACGACCGTTTGAACGCGCAGAAGACCAGCTGGCGAATTTACTACGGCGATGTGCCGCAATCGCTCGTGCTGGTGCATCAGTTCGAGCCCGAGAACGCGGTCAACTACCGCAAGTTCCAGCATTTCTTCGCCGATGCGGCGGGCGATGAGGAGGAATTCCCGCAATTCAGCTTCATCGAGCCCGCTTATAACCCGCCCGGCGCCAATGACGATCATCCGCCTTACGATGTGATGAGCGGCGAGACGCTGATCGCCGAGGTCTACAACGCGCTGCGCGCCAACGATGCGCTGTGGAAATCGACGCTCCTCCTCATCGTCTATGACGAGCATGGCGGGTTCTACGACCATGTGGCGCCGCCCGCGACCGTCCCGCCCGACAATTGCCACAGCGAATTCAGCTTCGACCGGCTGGGCGCGCGCGTGCCCGCGATCCTGGTCTCGCCCTATGTCGCGCGCGGCGTGTTCAAGGCGGAGACGGAGGAGAAGAAGGTGTTCGATCACACCAGCCTCTTGCGCTATGTGAGCGACAAATGGCGTTTGGGGCCATTGGGCGCGCGCACCGCCCAGGCCAATTCCTTCGCTGCGGCAATCGGCAAGACCGCGCGCACCGACACGCCCGAGACGATTTCCGCGATGCCGGCGGGCGGGCTTCCGCCGCAGCCGCCGGTGGCGGTGCCGACGACACTCAGCGATCAGCAGCAGGCGCTGTTGGGCCTCAGTCACCTGCTCGAGACCATGACCGCCTCGACCGATGCGGATACCACGGCCGCGCGCAACCGCCATGTGCTGAGCGGGCCGCAAAGCCAGATCGACGTCGCCATGGATCGGGTCGAGGATTTCCTCGCCGAGGCCAGGACTAAATTTCCGCCGATCTGAGCGCGGCGCTGGCGGCCCCGATCGCCGCCGCCGCGCGGCTCAGCGCCGGTTGACGCGCGCCACGGCCCGGGCCCAGGATAGAGCGCAGGCCAGCACGGGAGGTCTCGTCATGGAACCGCGCTTTGATCGCGCCGCCGAGGATCTCGGCAATATCGTCAAGCTCGAGCACGTCAATGTGCGCATCCCCGATCAGAGGCTCTCGACGCTGTTTTACGTCGCCGGGCTCGGTTTCACGCGCGATCCCTACATCATGGTTTCGACCAACAACATGTGGATTAACATGGGCACCAGCCAGTTCCACTTGCCAACCGGCGGGCCGGACGTGCTGCGTGGCGTTGCCGGCCTCGTCATGCCCGACCGGCGCGCCTTGCTCGACCGGCTGGCGAAGGTGAAGGGCGAACTCGCCGGCACCAAATTCGCTTACGCCGAGCGCAACGATTATGTCGAGGCGACCTGCCCCTGGGGCAATCGCTTCCGGCTGCACGAGCCCAACGAGAAGCTGTTCGGCAATATCGTGCTGGGCCTGCCCTATGTCTGCTTTGACGTGCCCGAAGGCACGACCGAGAAGATCGCGCGGTTTTATCGCGAGGTGCTCGGCACCAACGCCCATGCCGGCGAGGACGAGGACGCGAAAAAGGCCTGGGTCCAGGTCGGGCCGCGGCAGCATCTCATCTTCCGCGAGACCGAGCGCGAGCTGCCGGCTTACGACCAGCATCACATCCAGATCTACATCGCAGATTTCTCCAAGCCCTATAAGAAGCTCCAGGAGCTGAGGCTGATCACGGCCGATGTGCTGGAGCACGAATATCGCTTCACCGACATCGTCGATCTCGAGACGCGGAAGGTTCTGTTCACGGTCGAGCACGAGGTGCGCAGCATGCGCCATCCGCTCTATGGCCGGCCGCTCGTCAACCGCAACCCGGCGCAGACCAACACCGACTATCATCAGGGCCATGACGCCATGGCACACACCACGGGCTGGGCGTAAGCGCATAGCACAGGCGAAGGTCGGTTCGACCTTCGTCGTCGTGCGAAGCCAAATCAAAATTCCGTAGCACAGGCGAAGAACGGTTCGACCTTCGCCGTCGCGCGAAGCTCTACCGCTGCGTCGCGAGATCGACGCGCACGCAATCGGCGCGGCCCTGCATGACACAATCCTCGAGCCGGCCTTGCGCGGCGAGCTGCTCGATCACATAGAGCCCGATCCAGATTAACAGAAGCGCGACGGCGAGCCCGGCAAGGCTCGCGGTAAAGCGGCGATCGTCTTCCTCGCGTTCGCGCTCGATGTCGCGGTGCTCGCGGATGGCCATGCCGCCACTTTGCCAGTTTTCATGGCGCGCGGCGAGATGGATCGCGGGGAAACCCGGCAAAGCCCGGCCGAATTGGCAGAGCGGTAAATCCGCTATTTCTTCGGCAGGAACGCGGCGGTGTAGAGCTTCGCGATGTCCGGCTCTTCCGGCAAAATGCCGAGTTCGACCACGGCTTTGCGCATGGTCGCCATGGCCTTGGGGTCGAATCGGCCGTCGGTCGATTGCGTCGGCATCAGCTGGGCGTAGACCTGATCGAGCGTGCTCGGCTTCGAGTGAAGCAACGGCACGAGGATCGCGACCGTCTCCTCGCGATGAGCGCTTGCCCAGGCGATGTTGTCGAACCACGCTTTGATGAAGCGGCGCACCAGCTCCGGGTGGTCCTTGATGAGGATGTTGGTTGCATAGAGCGCGATGTTCATGAAAGGCGGCACGTAATCGCCCATATTGAGCAGGATCCGCCCCTCATGCGCTTCCTGCAGATCGATCGAGCTGCCGAGATCGCCGATCCAGGCATCGACCTGGCCGGTCCGCAGCATCGCCATGGAGGCGGGCTGCGAGCCGGTCGCGACAATGTCCATGCCGTGAGGGCCCCAGCCCTCGTGCTCGGAGAGCTTCAAGGCGAGCCAGGCCGGATAGCCGCGGATGTTCGAGACCGCGACCTTCTTGCCCTTCAGATCGGTCACGGTCTTGATCGGGCTCGATTGCCCGACGAGCATCACGCTCTCACGCGGCGCATTGGTGATCGCCGCGACGGTCATCACCGGCGCGCCCTTGACGATGTAGCCCAGATCCTGGCCGGTGCTGAGCCCCAGATCGATGTCGTTCGAGGTCATGGCCTGCTGCAGCCGCGTCGCGCCGGTGAAAACCACCGGCTCGATGTCGAGCCCGGCCTTGGCGAAATTGCCGTTCTTGATGCCGACATCGAGCAGGCCGAAGGTGAAGGAATTGAGGATCGCCTTGCCGACGCGCAGCTTGTCGGCGGCGAGAGCGTGTCCGCCCGAAAAGGCGCAAACCAACGCCGCCAGCGCCGCAAGCGCGCCAAGAGTCTTGCCTGGTTTCCTGTGCATCGGTCGCGTCTCCCTCACGCCTTGGCCGAGGCGGATTCGACGCGCCGCATCATGTCGACGAAATAGCCGGCCATCTCTCCATTCTTCACGTCCCAATCCTCGTGCGGGCTGAGATCGATATCCAGGTCCTTGGGCCAGATGGTGCGCAGCTCGGCCTTCGGGATGAGCCGCGCCGCGGTCTTGCCGGTCTCGGTGCCATGCGTCCGGTCGTTCCCGGGAATGACCACCGCCGGGACTTTGATCGAGCGCAAATCGGCTTCGCTTGCGCCGATGATCGGCAGATCGGCGCCGCGTAGGAAATATTCGCGCCAGTGCTGCATCACCGCGATGAAGCGCTTGGGATCGAGCCGCAGGAGATAGCCGAGATTGGAGGGGTTGGCCTCGCAGCGCTCTTTGAAATGGTCGAGCTGCGTCACCGCGCGCATGCCGCCGGTTTCGGCCGCATCGATGTATTGCTGATAGTAATTGAAGGCGAGGCGCTCGCAGGCAAAGCGCCCGCCGGTCACGCGCCACAACAGCAGCCCTTTGACGGCTTCGGGATGGCGCAGCGCGAAGAGGACGGAGAGCCGGCAGCCCGAGGAGGAGCCGCCGATATAGGCCGGTAGCGCCTCGCGCTGGCGCAGGAGTTCGTAAAGATCGTCGGCCCAGATCTCGTATTCGGAGTCCTCGCCCTCGATACAGATGTCGGAGAGGCCGCAATTGCGCCGGTCATGGATCAGGACGCGGAAGCCCTGATCCGCGATCAGCGTCGCCAGCCCCTCGACCGCGCTCATGTCGCGCCGTCCGCCGGGCGAGAGCGCCACCCAAGGGCCGCCCTTGCCAAGGACCTTGTAGATGATGTTGACGCCGCGAATATTGGCGATCGGCATGGACAGGCTCCCTTCAATCGGCGTTGCTCTATTTGGCTTCCATCGCCGCCTTGACGCGTGCGACGAGATCGGGCGGCGTCGCATAGACGTCCTTCAAGAGAGCGTCGATCTGCGCGCCGCTATAGGGCGTGATGTCCAGTTGCTGCTTCTTCGCGTCGGCGAGAAAGGCGGGATCCTTGAGCATCGCCTCGAAAGCCGCGCGCAAGGCCGCGAGCCGATCGGCCGGAATTCCCGGCGGCCCGGCAAAGGGCCGCGCCATCGCCAGCTGGGAGAGCGCCACATGCACGACTTGGCGGTCGGCCGGACTCTTCAGCAGGTCGAGGATGAAGGGCACGCCGTTCATATCGGGGTTGGGCGTGACGCCGAACTGCACCAGCACGTTGACGAGATGCTTTTCGAGCCATTCGGGCTTGGTGCGCTTCATTCCGGCCCAATACCAGCCGACAAAGGCGGGAATCTCGCCGCGCTCCATGGCGAGTGCGATCTCGGCCGAGCCGCTATAGCCCGCAACCGCGACGAATTTCGTGCCGAGCATGGTGTTGAGGATGTTGGCGTAGAGCCGCTCCGACACGTCGCCGCCGGACGAGCCGAATTTGATTTCCTTGCCTCTCGCCTGCTCGATCGAGGTGATGCCGGTCGTGTGCCACACCACCGCCATCGGCGTGAACTGATCGAGGCTGCCGATCCAGGAAAAGCGCAGCGGGTCATAGAGCGCGCCCTGGGCATTGGGACCGTAGAGCAGCCGATCCATCACCACGGGCGCTTGGAGAATGCCGATCGCCGTGCCGTCATGCGGCGCCTTGTTGTAGAGGAAATTCGCCAAGGTTCGCCCGCCCGCGCCCGTCATGTTCTCGGCCACGGCGTTAGGGTGGCCGGGCAGATGGGCGACAATGTGCTGCGCCAAGAGCCGGCCATAGGCGTCGTAGCCTCCGCCGGGACCGGAGGCGATGTAAACCGTGAGCGTGCGTCCGTGGTAGAAATCGGCGACCGGATCGGCCGAGGCCGTGCCCGCGGCAATCACACAAGCGAGGCCGATCAACCCCCTGGCGAGCCAGCGGCGCATGCCGGTCATTTCTCCTCCCACACCGCGCGCGCGGTTTCGACGACGCGCCGAAGCTTGCGCCACTGCAAAGCCTCGGCTTCGTCGCTGCTGCGCGCGACGCTCGTAGCAAAGCCGCAATGCGGGCAAAGCGCAAGCCGCTCGAGCGGCGCGTAGCGGCTTGCTTCCTCGATACGGCGCCGGAGCTCGGCCACGCTCTCGAGCTCGGGCGCGCGCGAGGAGACGAGGCCCAGCACCACGCCCTTGGCCTTGGGCAGGAAGCGCAGCGGCGCGAAGCTGCCGGCGCGTGGCGTGTCGTATTCGAGGAGATAGGTGCCGATGTTCAGCCGGTTGAAGAGCGCGTCGGCGATCGGATCATAGCCGATATCGGCTTGCCAGGACGGGTCCTGGCTGCGGCAGATATGGATCGCGATGTGCATGCCCGCGGGCGCTCCGGCGGCAACGGCGTTGACCGCGTCGACATAAACGCCCAGCAGATCGCTCCACTCATCGCCGCGATCCTTCAACAGCTGCCGCGCGCGCGGATCGCCAAGCTTCACGAGCGAAGTCTCGTCGATCTGCACGTAGCGGCAGCCGGCATCGAACAGCGCGCGCAGCTCCTGGTGATAAGCCGTGACGAGATCGGCCCAGAATTCATCGAGGCTCGGATAGACGGCGCGGCTGATATTGTCGCGGCCGGCGCGGTAATGGATATAGGCCGGACCGGGCAGGGTGATCTTGGGCGTGATGCCCGGAAGCGCAGCCGCGCAAGCGGCGAGCATCGCGAAATCCTTGGCGTTGCCGCCCGCTCGCCACGCGATCCGGCTCACCACTTTGGGGATGCGGCGCGCGGTGCGGTGGCCGTGGGTCGCGGAGCGCCGCCATCCTTCTGCCTCGGTCAGCTCAACGCTGACGCCGGCGATGCCGGTGGTGGTGAAGCTGTCCGAATAGGTGTTGCGGCGGAACTCGCCGTCGGTCACGACTTTGAGCCCGGTCTCTGCCTGTTTCGCGACCACGGCGCGGATCGCTGCGTCTTCCGCGGCGCGCAGCTCCGCCGCGCCGATCGTGCCGGCGTCATAGGCCGCGCGCGCTGCGATCAGCCCAGCCGGGCGGACGAGGCTGCCGACATGATCGGCGCGAAACGGCGGATAGCGGAAGAGTTCAGCGTTGGGCATCGGCGGCGAGCTTCCTGAAATCGAGATCGGATTGCGCCGCAAGATAGGCCATCGCCGCCCAGGCCGCGATGTTTTGATCGAGCTCGGCACGGTCGATCTTATCGAAAGTATCGTCGGCGGTATGATGAATGTCGAAATAGTCGAGCCCGTTCTGGCGCATCGCGATCACTGGCACGCCGAGCTTTCTCAAGGGCGCGATGTCATCGCCCGCGCGCAGGGCCGGCTCGGGCGCGAGAAAGATGCCGAGCGGGGTCAAGGCATCGCCCAGCGTCGCAACGAAGCCGGTCTTGTCCGAGCCGAGCGGTTTCAGCCAGGCATAGATTTTTCTCGCGCCGAAGTCGGATTCCGCGGCAAGCACGATATGCGGCACCTCCGCCGCATGGGCTTTGGCATAAGCGGGGCCGCTGTAATCCATTTCCTCGGCGCCGAAGAGCACGACGCGCAGGCTGCGCTTGGGCCGCGGATGGAGTTGCGCGACGAGATGCGCCGCGCCTGCGACGATCGCGTCGCCGGCGCCGTCATCGATCGCGCCGGTGCCGAGATCCCAGCTGTCGAGATGCGCGCCGATGAGTACGATCTCGTCGGGACGCGCGCTGCCGTTCAGCTGCGCCGAGACGGTCCAGGATTGCGCGCTCTCCTCGCTGCGCGGCGTCAGCACGAGATGGACCGTGACCTTGCCGCGCGCGGCAAGGCGCTCGAGCTGATCGGCATCGGGGTTGGAAAGCGCCGCCGCCGGGATGCGCGGCGCTCCGGCCTCGTAATTGGTCGCGCCCGTATGCGCCAGGCGGTGATCATCGGTGCCGAGCGAGCGCAAGAGATAGGCGATGGCGCCGCGCTTGGCGGCCTCGGATGGGCCAAGCCGCCGGATCGGATTGGCGGCGCCATAGGCGCTGCCATCCATCACCCGCGGCATGCGCTGCGTCACCACGGCGATCTTGCCGGCGAGCGAGCCCGCGGGTGCGGCGAGCAGGTCGGAATAGCGCCGAAAGAGCGCGATCTCCGCGGTCACGCCCTGCTTCGGCGTCGCGATCGAGCCGCCGAGCGCCGTCACGACCAGGTGCTGCGGCGCCGGTGTTACCACCGCGGCGTCTTCCTCGCCGCGCAGCCAGGCGGTGATCGGAAAGCTTTCGCGCTGCACCTCATCGAACCCCGCCGCCTTGAGCGTCTTCTCCGCCCAGATCGCAGCGCGCGCCTCGGACGGCGTCCCGGCGAGACGTTGCCCGATCTCGGTGGTGAGCGTCTCGACGAAGCGATAGCCCCACTCGTCCTTCAGCGCGGCATCGCGCAGTCTTGCGGCGATTGCGGCGTCGCTGTCTTGCGCCCGCGCTGATAACGGCGCTCCGAAAAGCAACAGGCAAACGCCAAGAGCGGCGACCAGCCGTCTTCGCGCGATGCGATGCATGCTCCCCCCTTCATGCGCCCGCGCTTACGGCTGGTAGCGCGTCACTCCCATCAGGTTCTCATTGGTGCCGCGCAGCTCGATGACATTGCGGTCGGGATCGCGCACGAAGACCGAGACGCCGCCATCCTCGCCGAAGGAGACCGGTCCCTGGGTAATGACGATGCCGTTGGCCTTCAAGACGGCGATGGTCGCGGCGACCGAGGCGACGCGCAACGCCACATGCGTGTAGCCCGCATGTTTTTCCGGCACATCCATCAGAATGTTGGGCTCGTCGCGCTTGGCGTTGAGGATGAGGTTGATCTCGACGCCGCTGCGGTTGCGGATGATCGCCACGTCGTCGAAATCGACCTTGTGCCTGAGCTCGAATCCGAGGAGGCGGTAGAAGGCGAGGGCGCGGTCGAGATCGCGCACGCGTATGCCAATATGGTCGACCTTTTCGATCGTGATGATGGGCTCGTTCACGCTGCCTCCGCCCGTCAGTCTATTCCCAAAGCGCTCACGATGATTAACATAAATAATTTGTTGTATCTTTCATATTTACAGATTTTTTTGACATTCCTATTCTATAGCACGGTTGAGGAATGGGAATCTCCGGCGCGGACGTCATGGAGCGGAAAGTTCAGTCAGCTTTGGCGCTGTTGCGCGAGGCCGCGCTCGAATGCGCGCCAGCCGCGCTCGCCTCGAGCCTCGGCGCCGAGGACATGGCGCTGCTCGATCTCATCGCCGGCGCAGAACTCCCCGTCACCGTCTTCACCCTCGATACCGGCCGATTGCCGCAGGAAACCCACGATTTGTTGCAGCGCGTGCGCCAGCGCTACCCGGTGCCGATCGCGGTCTTCACGCCCGAAAGCGCCGATGTCGAGCGCTATGTTGCGGCGCATGGGACCAACGGCTTCTATGACAGCGTCGCGCTGCGCCAGGAATGCTGCCATCTGCGCAAGGTGAAGCCACTGAACCGTGCTCTCGCCGGCAAGCGCGCCTGGATCACGGGGCTGCGCCGAGCGCAATCCGCCGGGCGCAGCGCGATCGCTTTCAAGGAATGGGACGCGGAGCACGAGCTGCAAAAATTCAATCCGCTCGCCGATTGGAGCGACAGCGACGTCGCCATCTACCTCGCTGACCACGACGTGCCCCTCAACGCCTTGCACGCCCAGGGCTATCCCAGCATCGGCTGCGCGCCCTGCACCCGCGCGGTCGCGCCGGGCGAGGATTCGCGCGCCGGGCGCTGGTGGTGGGAAAATCCGGAATTCAACGAATGCGGCTTGCATCCGCGCCAGAGCCGCCATGGATAGCGTGCCGTACCCGCCAACCGAGCGCGCCGCGCTCGCGCTCGGACATCTCGAGCTGCTGGAGAGCGAGGCGATCTTCATCCTGCGCGAGGCCGCGGCCGAATTCGCCAATCCCGTCTTGTTGTTCTCGGGCGGCAAGGATTCGACCGTGCTGCTGCGGCTTGCGGAAAAGGCGTTCCGGCCGGGACACTTTCCCTTTCCGCTGCTTCACATCGATACCGGACACAATTTTCCCGAGGTGATCGAATTCCGCGACCGCATCACCGACGCGCTCGGCGAAAGGCTGATCGTGCGCACGGTCGAGGATTCGATCGCGCGCGGCCGGGTGCGGCTCAAATCGCCGGATCAGAGCCGCAATGCGCTGCAGACCGTGACGCTGCTCGATGCGATCGCCGAATTCGAGTTCGACGCCTGCATCGGCGGCGCCCGGCGCGATGAGGAGAAAGCGCGCGCCAAGGAGCGCATCTTCTCCTTCCGCAATGCCTTCGGCCAGTGGGAGCCGCGCCACCAGCGTCCGGAGCTGTGGAGCCTCTATAACGGCCGGCTCGACCGCGGCGAGCATATGCGCGTCTTCCCCTTGAGCAATTGGACCGAGCTCGACGTCTGGTGCTACATCGCGCGCGAAGGCTTGGCCCTGCCGCCGCTCTATTACGCCCATCACCGCCAGCTCGTGCGGCGCGGCGGCGCGCTCCTGCCGGTCTCGGATATCACGCCGCCGCGTGAGGACGAGACAATCGAGACGCGCCTCGTGCGCTTCCGCACGGTCGGCGACATCTCCTGCACCCTGCCGGTCGAATCGAGCGCGGCGACGGTCGAGGCGATCATCGCCGAGACGCTCGGCGCCGCGGTCAGCGAGCGCGGCGCCACGCGCCTCGATGACCAAAGCTCGGACGCCGCGATGGAAGAGCGCAAGCGAGCGGGATATTTCTGATGACGCCGCAGGCTCCGCTTGCCGCGCCGCGCGACGACGCGATCGACGTGCTGCGCTTCAGCACCGCCGGCAGCGTCGATGACGGCAAGAGCTCGCTCATCGGCCGCATGCTTCATGATTCGGGCGCCGTACCGCACGATCGCATCGCCGCGCTCCAACGCCTCGCGCGGCGCCGCGGCGAGACCGAGATCGATTTGTCGCTGTTGCTGGACGGGCTTCTCGCCGAGCGCGAGCAGGGCATCACCATCGACGTCGCCTACAGCTATTTCGCGACGGCCAAGCGCAAATTCATCATCGCCGACACGCCCGGCCACGAGCAGTACACACGCAACATGGTGACGGGCGCGTCGACGGCCGACGCCGCGGTCATTCTTATCGATGCGCGGCGCGGCATGACGCTGCAGACGCGCCGGCACCTCTATTTGAGCCATCTCCTCGGCGTTCCGCATCTCGTGGTCGCCGTCAACAAGATGGACCTCGTCGGCTATAGCGAGGCGGCGTTCGGCCCGATCGCGCGCGCGGCGGCCGATTTCGCGGCGGCGATGGGCGCGGCCGCGCCGCATCTGGTGCCGGTCTCGGCGAAGTTCGGCGACAATATCGTGCGGCCGGGCGATCGCATGCCATGGTATGGCGGCAAGCCGCTCTTGGCGCGGCTCGAGAGCCTGCCTGTCGCGCTGGGGCTTCGCCAGGCGCCGCTGCGCTTTCCGGTGCAGCTCGTCCAGCGCATCGCACTCGCCGATGGCGGCCAAGCCCGGCGCTACCTCGGTCGCATCGAATCGGGCCGCGTCAAGCCTGGCGACGAGGTTGCGGTGATGCCCGCCGGCAAGATCACGCGCGTGCGCACGCTCGCGGCGTTCGACGGCGATCTCACTCGCGCCGAAGCCGGCGCCTCGGCCGCGATCGAGGTCGAAGACGCGCTCGACATCGCGCGCGGCGACATGCTGACGGCGCCGCTGCTGCCGCCGCGCGTCGAGGACGCTTTCTCGGCGACGATTTGCTGGTTCGCCGATACGCCCTTCGACGGCAGCGGGCGCTATCGCGTCAAATGCGGCACGCGCTCGGTCGCAGCCCGGATTCCTGCGATCGATCACCGTCTTGACGTCGCGACGCTTTCGGCCGAACCGAAACCGGATATACTACGCTGCAACGACATCGCGCGCGTGCAGTTTGCCTTGGCCGCCCCCTTGGCGTTCGACGCCTACGAGGACAATCGGGCGACCGGCGCCTTCATCGTTATCGATGAGGACAGCAACGCGACCGTGGCGGC
>DATEKH010000022.1:0-5118 GCA_035277525.1 Allostellaceae bacterium
AGCGTGGTTTTGCCGGTTCCGGACGCGCCGACGATGGTGAAGAATTCGCCGCGCTTGATGTCGAGGTTTATGTCCTCGAGAATCCGGCGCGGCTGGCCCTGAAGCGAAAGGTCGAGACCAACCCCTTCCGCCCTGAATATCTCAGGGACGCGGCTGCGCTCGGCCATCGCGTCCGGTCATTGCGCCGTCACGACAATGCGGCTGACATCGAGCTTCTCGAGCGGGCGGCCCTGCTCGACCAGGACTTTGCGCCAGACATCGAGTTGCGCGGGCGTGATCTTGAAATCGAAGTCGGGCATCGGGATGCGCGCGACCACCGCCTCGGGCAGGCCCGAATATTTCGCGAGCACCCCGCGCGCGGCCTTGTCATCGGCCTTGATCGCCTGCAATCCGCCTTCGAGCGAGGCGACCCAACGCTTCAACACGTCGCGATGCGCGCGCGCCCAATCCGCATCGGCGATCCAGAACGGGAACAGCACGGGGTCGCCGACCGCGAGCAGCGGATCCCCCACCGACCTCATGCCGGCGCCGAGCATCTGGCCGACGAAAGGCTCGAGCTGCTCGGCCGCGTCCACGCGGCCGGCCTTCACCTGGTCGAGCATATTGGGGAAAGGCACTTCGACGCCGATCACGCTCGACGGGTCGCCCCCGGCGAGCTTCACCCAATGCAGCACCGCGATGTGCATGACCGAGCCCACGCCCGGGCTCGCGATCCGCTTGCCCGCCAAATCCTTGGGGGTTTTGATCGGACTGTCCGGGCGCACCATTACCTGGAAGGATTTATTCGTAGAGGTCTCGAGCGTCTCGCCCGCGACCGCCGCAATGTTGAGGCCGCTCGCGACCGCATTCAAAAGATCGGGCGCGGTGGTGGGCACGAAATCGAACTGCTTTCCCAAAGCCTGCGGCAAATTGGTGATGTTCGGAAACTTGGTCAGCTTTACCGAGAGCCCGTTCTTCGTGAAAGTGCCGTTGTCGATCGCCACCAGCATCGGCAGCCACGTTACGACGGGAATATAGGCGACGCGCACTTCCGTCAGCGGCTGCGCGACACTCGGCTGCGGCGCCAGCACGGCGCTCGCCAGAATGCCCACCAAGCCGCAAAGAATCCCCTTGGCTCTGCGCATCGCGCCCTCCCCATCTTCTTGCGTGCGGCACCGCGTTTGACCGCCTGCCAGCACGACTGTGCCGCGCGTTGCGCCCGGCTTGAGCCTGGCGCTGACGATAATTGAGGCGCCCCGGCTTGGCAAGTTGACGCGGCCGATCGGGCGCTGCAGGTTTGCGCGCCGTGGCGGGGAGGGGATGGATCTTGCCGAACGAGGCTTACAGCCACATCATCGTCGGCGCGGGCTCGGCCGGCTGCACGCTCGCCCATCGCCTCACGGAAGACGGCGATGCGAGAGTGCTGCTCATCGAAGCCGGCGGCTGGGACCGCGATCCCTGGCTGCACATTCCGCTCGCCTGGGGACGCATCCTCCTCAACCGCATGCATGACTGGATGTATTTCTCCGAGCCCGAGCCACATATGGACGGCCGTCCGATCGAATGCGCGCGCGGCAAGGTGATCGGCGGCTCGTCTTCGATCAATGCCATGGCCTATGTCCGCGGCAATCGCGGCGATTACGCGCGCTGGGCGGCAAGCGGGCTTGCCGATTGGTCTTATGCCGATGTCCTGCCCTATTTCCGCCGCCAGGAAAGCTGGGAAGGCGGAGCGGACGGGTTTCGCGGCGAGGGCGGTCCGCTCTCGACGCAATTCACGCGCTATCGCGATCCGCTGATCGAGGCCTATGCCGCCGCCGGCGCGGCCGCCGGCTATGGCTGGACCGAGGATTATAACGGCGCGCAACAGGAAGGCTTCGCGCACTGGCAGATGACGATCCGCAACGGGCGGCGATGCAGCGCGGCGGTCGCCTATCTGCGGCCGGCGTTGAGCCGGCGCAATCTTAAGATCGTGACGCGCGCGCTCGCGACCCGCATCGTGATCGAGAACGGCCGCGCCACCGGGATCGAATATCTGCGCGGCGGGGAGCGCGCCGTCGCCCGAGCGGATCGCGAGGTCATTCTGTCGGGCGGGGTCATCAACTCGCCGCAGCTCTTGATGCTCTCGGGTATCGGCGATCCCGACCGGCTGCGTGCGCACGACATCGCGGTGCGCGCACCTTTGCGCGGCGTCGGCCGCAATTTGCAAGACCATATGTCGGCGGCGATCGCCTATGCGCGCAAAGAGCCGGGCCCGCTGCACGAGAAGCTGCGCGCCGACCGCATCGCGATCGAGCTCGTCAAGGCCTATTGCTTCGGCACCGGGATCGCGAGCGATCTCTGGGGCGGGGTCATGGCGTTCCTTAAAACCGCGCCGGAGGTTCCGCTTCCCGATATCCAGCTGCTCTTCAACGCCGCGCCCATGAATGCGGCGCCGTATTTCCCGCCGTTCCGCAAGCCTTACGCCGACGGCTTTGCCAGCCGCGCGGTGCTGCTGCGTCCGGAAAGCCGCGGCGAGATTCTGCTCGCCTCGGCCGATCCAGGCGTTCCGGTGCGCATCCGCCAGAATTTCCTTGCAACCGAGAAGGACCGCGCGGCGCTGCGCCAGGGCCTGCGCATGGTGCGCGAGATCGGGCGCCAGGCGCCGCTCGATCCGTTCCGCGCGGCGGAGATTGCGCCGGGCCCGCAATGCCGCTCGGATGATGAGCTGGACGCCTTCATCCGCGCCACCGGCATCACGGTCCATCACCCGCTCGGCACCTGCCGCATGGGGCCGAGCGCCGACCCGATGGCGGTGGTCGATCCACAACTGCGCGTCATCGGCGTCGATGCGCTGCGCGTCGTCGACGCCTCGGTCATGCCCGATCTCGTCGGCGGCAACATCAACGCGCCGGTGATCATGATCGCCGAAAAAGCCTCGGATCTGATCCGCGGCAAAGCGCCGCTGGCACGCGCCAATCTCTGAAGGCGGGGGCAGGGCGATTTCGGGTAGTGTCAGTCTGATTGGGAACCTTATTCATGCCAAGCCGAAGATCGCGGATCGGTTATGGACGAAACAAGCACGGCCTTATTCCCCAGAGGGGGCGCATGAAGGCGAGAGAGATTTTCGGTTGGATTTTCGCTGCGTTATGGCTCGGCGGGATTCAGATATGGGTTTATTTCCACGAGAGCATGGGTGTCTTTTGGCTTGTCCTAATTGCTTGGGTCGCGATCCTCTCTTACACAATCTGGAACCGCCGCGCCACCAAGTGAAACATCACGTCTAAGCTGAGACACGACGCGATTTCGCCTTGGCCGCTCCTGGCGCGGATATCTATAGTAGCGCCGAGAGGAGATCGGAGATCATGAGACTCAAGCACATCCTTCTCGGCGGCGCGCTCGCGGCCTTGGCCGCGTTGCCGGCGACGGCGCAGACGACCGTCAAGATCGGTGTCGTGCTCTCGCTGTCGGGCGCCGATTCGCTCCCCGGGCAGCAAGTCGAGCGCGGCATGCAGCTCTATATGAAAGAGCACCAGAAAACGCTGCCGCCCGGCGTCAAGGTCGATCTCCTCATCCGCGACGATACCGGCCCCAATCCCGATGTGGCCAAGCGCCTGACGCAAGAGCTGATCGCGCGCGATCACGTCAACATGATCGCTGGTGCGCTCTATACGCCCAACGCCATGGCGATGGAGCCGCTCGTGACCGAGGCCAAGGTCCCTTTCATCATCGAGAACGCTGCGACGGCGATGCTGACGCGACGCTCGCCCTATGTCGTGCGCGTCTCCTTCACCCTGTGGCAGACTGCCTTGCCTTTGGGCAAATGGGCGGCGCAGCAAGGGGCGAAGAAAGGTTACACCGCGGTCAGCGACTATGCGCCCGGCTATGACGCCGAAGCCGCGTTCGCCAAAGGCTTCACCGAAGGCGGCGGGCAGATGATCGGATCGGTCCGCATGCCCTTGGGCAGCGCGAATTACGTTCCCTACCTCCAGCGCATCCGCGACGTGCACCCGGACGTCGTTTATATCTTCGTGCCGGTCTCGGCGGCGCCCGCGATGATGCGCGCGGTCGGCGGCCTCGATTTCGAAGGCGCGCATATCAAGCTGGTCTCGACCATGGATCTGGTGCCGGATCAGCAGCTCCAGACCATGGGCGATGTCGTCAGAGGCCTCGTCACCTCGGGCACCTATTCCGCCGCCGGGGATCGGCCGGCGAACAAGGCCTTCGTCGCGGCGTGGAAGCACGAATACGGCGCCGACGCCTATCCCGACTTCACCGCGGTCCAGGGCTGGGACGCGATGGCCGCGGCCTACGCCGTGATCGCGAAGACCAAGGGCAAGTTCGACGTCGACCAGGCGATGACCATCCTCAAGGATTGGAAGAATCCCGACAGTCCGCGCGGGCCGGTCGCAATCGATCCGCAGACCCGCGATATCGTTCAGAACATCTATATCCGCCGCGTCGAGAGCGTCGGCGGCCACCTCGCGAATGTCGAATTTGCGACCATCCCGCAGGTCAAGGATCCGTGGAAAGAGTTCAATCCCGAAAAGAAATAGCCGCGGCAGGCGCGGTGCCCGCGATGCGGTGCGGCGGGAGCACGGCATGAAAGCGGGCTTCATCGGCCTCGGCGTCCAGGGCAAGCATCTCGCTATCAACCAGGCGCGCGCGGGCGTCGACCTCATCGTCCATGACATTCGGCCAGAGCCGCTCGAAGAGCTCGCCGCGGCCGGCGCGCGCATCGCGCGCTCGGCCAAAGAGGTCGGCCAATACGCCGATATCATCCAGATCTGTGTGCTCGACGACGCGCAGCTCGAGGCGGTGATGCTGGGCGAAGCGGGCGTGCTCGCCGGCAGTGCGGCGGGCAAGCTCATCGTCGTGCACAGCACCGTGCGCCCCGCGACGATCGCGAAGCTCGCCGAGCGCGCAGCCGAGAGGGGCGTCGAGCTGATGGACGTGCCGGTGAGCGGCAGCGAGAACGGCGCCAAGAACAAGTCCATGTCCTACATGGCGGGCGGCAGCGCCGAAGGCCTCGCCCGATGCCGGCCGCTCTTCGCGACCTCGGGCTCGAAAATTCTCCATACCGGCGGGCTCGGCACCGGGATCCGCGCCAAGCTCGCGCATCAGCTCATCATCTGCGTCAATATTCTCGCGGCCTATGAGGGC
>DATEKH010000023.1:0-11817 GCA_035277525.1 Allostellaceae bacterium
ACGGTCTGGGGCATCGTCGTTTCAGGAAAGTTCGCCGTGCCGCTGGCGCAGACGATTTTGTTTCTCTTCGTCGGCTATGGCATCGGCTGCATCGCGGCGGTCGGGCTCGGCATCCTGATGGGGTATTCGCGGGCGATCTACAATCTTTTCGAGCCATTGATCGAACTCTTGCGCCCGCTGCCCAAGGCGGCGTTGCTGCCGGTGTTGATCCTGTTCCTCGGCCTTGGCGCAAAGATGGAGATCACGATCGTCGCGCTCGGTTGCTTTTTCCCGGTTCTCATCAACACGCTGCAAGGCGTGCGCGCGGTTGAGCCGACGATGATCAACACGGCGCGCACCTTTGGCCACGGCACCTTCGCGATCTGGCGCCGCATCCTGGTGCCGGCGAGCGCGCCTTACATCCTGGCCGGTATGCGCATAAGCCTTGGCCTTGGCTTGATCCTCGTCGTGACCGCCGAGATGATCGCGGGCTCCGGCGGGCTGGGCGATGCGATCCTCAGCGCGCAGCGGACCTTTCTCGTCAAGGAATCCTATGCCTGGTTGGTCGTTCTGGCGCTGCTCGGCCTGCTCCTCACCGCGCTGTTCAGCTGGCTCGAGCGGAAGATCGCGTTCTGGAACGCGCCGAGTGTCGGATAATCGCATGAGGGCGGAATGAGCACGATCGATCTTCGCGGACGAAGCGCAATCGTCACGGGCGCTGCCCGCGGCATTGGCTATGCCTGCGCCGAGCGGCTTCTTGCCTCGGGCGCCGCGCTCAGCCTGTGGGATCAGGATGAAGCGGCTCTAGCCGCGGCTGCGGCTCGTCTCGGCAAGCCTCACACTGTGGCCGTCGATATCACGGATGCGGATTCCGTCGCCGCGGCGGCCGAGACGTCGATCCGCGCGCTCGGCAAGGTCGACATCCTCGTCAACAATGCCGGCATCACGGGCGCGAACAAAAGAACCTGGGAATTCGAGCCGGCCGAGTGGCGGCGCGTGATCGATGTCGATCTGACCGGTGCCTTTCTCTGCTGCCGCGCGCTCGTGCCAGGGATGATGGCGCGGAGCTACGGCCGGATCGTCAATATGGCGTCAGTCGCGGGCAAGGAGGGCAATCCCAACGCGGCCGCTTATAGCGCCGCAAAGGCCGGCCTGATCGGACTGACGAAGTCCCTTGGCAAGGAGTTGGCGACCGAGGGGATCATGGTCAATTGCGTCACGCCCGCCGCCGCCGAGACCGATCTCTTCAAGCAGATGACCGCGGAACACATCGCCTATATGCGCTCCAAGATCCCGATGAATCGCTTCGTGCAGCCGGCGGAGATCGCGGCGCTGGTGGCGTGGCTCTGCTCGGAGGATTGCAGCTTCAGCACCGGCGGCGTCTTCGATATTTCCGGCGGCCGCGCGACTTATTGAGCGATCACGCGTAAGCCGCCGCTACCAGCGCGCGGCGCCCTCGACGGCGAAAGCGGCGCGCCAATCGGCGTCCGGCTTGAGGATTCCCTCATGCGGGCGGACGTCGCGGTGGCTTGCCGGATCGACGCCGGGCGGCGTCTCGCCGCGCTCGACCGCCGCGACGGCTTCGAGCAACAGCCGGCGCAGAAAAACGATCGCGCGATCGGAGGTGCCGAGATGCTCCTTGGTGCGATCGACGATCGGGCCCATGCCCTCCTGCACCGCCACATCCTGCGTGTTGATGCCGGGAATGCCGGTGAAGCTGGTAGTCTTTTGCAGCGCGCGATCGACCAGGTAATCGTTTGCGATATTCGCCTTTAGCCGGAACGTGCCGGGAATGTAGGCGTCGCGCCCGCGGCCGAAGCGCCGTTCATAGACATCGAAGCCTTCGGGATCGATCGGCGAATCCGCATCGTAGCCGCAGGTCCAATTGTAGACGCAGGTATGCTCGTCATCGACCGGTACCCAGATGTGCCCGTCATAGGCTGGGCGGTGGCGATTGGCGCCCACAACGGGCGAGCGGACATTGGGCCGCATTTGCTGGACCGGCATGATGTATTGGTAATAGCGGATCCACACCTCGTCGCTCCCGACACGGCGCGTCCCGGTATAAGAATAGCCGTAAGGCGTCTCGAAGCATTCGATTTTCGGCGCGTTGTCGCGCGCGAAGAGATAGCCCTTGTCGCGGATATTGCTGTTGTGCAGGAAGCCGACATGCGCGGTGTCGAGACCGCCTTCGAGGCTCTGGAGGAAGCTGTTGTCCTGAAAATTCTTCGACACCCCGCGATGCGTCGCCGGCGCGCGCGTCCATTCGTAATCGGGCGCGGGCGGGCGCTTGTCTGCCGGCCCCATATAGGCCCACACGATGCCGCCGCGCTCGACCGTGGGATAAGCCTTGATGCGCACGGTATTCTTCATCGGGCTCGTCATCGGCTCGCTTGGCAAGTCCACGCATGCGCCCTCGGCGTTGAATTTCCAGCCGTGATAGACGCAGCGAAGCCCGCATTCTTCGTTGCGGCCGAAGAACAAGGGTGCGCGGCGATGGGGACAATAGGCGTCGACCAGCCCCACAGCGCCGCTGGTGTCGCGAAAGGCAATGAGGTCTTCGCCGAGCAGCCTCACGCGGACCGGCGCCCCATCCGCCTCGACCTCGGTCGCAAGAAGAGCCGGATGCCAGTATCGGCGCAGCCAATTGCCCGCCGGCGTTCCAGGGCCGACGCGCACCAAACGTTCCTGATCTTCCGCACGCATTATGCTTCTCCTCGCCCAACTGCGCGATCGGCGCTCAATCGATTGAAATTGCGATGTGGCAACGCTCTTTCCAAGGCCATGGACACGGTCGTGCGAGCGTTGTCCTCACCATGTCTTCGAAAGCGGCTTCGCGATCGCCTCTTCGAGAGATTTGGCACGGCGCCATTGCGAGCGGGGGCGCACGCCGGATTTGCCGAGCTGGTCCATCTCGCAATAGAGCTCGAACTGATTGCCGTCGGGATCGAGGAAGTTGAGCCCGTAATTCGAGCCGGCGCCTTTGCGGCCTTCGAACACGATCGGAACATTGTTGCGCTTCAAGTATTCGCGCGCCGCGAGCAGCGCCTCGACATTCTCGACCTCGAGCGCGAGATGCTGAAGCTTGGAAGCGGGCAACTCGCCCTTACGTTTCGCATCCGTCGCGATCAGCCCGATCCCGTGATGATCCGCGCCGTAATGTAGGAAGACGATGCCGAGCTCGTTGCGCTCCGTCACCTCGAAGCCCATCACCTCGGTCCAAAATTTGACCGAGCGCTCGATATCGGAAACCTCATAGACGAAATGGCCGATCTTCTTGACCTTGACCGGCGTCTTGCCTTGGGAGCCGGCTTGCGGGCTGGGCCCGCCGCGCTTATCGCCATCCATCTTGCTCTCCTTGAAATCCTATTCGGCCGCGGCCGGCACCCGGTCGCGCGAGCCGGCGCCGATCCGCTCGGCAAATCGCGGAACGAGCGCCAGCACATTCGTGAACAGCGCATCGCGCTGCGCCGGCGCCAGCTTTTCGTAGCCGCGGGTCGCGGCGAGATTGAGATCGCATAGCTCGGGGTCGGTGCAGGGGGCGCCGAAATCGGCGCCGTAGACGACATGATCCGGGGTTGTCACATCGAGGATCGGATCGAGCGAGTGGGCGGTCCCGGCGAGCGCAGTATCGTAATAGAAGCGCGCGAAGGCTGAATTCATCTCCGCCGCGGTGACGCCATGGGGATTGGCCACCCAGCCGCGCGCTCCATCGCCAAAATTGGCGATGCGCCCGGCAAGCGAGGGCAGCGCGCCGCCGCCATGCGCGAGCAGCAGGTTGAAGCGCTTGTAGCGGCGGAACACCCCCGCATAGAGCATATCGACCACGGTGCGCGCGGTATCGAAAGGCGCCTCGATCAGCGCACCCGTGCGCCCGAGGGCGAGATCGCCATAGCCGCGCGTGGTCGGATGGATGAAGAGCGTCGCGCCGAGCCTGTCGAGCTCGGCCCACACCGGCTCGAAGCGCGCATCACCGAGATAGACGCGGTCGAAATTGCTGAGCGCGGCGAAGCCGTCGGCGCCGAGCTCTTCGCTCGCGCGGCGAATCTCGGCGACGGCGCACGCCGGATCGGCGAGGGGCAGCATCGCCATGAGGCCGAAGCGCTTCGGATAGGCCCGCACGAGCGTCGCGCCATAGGTGTTGGAGGCGATGATCGCGTCGGTCTTGGTGACTGGGCTGCAATTCGAGATCAGCTGCGCAGCAATCCCGGTGCGGTCCATGTAATCGACGCTGGTTTCCGCCGCGAACACCCACGCGCCGCCGGCCTCGGTTCCGGGGCCGCCGCGCGCAAGCGCCGGACCCGGTGCCGCGAAGTGACCATGCGCGTCAATCCAGCTCTCTGCCATAGGCTGCTCCGCCGTGCCGCTGCAATCATATCGCAGGAGAAGATGGTGGTTCAAGAAAGCCGGCGGCGGCGTTAAGCTCGTTGGACAAAAACGTCGGACGGTTGCGGGGAGGTAAGACGATGAAGCGTCGCGGGATATCGGCCGTTCTCGGCATTCTTGGTCTTGCCCTCATGGCGGCAATCCCCCGCGGGTCCGCATGGGCGCAGGAGGGGCCCTCCTTCGCGGGTGAGACCGTCACCATGACGATCGGCTTCGGCGCCGGCGGCTCGGTCGATCTCTATGGGCGCACGCTTGGGCGCTATCTCGTCCGCCACCTGCCCGGACAGCCATCGCTGGTCGTCGTTAACCAGCTCGGCGCGGGAGGCGTGGTCGCGCTCAACAGCTGGATCGTCAAATCGAAGCCCAACGGGCTCTCGATCACGGTGGGCGCGGAATCGCAGGCCGATCCCGATGCGCTCTTGCGGACCCAGGCGAAATACGACACGCGGAGCTTCAACTACGTCGGCGGGCTTACCGCCTATAGCCAGGGACTCTTCGTCGCCAAGGACGCGGTCGCGCGGCTTTACGACAAGTCGAAAAAACCGGTTCTCATGGGGATCGTCGGCTCGACATTGCGCAGCGGCAATTACCAGGTGCTGTGGGGCGCGGCGGCGCTTGGCTGGAACGTGCGCTGGATCCGCGGCTATCCCAGCACCTCGGAGCTGCGTCAGGCGCTGGAGCGCGGCGAGATCGAGATGTCGACCTTCGGCTCCAGCCGCGACATCAAGAACCTCCTCGACACCGGCAATTTCAAGGTTGTGATCCAGGGAGGCACGGTGAAGGACGGCAAGCGCGTGCCGCGCGCCGTGTTCGGCGACGCGCCGATTCTCGCCGATCTCGTGAAAGGCAAGATCACCGATCCGCTCGAGAAGAAAGCGTTCGAGTACACCGAGAATGTCAGCCAGGTCGGCATGTGGCTCGCATTGCCACCCAAGACTCCGGCGCCGATCGTTGCCGCCTATGTGAAGGCGTTCAACGAAACGCTCAAGGACCCGGAGTACCAGGCCGATTTCGCCAAGATCGATCCCGACTCGCTGGTCGCGAGCAAGTCCGATATCGAATCCCTGATCGCCAAGCTTGCGACGGTCTCGCCCCAGACCCTCGACTACGTCAAGCAGGAAATGAAACGGCAGAACGTCGACAAGCGGGACTGAAGCGGCGCCGCGCGCCCGGTCAGCGCGCCGGCTCCACCGCGGCGGGGAAGAAGCGGTCCATCCTCGCTTTCAGCCCATGCTTTTCCATCTCGGCGAGGAAGGTCGAATGGATTCGCGGATCCTGGTCGGCGTATTCGATCTGGTCGCCGCCCTCCTTGGTGCTGGTCGAGAAGGCGACCTTTTCGCCGAGTATCTCTTGCCGGCGCGCCAGCGTGAACGGGTAGCGCAGGCTGCCGAAACCGGTCGCGAGATATCGCGCGGGCGCCGCGCTGGTGGTGAAATGCTGGTGAAATTGCTGGTTGGCGGGCGGGAAGACGACGCCGTGCTTCCAGTCGATACGCAGGAAGTCGCGCGCGCCCTCGTACCACATCAGCGAATAGCCGCTGCCGGCGACGCACATGACGTGATAGCCGGCAGCGTGACGATGCGCTTTCTTGTATGTCCCTGCCGGCATTTCGGAGACATGGGCGTGCATCGAGCTGTCAGACAGAAGAAAGATAAGGCAGCCGCCGCCGGCGCCGCGGTCCGAGAAGTCGGGCAACTCGATCGTGGCGAGATCCGGGACGAAGTTCGTTTCCCAGGTATCGTTGCCCTGGCGCAAGAGGGTGAGCACCCCTTCGCCCTCGAAATACTCTTTCTTGCCGATGCGGTCTTCGAACTCGAAGCTGTTCCCGAACACGAAGCGCTCATTGTGAAAGAGATTGAGCATCATCGGTAAATTGGTCGTGCTGACGAGCAGGGCGCGGCCGGCGCCGCTGCCGTTGAAGTGGCGATATTCCGCGTTGAGCGGAATGGCAAAGAGACTGCGCTCGCCCCATTCGAAGCTTCGTCGCTCGCCACTCGAGAGAACGAGCTGCGTGCTCCCTCTTCCCTCGAGGACATAGACCACCTCCTCGAACAGATGGCGTTGCGGCGCCGTCGACTTTCCGGGGCGGAGCTCGCAGAGCAGCATGTTGCAGAAATCGCCGCGGCCATCGAGGTGCAGCGCCGCCGCCCGCGCGCCGAGACGCGGCCATTCGGCGGTCTCGACCGTGGTGCAATCGATCGCCAGGCCCTCGACAACGCGCAGCCCTTCCTTCTTGATCCATTCCTGGTAGGAATCGATCCCGTAGCGGGCCTTGTCGAATGCCACCATCCTCTGTCACTCCGCGTATGCCAGTTCAGACATCACCTGTTCGCCGAAGAGCGTGACCGATTTGAGGCTCTCGGCCAGCGACATGTCGCCGAACACGAATTGCCCGACGAGATAATTCGCATCGACCAATTCTAGCTGGGCCCGCAGCGCCTTGGCGACGGTCGCGGGCGCGCCGGCGAAGGCGAGGCCGCTGGCCTGCATTTCCGCAAAGCTCGGTGCCCAGGTGGTCTGCACCGGCTTTTGGCCGTAACGATGGAAGAGCTCGAAGAAGCTCGCATGCCAGATGGGATAGGCGCGCGCCGCCAGCGCCGCTGCCTCCCGATCCGTCTCGCCGACGACGATGAAGCGGCAAATCCCCATGAGCCGATCGCTCCAGCCCCCGCTCGCCGCCCCGGCGAAGAAGCGCCGCGTCACTTCGGCTGCCGCCGCCGGAAGCGCCAAGGTCACGCCGTGAAAGCCGCGCCTGCCATAATCCTCGGCGCTGTCGGGCGTTCCGATACCGTACCAAAGCGGCGGATGCGGCTGTTGCAGCGGCTGCAATTCGACGGGGACGTCGCGGACGTCGAAATGCTTGCCGGCAAAATTGACGCGGGGTTGGGCGAAAGCCTGCCGGATCACCGCCATCGCCTCGTCGAAGACCTCCTGTGCTTCGGCGGCGCTCTGGCCGTAGAGCTTCAGCTCGATCGGCGAGCGCCCGCGACCGATGCCGACCTCGAGCCGGCCATGGCTCAGGTGGTCGAGCATCGCGATCTCCTCGGCGAGGCGCAGTGGATGATAGAGCGGAAGGAGATAGACGAGCGGACCGAAGCGCAGCCTCTTCGTGCGTTGCGCGATCGAAGAGAGGAAGACGCTGGGCGAGGGGGCCATGCCGAGCGGCGTCGAATGATGCTCCGCGAGGTGGTAGGCGTGAAAGCCGAGGCGATCGTAGAGCTCGACAATGCGAAGCCGCTCCTCATAGAGCTCCGTGATCGAGCGGCCGCCGCGATCGAGGTGATCGAAAATTCCGAATTTCAACCGACGCACGAAATTCCCCGACTATTTGATCCGTGCGACCGCAGCTTTGAGCAGGCTGAGATCGGCATAGTTCTTGGCATCGAGCGTCGCCTTGACCATTCCAAGCTCGTGCTGGAGGCGGACATTCGCCGTTACCGCGGCGATGTCGGGCAAAGCGTCGGGGCCGCGATAATAGCCTTTGCCGGGGATGAACAGCCACTTCTCGAACAACGATGCCGGGCGTTTCGTGGCCGTGGAGACGATCTGCAGCGCCTCGTCGCGATGCGCCGGGTCGTCGAACCACCGGATCGCGCGTACGTAATCTTCGAGCAGATCGATCAGCACCGCGCGATGCGCGGCGATGAAATCCTTGCGCGCGGTCCAGAATGACACCTCGAACCGGCCGAGCGCGTCGGCGGTCGTGAAGAGCGTGCGGGTATTGCCGGCGAAGTCCGGGCCGTCCTGAAACGGATGCACGGCGACGACCAGGTCCGCCTTACGCTCTGCCGCCAGCGCATACATGTTGCCGAACGCCGCCTGGATCTCGGTGAAGTCGCGGTTCGGCAGCATGTTGTGTTGGAGCAGTGTGTGTCTGATCGCCATGTCGGTCTCGCCGCCGAAAGCATTGGTCGCCAGCACCTTGCCGCGCAAATCATCGACCGATTTGATCGGGCTGTCCTTCATCACGCGAAACTCCGGCCCGGACCAGCCGGGCACGCCGTCTTCGACCTCGTCGGCAAGGATGCGGAGATCCTTCATCCCGGCATTCACGACGGCGAGCGCGAAGGAGCTCGAGCCGAACGGCGCGATATCGAGCTGGCCCGATTCCACCGCTGTAATTTCCAGCGACGTGCCCTGGAAATGAATCGGCTCGAGCGTGTAGCTGACGCCGTTATGGACCGCGATGCCGTCTTTGGCGAACATATAGGGGGTCAGCTCCGCCGGCGCCACGATCCAGCCGATGCGGATTTTAAGCGGTTCCGCCGATGCGAGATCGGCGCCGACGGCGCAGGACAGACCCAGGCACAAGACCAGCGCGAGGCGGGCTTTCATCCTCACGCGTATCCGCGTTTTGGTCCCGCGCCGGTCGTCGATCGGATTGTGGCGCAAGCCTCTCACGGCCATCCTCCCTGGGGCAGCGAAGCCAGGCCTTCGCGTCGGTGTGAGCGTTAAAGCCTGTACCTGCCCGACGAATTTTGGTTCAATCGTCCGACGATCTGGAGTAACAGTGATCCGCCGAAAGGTCAACGGAGGATGCGCGGATGAAGGTCTTCGTCACCGGCGTGTCCGGCTATGCGGGATTTTACGCTGCGCTGCGGCTCGCTGCCGCCGGACACGCGGTCACGGGGCTGGTACGCCATCTCGATCAACCGCGACTCAACATGCTGCGCATCGAGGAGGTGCGGCTGGTCGGCGGCGATGTCGGCGATATCGCGAGCTATCGCGGCGAGATCGAGCGCAGCGACGTGGTAATCCACACGATGCTCGACAAGCGCAGGCCGCAGGATACGGATCGGGTGCTCTTCGCCGCTCTCCGGGACTTGCCGTCACGCACGCCGCGGCGGCGGTTCGTCTATACGACCGGCTGCTCGATCTTCGGCAAGCTGCCGATCCCGGTGATGGACGAGACGGTCGAGCCCAACCCCGAACATCCGCTCTCTTTTCGCCGCACGATGGAAAAAGAGGCGCTTGCCATCCCCAATATCGGCACCGTGGTGCTGCGCCCCGGATTCATGTTCGGAAATGACGGCTATAACAGCGTCAGCGCCGACTGGTTTGCGATGGCGGAAACCGGCGATGTGGTCTTTCGCGGCGATCGCGAGCGCGGCTGGTCCTGGATTCATATCGCCGACCTCGCCGAAGCCTACCGGCTGGCCGTGGAGGCGGATGACCGCATTGTCGCCGGCGAGGTGTTCCACCTTGCCGATGATCTCCGGCCGAAGAGCCTTGACGTGATGCGCGCTTGCGTCACCGCCGCAGGCTACAAGGGCGAGATTCGCTTCGAGGGCGCGAACAAAGGCGACAATATCAGCACCTGGTTCAACCAGAACGAATTCATCGCCTCGAAGAAGGCGAATGACCGCCTGCGATGGAAGCCGCGCCGCGCGGGCGTGATTGAATCCGCCGACCGGATTTATGCGTCGTGGAAGGCGGCGCAGAGCGCAGGCTGAGTTTGACGGCGCACGACCGCGCCACAAAATTTCGCATTCTACTGCAAGGATCGAGAGGTTTCCGATGGACGAGGTGAAGGTCATCGCCACCCGCTTTACCGATCGGCCGAAGACCGATCCCAATGCGCGCATCTTCAAGATCGTCGATCACATCGTCGTCGGCGAGGCCTATCACCGCTCGAGCCGCCTCTATGTCGGCGACGATTTCCGCGCCACGCTCATCACGCTTTCGCCCGGCCAGGCGCAGGAGACGCACAAGCATCCCGAGACGAGCCACGCCTGGTTCATTGTCTCGGGCAAGGGCGAGATCGAGATGGAAGGCGGCAAGCGCGTGCCCGTCGAGCCCGGCTGGTTCAGCGTCCATCCGCGCGATTCCGTGCACGGCCTCTACAACACGGGCCGGGAAAATCTCACCTATATCGCGTTGTCGGTCGGGAAATAGATCATGATGCAGCCATCCGATTTCCGCGGCGTCTACGCCATCATTCCGACCCCGGCCAAGCCCGGCGCCGACCGCTGGGACGCGGTCGATACGGTCGACCTCGCCGAGACCGCGCGTGTCATCGATCGCTTGATCGCCGACGGCGTTCATGGGCTGATCGTCTTGGGCACGACGGGCGAATGCGCCACGCTCACGGGAAGCGAGTATGAGGGGTTCGTTTCCTGCGTGATCGAGACGGTCCGGAAGCGCGTTCCAACCTTCATCGGCACGACCGCGCTCGGCACGCACGAGGTCGTGCGGCGCACGCGGTTCGCGGCAGAGCGCGGCGCCGACGGCATCCTGCTTGGCTTGCCGATGTGGCAGCCGCTAACCGTCGATATGGCGGTCGAATATTACCGCAGCATCTCCGAGGCGTTCCCGCGCCTCGCTCTCATGGTCTACGGCAATCACCGCGCTTTCCGCTTCGCGTTTGCGCCGGAGTTCTGGGCGCGCGTCGTCGATGTCGCGCCAACGCTCGTCGCGGCGAAATTCTCCCGCCCCAACGTGCTGCTCGACTGCCTCAAAGTCGCGAAGGAGCGTGTCCACTTCCTTCCCCATGACGGGGGCATGAGCAAATTTGCCGAGCTGTCCCCGGCCACCACCACCGCTTGCTGGTCGACCGCCGCATCGATGGGCCCCGAACCCGTGTTGGAGCAGGTGCGCGCGCTCCTTGCGCATGACGCCGAGGCGATGAAGAAGATCGCTTCCGATCTCGCCTGGGCGCGCGAGCCGATCGCGCCGATCACCGGCGATGCCGAGCTGTTCGCGACGTACAATATCCAGATCGAGAAGACGCGCATCGCCGCGGCAGGCTATTGCAAGGCAGGACCGTTGCGCCCGCCCTACCACATCATGCCGGATGCCTATCGCGAGGCGGCGCATGAGCATGCGCGGCGCTGGCGGCAGCTCTGCGAGAAATATGCGCACGCTCTGCCCCGCTGAGGCGGGCGGAGGCTCGAGACGCTGACGCGGCCAGAGAAAAGCCCGCGCCCCAAGGCGCCGGCCCTTCCGCGAGGTCGCGGCGGCGTCGAACCGCTAATCCGCGGCCGATTTCGTGTCCTGCGGGAAATACTTGTACATTTTCGGGTCCACCGTGCCGCCATGGAGCTTCATTTCCTTGAGCCATAGCGGATGGATGCGCGGATCCTGATCCTCGTACTCGATCTGGTCGCCGCCCTCCTTGATGCTGAGCGATACCGCGCCCTTTTTGGTGTCGGCGCCGCCAGCGCGCTTGGCCGCGGCCGTCAGCGGATACCTTATCCCGCCGACATTCGTCGCGAGATAGCGCGCATTGCGGTTGCTGGTGTTGAAGTGCTGATGCAGCTGGCGGTCCGCCGGCGGGAACACCACGCCGTGCTTCCAATCGATGCGCAGGAAATCTTTCTCGCCCTCGAACCACAACAGCGAGAAGCCGGTGCCGACGACGCACATGACATGGGCGCCGGGGCCATGCCGATGCGCCTTTTTATAAGTGCCCGGCGGCATTTCCGAGATATGGGCGTGCATGGTGCTGTCGGC
>DATEKH010000024.1:0-38452 GCA_035277525.1 Allostellaceae bacterium
AAGGGGCAGACGGTCACCGTATTATCCTACCAGGATACGACCTATTACGCGTTGCTCGGCATGCTGGCGAAGGTCGGTCTTTCCAAGAATGACGTCAACATCCAGGCCGCCGGCGCGACCAATGTCTGGAAGCTCTTCGTCGCCGGCCAGGCCGCCGCGATGGCGGCAGTGCCGGACTGGATCGTCGACGCCGAAGGCGCGAACGCCAAGTTGCGCATCATTCCCGCCGACGAATATTTCCCGAGCATGGCTCAAGCGATCGTCGCGTCCGACGCTACGATCAAGGCCAAGCCGAAGCTCATCCGCGACCTCGTGCAGGCAACGCTCCATGGCTTGCGCGACATCATGCAGGATCCCGCTGGCGCCGCGCATGATTACGTGAAGGCCGTGCCGCAGAATGCCGGGCGCGAGGCGGCGATGGCCAAGACCTTCGAGCTCTACAACAAATACGTCTATCCCGGGCAGAAAGTGCTGGGCGAGATCGACCCCAAGCGGCTCGCCGAGGTGGAGAATTTCTACGTGAAGCAGAAGATCGTCGAGAAGGCCACCCCGATCGGCGAGCTCTACACCAACGAGTTCATTAAGTGACCTTGCTCGAGGCAATCGCCCGCGGCCGACGGAGGAGCGAGATGCGCCGAGGCTCCGCCTTCCTCGCATCGGCGCTGCGGCCGGAAACGCTCGGCAGCGCGGCCGTGCTGGTGCTTTTCCTCGCCGCGTGGCAGTGGGGGCCGGGTCTGCTCGGCATTCCCTCCTACATCCTGCCGACCGCGTCGGAGTGCTGGCAGGAGTTCTTGCACATGCTGGTTCGGGACAGGCTGCTCTTCCACACCGGCGTCACCGCGCTCGAGGTCGCGGTGGGCTTCGGTCTCGGCGCTGTGCTCGGAATGGTCATCGGCTACGTGCTCGGCATGTCGAGCACCGCCGAAGTCGTGCTTTCGCCCTATATCCTCGGGCTCCAGATCGCGCCCAAAGTCGCCTTCGCCCCGCTTTTCGTGATGTGGTTCGGCTTCACCGTGTACCCCAAGATTCTCGTGGCGGTGCTGATCGTCTTCTTTCCGATCATGGTGAACGTCCTGACGGCAATCCGCATGGTCGATCGCGATCTTATCAACCTCGCGCGGTCCTTCAATTCGACCCGGCTGCAGGTGTTCTGGAAGATCGAGTTCCGCGCGGCCATGCCGGCGCTGTTCTCCGGTCTGCGCATCGGCTCGACCCTCGCCGTGATCGGCGTGGTCGTCGGCGAGCTCGTCGGCGGCAATACCGGCCTCGGTTACTTGCTGACCTATGGCGAAGGCGCCGCGGACACGCCGATGGTCTTCGTTGCGATCATCCTGCTGACCGCCATCGGCATCGTCGCCTATCTCGCGGTGATCCTGTTGGAGCGGCGCGTGCTGCACTATGTGCCGAAACGCGCGCGCGGCATCGAAGGCATGGCATGAGGAGGAGGCGATGAGCGCTGCAGCGACACCTGCATCCGATGCCGCGGTCGACACCCTCGTCAATCGCGGGTTGCGGAATTTGTGGTATCCGGTCGCGCCGAGCTGGATGATCGGCCACGCGCCGCTGGGGCTGACACGCCTCTCGGAGAAGATCGTCGTCTGGCGCGACGCCGGCGGCGAGGTTCATGCGCTCGAGGATCGTTGCCCGCATCGCGGGGCGCGCCTGTCGCTCGGCTGGAATCTCGGCGATCGCCTGTCCTGCTGGTATCACGGGGTCGAGGTCGCCGGCGACGGAGTCGTGCGCAGCGTGCCCGCCTCGGAATCTTGCGCCCTCGAGGGAAAGCGGTGCGTCGCGTCCTATCCGGCGGTCGAGCGCAACGGCGCGGTCTTTCTCTGGTTCGGCGATGCCGCCCATCCCGAGCCTGCGCCGCTCGTTTTGCCGGAACAGCTTGCCGCGCCGGAATGGAGCAGCTTCCTGTGCACCGCGCATTGGACGTGCAATTACCGCTATGCGGTCGACAACGTCATGGACCCGATGCATGGAAGCTATCTCCATGCCGTCTCGCACTCCATGGCGCGCGGCGAGAAATCGGCCGTGATGCGAATCTCGCCGACGCCGACCGGCCTCGTCTTCGAGAAGGTCGGCCAGCGCGACGTCAATTTCGACTGGGTCGAGTGGGGCGAGACCGGCGCGCTGTGGATGCGGCTGGCGATCCCTTATCGCAAGGATGCGGGGCCGGGCGGCAGCTTCTACATCACCGGCTTCGTCACCCCGGTGGACGAGCACAATTGCCGCGTCTTCTTCTGGCGTTGCCGGAAGGTCGAAGGCTGGCGGCGCGATGTGTGGCGCTTTCTCTATCGGACCCGGCTCGAAGGCCTGCATTGGGACGTGCTGGAGCAGGACCGCGTCGTGCTCGAAAGCATGGCCGACGATGCGCGCGACCACGAGTTTCTCTATCAGCATGACAGCGGCCTGTCGCGGATTCGGCGGATACTCCGGCAAAGGGCCGAGGCGCAGCTGGCCGCGCTGGCAGCGATGCACGCCGGAGCGGCCGCTGAATGAGCGGAGCAATGCTTCTCGCCGGCAAGCGCCTTCTGATCACGGGCGCCGCGCGCGGCTTGGGCCGTGCCTTCGCCGAAGCGGCGGCGGCGGCGGGCGCGCGGCTCGTCATCGCCGACCGGCTGGAGCGCGAAGGAAGCGAGGCCGCGGCGACGCTCTCTGGCGCCGGACACGACGTCACCTTCCAATCGATCGACCTCGCCGAGCCGCGCTCGATCGAAACGGCGGTGGCGCAAACCGCCGATCGCCTCGGCGGCCTCGACGGGCTGGTCAACAACGCGGCGATCGCCACCGGCATCGGCGGCAAGGCGTTTGACGAAATCGATATCGAGACCTGGGACCGGGTGATGGACGTCAACATCCGCGGCACCTGGCTCGTGACGCGCGCGGCCGCGTCGCATTTGCGTCGCGCGGGTCGCGGCAAGATCGTCAACGTCGCTTCGGACACCGCCCTCTGGGGCGCACCGCATCTTTTGCATTATGTCGCGAGCAAGGGTGCCGTCATCGCCATGACCCGGTCGCTCGCGCGCGAGCTCGGGCCGGACGGCATCGCCGTCAACGCCATCGCCCCCGGCCTCACCATCGTCGAAGCGACCGAGTATGTTCCGGCCGAAAGGCACCGGCTTTACGTCGAGAACCGCGCGATGAGCCGCCGGCAAATGCCGGCGGACGTGGTCGGCGCGGTCCTATTCCTGCTGTCGGACGCCGCCGACTTCGTCACCGGTCAGCTTCTGCCGGTGAACGGCGGCTTCGTGATGAACTGATGAAGGAGACCAAGATATGAGCGCTCTTGCCGAGAAGACCAACACCGCGATGCGATCGAACGATCTCGAGACCCTGCTGAAGAGCCGCATCGCGCGACTCGAAACGCGGAGCTACGATTGGGACGCACTCAAGTTTCAGGCGGATTTCGACCCGAAATATCGCCGCGCGCAGCTGCGCTATATCGGCACCGGCGGCACCGGCATTGCCGATGATGCCAACGCCGTGCCGGCCGAGCATTTCACTTTTTCGACCATGCTGCTGCCCGCGCATTGCGAGGGGCCGCTCCACATCCATACCGACGTCGAAGAAGTGTTCTTCATGATCCGCGGCTCGATCCGCCTGTTCTTCGAAAAGGACGGACAGAGCTGGCAGACCGAGCTCGGCGAGCGCGACCTCTGCTCGGTGCCGGCCGGGGTCTATCGCGGCCTGCGCAACGACAGCGACGAGGATGCCCTGATGTGCGTGATGCTGGGCGCGTCAAAGCCGGTCACGCCGACTTATCCGCCGGATCATCCGCTCGCCAAGATCAAGCGCAAGTAAGGGCTGGGTCGCCAGGGGCTTCAATTGGCCAGGATTTTGCAGCCTGCCGCGGCGGAAGCCGTGTCCGAAACGCCTGCCCTGCGTCGGCTGCGGGCGGGCGGGCGCGTAATTTCTTACCGCGAGGCCGGCGCCCCGGAAGCACCGGCGCTGGTGTTGCTACACGGCATCGGTTCGGGATCGCTCTCCTGGACGGCGCAGCTCGCAAGCTTGCCGCCGCGCGGATATCGCGTGGTTGCCTGGGACGCGCCCGGTTATGGCGAATCCGACCCGCTTGCCGCAGCCGCGCCCGCCGCTGCGGATTATGCCAAGGCGCTTGCCGCTTTCGCCGCGGCGCTTGAGCTTGACCGCTTCGCGCTCGTCGGCCACTCCTTGGGCGCGCTCATGGCCGCGGCTTTCTGCCGGCTTCACGAAGCTAGCCGCATCGAGTGTCTCGTGCTCGCCTCGCCAGCCGCGGGTTACGGTTCCTTGCCCGCGGAAGCGAGGCTGCATAAGACGGAAGAACGCCTTGCCGGCATGGCGCGGCTCGGGCCCGACGGCCTCGCGCAAGCGCGCGCCGCAATTCTTCTGTCGCCTTCGGCCCCGGCCGAAGCGGTCGAAAAAATCCGCGCCGTGATGCGGAGCCTCCGCCCCGAGGGTTATGGGCAGGCGGTGCGCATGCTCGGCCAAGCCGACATCTTCGCCGATGCGCCGCACATCGCCGTGCCGAGCTTGGTGCTGTGCGGCAGCGCCGACACGGTTACGCCCGAGGCGGGCTGCCGCCGCGTGGCCGCGGCGATCGCCGGCGCAAGGTATGAAAGCCTGCCGCATCTGGGTCATGCCGCCTATGTCGAAGATCCGGCGCGGTTCGATGCCGCGCTGTTGCGTTTCATGTCCGGGATGGCCAAGCGATGACAAAAGATCAGGCTGCGAGCGCGGCGGTGCCGGGCCTCGAGCGCGGGCTCAATATTCTGCGGCTTTTCAAGCGGTCGCGGCCGCATATCACGCCGCCCCAAATGGCCCGCGAGCTGGGCATCCCGCGCTCGACCGTGCATCGTCTCACCTCGACGCTCGAAGAACTGGGCTTTTTGCAGCGCGTCGACGGTACCAGCCTCTTCGCCCTCGGCCCCGCCGTTCTGACCATCGGCTACGAATATCTCGCCTCGCTCGATATCGTACAGCTCTCGCACCCGATTCTGGCTCGGCTTCACAACGAGACCAAGCTCTCGACCCATCTCGCGGTTCGCAATGGCACCGAGATCGTCTATCTGAGCCGCCACTCGCAGCGTGCGACCGCAATCAGCAATGTCACGGTGGGGACATCGCTCCCGGCGCATGCGACGGTGATGGGGCGGATGATGCTGGCGGATTTGTCGGCGGCGGAGCTGCACGCGCTTTACGGAAAGGGGCCGCTGCCCGCCTATACCGACCAGACGCCGACCAGCCTCGCCGCGCTCGAGGCGCTGTTGATCGAGGATCGGCGCCGCGGTTACGCCGTCAGCACCGCGTTCTTCGAGCGCGGTGTCACCGCCATCGCCGCGCCGGTCCGCGATCGCACCGGCGCCGTCGCGGCGGTCATCAACGTCACCGTGGTCGATGCGGCGATCGATCCGCGCTACCTGCATGGCGAGCTGAAGGATCGCGTCCTCGCGGCGGCGGCGGCGATTTCGGCGCTGCTCGGTGCGCCGGCGGGCGACAACGCGCTCATCCGCCAGGCAGCGAGCTAAGGCGAGGGGACGACGTGGGCGCGATTTATGGAGGAGGGGTTCCGCCTCGATGTCCGACGGCAAAATGACGGTCGGCGACGTCGTCGCCGCTTTTCTCGAAGGCTGTGGCGTCGCGCTCGCTTTCGGCGTGATCAGCATTCACAACATGCCGATTCTCGACGCGTTTCATCGCCGCGGCCGCATCCGCTTCGTGCCGGCGCGCGGCGAGGCCGGCGCCACGAACATGGCGGATGCGTCGGCGCGGGTCAGCGGCAAGCTCGGCGCCGTTGTCACCAGCACCGGCACCGCGGCGGGCAATGCCGCCGGCGCGCTGGTCGAGGCCGCGACCGCCGGCACGCCGCTCTTGCATCTGACCGGCCAGATCGATTCGCCCTTCCTCGATCGCGGGTTCGGCTTTCTGCATGAGGCGCGCGATCAGCTCGGCATGCTGAGCGCGGTCTCGAAGGCGGCGTTCCGCATCGCCGAGCCGGCGCAAGCCGCGCAGACGCTGCGCGAAGCGGTGCAATTGGCACTTACGCCGCCGGCAGGGCCGGTCAGCATCGAGATTCCGATCGACGTCCAGCAAAGCCTGATCGAGCCGCCCGCCGACCTCGCGCCGCTCGCGCTTTCGCCGCCCGCCATCGATGCGGCGCTGGTCGATAAAGCGGCCGAGCGTATCGCCCAGGCGCGCCGGCCATTGATCTGGCTTGGCGGCGGGGCGCGCCATGCCGGGCCGGCCGTCCGCAAGCTCGCCGAGATGGGCTTTGGCGTCGTCAGCAGCACGGCGGGACGCGGGATTCTTCCCGAGGATCACCCGGCGAGCCTCGGCGCTTTCACCGCCGTGCCCGCCATCGAGCGGCTCTATGCGAGCGTCGATCTGATGCTCGTCGTTGCGTCGCATCTGCGCAGCAACGAGACGCGCACCTATCGGCTGCCCTTGCCGCGCGCGCGCATTCGCATCGACGCCGACCCTGCCGCCGAAGGCCGGGGCTATGACAGCGACATGTTCATCCGCGGCGATGCAGCGGCGGTGCTCGATGCGCTGGCGACGCGGTTGGCCTCGCATGCGCGCGCAATCGACCCGGGTTTCGTTGCGGACATCGTCGCCGCGCGCCGCGACGCCGAAGCTGCGCTGCGCGCCAGCATCGGGCCTTATGCGGCGTTGCTCGACGCGCTCGCGCGCCAGATGCCGCCGGACGCGCTTTGGGTTCGGGATATCACGCTCTCCAACAGCATCTGGGGCAATCGCGCGCCGCTGCTGCGTCGGGCCGGCAGCGCCGTCCACGCCATGGGTGGCGGCATCGGACAAGGTCTGCCCATGGCGCTCGGCGCCGCGCTCGGCGCGCCCGGGCGGCGCACGGTCGCGCTCATCGGCGACGGCGGCTTCGCTTTGAGCTTGGGCGAACTCGCGACGGTGGCGGAGACGCGGCCCGATCTCGTCATCCTTTTGATGAACGATGGCGGCTACGGCGTCATCCGCAACATTCAAGACCATGACTATGGCGGCCGCCGATGCTACGCCGACATCAAGTCGCCGCATTTCGGCCTGCTCGCCGAAAGCCTCGGCATTCCGCACCGTCCGGTGCGCGACCTCGCGGAGTTTCCCGCGATGTTCGCCGCGGCCTTGGACGCGCGGGGCCCGACCATCATCGAGATGGACATGCGCGCGATCGGCCCCTTCGCTCTCAAGTTCGGCGGCTTTCCGTCCGCGAGCCAGATGGTGCGATGACCCGGATCGGTGTCACCGGCACCGCCCGCGCCAGCCTCGACGAGGCGGCCTCGATTTCCGTCTAGGAGCGCCGATGGATTTGGGGATCAAAGATCGCGTCGCCCTGGTCTGCGCCAGCAGCAAGGGGTTGGGCCGCGCTTGCGCCGAAGCGCTCGCGGCCGAAGGCGTCGCTCTGTTCTTGAACGGCCGCGATGCCGGGTCTCTAAACGAGGCCGCGCGCGCGATCGCCGCGCAATACGGCGTCTCCGTCACGCCTGTCGCCGCCGATCTCGGCACGCCGCATGGGCGCGAGATCATTCTGCGCGCGTGTCCCTCGCCCGACATCCTCATCAACAACGCCGGCGGCCCGCCGCCCGGCGGTCTCAAGCAATGGACGGAGGCCGACTGGGATCGGGCTCTGGCGACGAATTTGCGCGCGCCGGTCGCGCTGATCGGCGCCTATATCGACGGCATGGCCGAGCGCGGTTTCGGACGCATCGTCAACATCACCTCGAGCATCGTCCGCCACCCGATCGATGTTCAGGGCTTGAGCGCGGCGGCGCGCGCGGGGCTGCATGGCCTCGTCGCGACCCTGGTGCGCGGCGTTGCCTCGCGCAATGTCACCGTCAACAACATTCTCCCGGGCACCTTCGCCACCCAGCGGCTCGTCAGCAACTTCACCTTCATCGGCATGCGGCAAGGCAGGACGGCCGAAGAAGCGCTCGCCGCCCGGCGCAGCGAACTGCCGGCGAAGCGCTTCGGCGAGCCGGCCGAGCTGGGCAAGCTGTGCGCCTATCTCTGCAGCGTGCACGCGGCTTACATTTCCGGACAGAACATCCTGATCGACGGCGGCGCACACCCTCAGACCTTTTGATCGCGGATCGACACGGACCCCACAGTCCACCTTCGCCAAGGCTCCGGTGGACACCCTACATGTTTTTTCATTGGTGGCAGTCCGCCTCTTCGAGGTGGCCCGCCGCCCGAAGCTTTAGCGCAGGGTGGCGTCCCCGGGGTGACTCGAACACCCGACCCACAGTTTAGGAAACTGTTGCTCTATCCGGCTGAGCTACGGGGACGCGTGGCGCGCTTATAGCAAACGGGGCTCCAGCCGGGCCAGCCGCCGCGACTCGGTCCCGCGCAACGGTCCCGTTCCGTTCGCCTGTCTCGCATTGCGGGCTTTTCCGAGCCAAGCTAAACTCTTTTTAATGATTCCCGCCGGCGCAAGGCGGGAAAGAGGTCGAGCGAGCAAACTCTCCGGGGAGAAACGTCCATGTCGGTGTCAGCGACTACGATGGGCCGCGTCGGCCCACAACCGCGCCAAAGCCTGAGCTTCATTATAACTGCGTCCTCGGTCGGCACGTTGATCGAGTGGTACGATTTCTATCTCTATGGCGTGCTGGTCGGGTTCTTTGGCACGCATTTCTTCTCGCCGAACATCGACCCGACGATCTCGTTCATCTTGAGCCTGGCCGTGTTCTGGACCGGCTTCCTGGTGCGCCCGTTCGGCGCGCTCCTCTTCGGACATCTCGGCGATCTCGTCGGCCGGAAATTCACCTTCATGCTGACCCTCGTCCTGATGGGCCTTGCCACCTTCCTGGTCGGCTGCCTGCCGACCTACGACACGATCGGCACGCTGGCGCCGATCCTGCTGGTCACCTGCCGCGTCGTGCAGGGCCTCGCGCTCGGCGGCGAATATGGCGGCGCCGCGACCTATATCGCCGAGCATGCGCCCGACGGGAAGCGCGGCTTCTATACGAGCTGGATCCAGACCACCGCGACCATGGGCATCGTCATCGCCCTCGTGGTCATCCTCGCCTTCCGCTTGGGCCTGGGCGACGCAGCCTTCACCGCTTATGGCTGGCGCTGGCCGTTCCTGCTCTCGGCCGTGCTGGTCATTCTCTCGGGCTATATCCGCCTGAAGCTTGCGGAATCGCCGCTCTACGCCCGGCTCAAGACCCAGGGCAAGACCTCGGCTAATCCCGCTCTCGAGACCTATAGCAGCGGGCGCAACTGGGGCTTGATGGCGCTGGCGCTTTTCGGCGCAACCGCGCCCGAAGGCGTCGTCTGGTATACGGGCCAGTTCTACGCCCTGACCTATATGACCGCCGTGCTGAAGCTGCCCTATATCGAAGTCTATCTGATCCTCATGATCGCGCTGCTGTTCGGCGCGCCGTTCTTCGTCTTCTTCGGCTGGCTGAGCGATCGCATCGGCCGGCGGCCGATCATGATCGCGGGGTTCCTGCTGGCGGTGCTCACCTATATCCCGGTCTTCACCGCTTTCACGACCTACAAGGACAACCCGACGATCCTCTGCCTCTTGGTGTTCTACATGGTGATCCTCGTCACCATGGTGTACGGGCCGATCGCGGCGTTTCTGGTCGAGATCTTCCCGGCGCGCATCCGCTACAGCTCGATGTCAATGCCCTATCACATCGGCAATGGCGTCTTCGGCGGGGTGGTGCCGCTCATGGGCGCCTCGTTGGCCGCTGCCTTTCCCGGTATTCATCTGGTCGGCCTCTATTACCCGATCGGCATCGCGGCGATCGGCGCGGTGGTCGGCCTCTTCGGCTTCAAGCAGACTTATATGACCCGCATCTGGGAGGAGGTTGGCGGCCCGCCGCCGCTCGTGCCCGATCAGCCCTGACCCGCGGCAATCGGACGCGGTAAGCATCTCACGGCCCCGGCGGCTTCGCCGGGGCCGTTTTCTTGGCGCGCAGGATTTCGATCTGCTCGGGATGGGTGATGGCAAGGAGCGGCCGACGCGTGCCATCGATGAAGCCGCGAAGGAGAAGCCGCTTGCCCTGAAGGCCGAGCGGATCAAGGCCGGCCTCTTGGCAAAGCTTCAGCGCGCGCGCATCGATGAGCGCCGCGAGCGCTGCGGAACCCTCGGGCCCGAAGCGCAGCACGATCCCGCGGCTGGTCTTGGCGGCTTCGCTGACCGTGCCGGTGACGAGCCGAAAGGAGCCGGCGAATTTGCCCGCGTCCGCAGCCTCGATGATCGCATAGGCGGGATCGGCCCAGAGCCCCCGACGATAGCGCCGCGCCTGGCGCTCGAGCCGCAGCATCGCTGCGACGCCCAAGCGCGTATCCGCGGTGCCGTGCACCAGCGCGAGGCCGCGCCGGAGTAGCTCGCCCTCGATCCAAATCGGGCCGACAAAGATGTGCGCGAGAACGCGACCTTGCCGATCGCGCGGCGCACCGGCCGAGCGCAGCTCGATGTCCTTGCGGAGCACGAGATCGCTGAGTGCGTCCCGCGCCTGACGCGCGAGCGCGCCGCGACTCGGCAGGTCAATCCCGGCGAGCCGCAGCTTTCGGCCATCGGCAAGATCGAGCGTTGCGTCGGATTCGACGGCGGCGACCCGGGCGGTGCCGGCCGGCGCGAAATCGGGCGCGGGCGCCGCGGCGCGGGCCGGCGAAGCAAAGAGGAGCAGCGCGAGCGCGACGGCGCGGAGCGCGATCAGGCTTCGATGCACGCGGCGATCGACCCGTCGGGCAGAACGCAAACCGCGATCAGCTGGCCGCCGAAACCGGCGCCGCCATCGATTGACACGGCATAGCGCGTCTCGACGAGGCCGCGATGGGCGCGGTCAAAGCCGCGCACGACGCGCCGGAAACCGGCGAAGGGCTCCGCAAGCTCGAGAATGTCGCGGTCGCCCCACCAGAAGCGGTCGCCCTGAAGATCGAGCGGACGGTTCGGATTGATGCCGGCATTGACGAACAGGAGTTGGCCGTCATCGGTGAAGGCGGCGCGGCGCAGATTGTTGAGGAAAACCCGGTGGCCAGGCCGCGCGTCGATGGCGCTGCGCAGCGCCGCGGTCCAGCGCGTAATGGCGAGCACGCCCTCGCGGCAGGCCGCCAGCCCCTCGCGCGCATTGATGCCGTAGGAGGTGAGCGTCTTATCGACGCCGTGATCGAGCATCCAGGGCAAAACCTCGCGCGGATTGGGCGCGAATTGCAGCTCCAAGAGCTTTTGCCACATCTCCTCCTGCGCCCCGCGCAGGAACGCAATGTCGCCGAGAAACGCGTTGCGGCGCGCCAGGAAAAGACGGCGAAACAGGATGAGGCTGTCGAGAGTTGCGGCCGAGCCTGTGCCCGCGCCGAGATAATTGCCGAGATAGACCAGCCGGTCGCCGGGATCGAGATGCGGCGCGAGCTTCGCGTGCAAGACCGCAAGACGATCCGCGGCGCCATGGATCGAGCCCACCGCCCATACGCGCCGCGCGCGCGCAAAGCGGGCATAGATTTCCGAATCGCAGGGCGGAGTCGGGGCCACGCCGTCTAGCGGCGGCGCATTGCCGCCCGTTCGAGCGCCCCCGTCACGCCGCGCTCAGCATCTGCTCGACGCGACGGACCGCCGTGTCTTCGTCGATCTTTTCGACCGCGGCGAATTCCCGCACCAGCCGATCGAGCGCAGCCTGGTAGATCTGGCGCTCGCTGTAGGATTGCTCCGGCTGGCCGCCATTGCGGTAAAGATCGCGAACCACCTCGGCGATCGAGGCGGGATCGCCGGAGTTGATCTTGGCCTCGTATTCCTGGGCGCGACGGCTCCACATGGTGCGCTTGGCGCGCGAACGGCCTTTGAGCTTGCCGAGGGCCAATTCCATCTCCTTGCGGGTGGAGAGCCGGCGCAGGCCAGAATTCTTAGCCTTAGCCACCGGAACCCGCAACGTCATGCGGTCCTTGTCGAAATGAACCACGAAGACGCTCAGGGAATAGCCGGCGATTTCCTGGTTCTCGACGGTCAAGATCTTGCCGACCCCGTGGGTTGGGTAGACGACCAGGTCGCCCGTGCCGAAACCGAGCTTTTCAGCCGTACGTCTGTCTTCTTTCGCAATCGCCGCCATGACTTCCTCCGCCGGGGACCGTGAGGCACAAGGAACCACGTCCCGGCCAAAAGCGATTTCTCTCGCCCCCGACCGGCTGAGACTCACCCGGACCCATGTCACCGGGACCGACGCACACGCCCGTGCGCCATTTGTAACAATTAGCACAAAACGGCTGCAAATACCAGCGCCGGAGCCATGCGGCGGCCGCAACCCTCTAATTTGCTTGGATTTTTTACCGTCGTTCGCGAGGCTTTTCAGCGCTTGCCCGGGTTGGGGCTGAATTCCTTTTCGAACTTATCGGGAACGCCCTTCCACTCATCGGCATCGGCGGGCGGCGGCCCCTTGCGCGTGATGTTCGGCCAGGTGGAGGCATATTGCCGATTGATCTCGACCCATTTCTCGGCGGCGGGCTCGCTATCCGGCACGATCGCCTCGGCCGGGCATTCCGGCTCGCACACGCCGCAATCGATGCATTCATCGGGATGGATCACCAGCATGTTCTCGCCCTCGTAGAAGCAGTCCACAGGGCAGACCTCCACGCAATCCATGTATTTGCACTTGATGCAGGCTTCGTTGACGACATAGGTCATGATGCATCACTCTGAGTTGGCAAGGTTTCATTCCGCCCGGTCGAGGCCCAGCCCGCGCAACACGCGCCGCTTGGCATCGCCGCGATCGCGATCCGACACATCGATCAAGCCCGCGACGCGGCGCAATAGGCTGTCTTCGAGCGGGTCGAGCACGCCGTCGGCATAAGCCACCTGCCACAGCATCTCGATCACCTCGATCCGACGCTCGCGCGCGAGCCGCTCGTTGATCGTGCTGGTGAAGCGGAAGAGCTGCGCGGAGCTTTCGACACGCTCCTTGGCCGCCGCGAGCAAGGCTTCGGCATCTGCTGCTGCCAATCCGAAACGGCGTTCCACGATCCCGAGTATGGCGTTGCGCTCGGCTTCGTCGAACCGGCCATCCACCACGACGGCCGCTTCCAAAAGCAAAGCGGCAACGGCGAGCTGCAGCTCGTCTTTTCCTCGCGAAAGATCCTGACCCCCTTCCTTCAACCACACGAACAGCCGATCGATCATGGCTCTGCCTAGCATGCGCTTTTTAGGCGTTCAACCCTTTGCAGAATGCGGGTTTTTGGCACATTCGTGATGCCTCGCCGCGGCTTTCCGCCTAGGCTTGCGGCATGGCAGACGCCGCCGCGATCCTCTCGGCATTGCGCCGCTCCTATGGCTTGGCGCGCTCTTGCCTCATCTATCGTGCGAATGTGCCGAAGCTGCGGCGCGCGCGCCTGTTCTACCGGCAATTCGTGGCGCATGGCGATCTGTGCTTCGATGTCGGCGCGCATTTGGGCGACCGCACGGCGACATTCTTGAAGCTCGGCGCGCGCGTCGTGGCGGTCGAGCCGCAGCCGGTGTTGCTGGCGCGGCTGGCGCAACGCTTTGGCGGCGATCCGCGCGTCACGCTCGTGCCGGCCGCGCTCGGCGCCGCTCGCGGCCGCGCCGAGCTTGCGGTCGATCCGCTGAATCTCACCATTGCCACGCTCTCCCCCGATTTCATCCGCGAAGCCGGCGCAAGCCCCGGCTTCCGCGGTGCGCGCTGGTGCGAGCGCATCGCGGTCGAGGTTTTGACCCTCGATGGTCTGATCACGGCGCATGGCGTTCCCGCTTTTTGCAAGATCGACGTCGAGGGCTACGAGGATCGGGTGCTCGAGGGCTTGTCGCAGCCGCTGCGGGCCCTGTCGCTCGAATATCTGCCGGCGGCGCTCGAGCCCGCGTTGGCGGCCATTGCGCGCCTTGGCCGCCTCGGCACCTATCGCTTCAACCGCTCGCCCGGCGAAAGCTTGCGACTGCCCTCGATGCGATGGCGCGGCGCCGCGGAAATGATGGCGGAATTGCGGCAGATCGCGCCCGAAGAAGGCGCGGGGGATGTCTATGCCTTGCTCGACGCGCGAGAGCCGAGCCGATAAATTCGGGGCCGAGATGAGCAAGGCGTTTACGCGAGAAACCGACGCGGCCGATGACGACGCGCCCGAGAGCGGGCCGTCCTTGCCGGCGGGCGCAAAGAATTACATCACGCCCGAGGGCTTCGCGCGGTTGCGCGAGGAGCTGCGTCATCTCTCGCGCGTCGAGCGGCCGAAAATTGTCGAGACCGTCGCCTGGGCCGCGGGCAATGGCGACCGCTCGGAGAACGGCGATTACATCTACGGCAAGCAGCGCTTGCGCGAGATCGATCGCCGCCTGCGCTTTCTGACAAAGCGTCTCGAGATCGCGGAGGTGGTCGATCCGGCGCAGCAGAAGAACCGCGCCCAGGTCTTCTTCGGCGCAACCGTCCGCTACGCCAATGATGACGGCGCGGAGCGGACCATCACCATCGTCGGCATCGACGAGGCGGATTCGGGCGCCGGCCGCGTTAGCTGGGTGTCGCCTATCGCGCGCGCGCTGTTGAGGGCGCGAGCAGGCGATCTGGTCGAGCTGACGACGCCGGGCGGCATCGAGACGATCGAGGTCGTCGCGATCGCTTACCCCGAAGCTCCGCCGACGAATCTTGGCTGACCCATGGCCAAGCGCGGCAAAGTGGTTCTGCTGCATTTCGTCGCGCAAATGCCCCTGGCCGGCATCGCGTGGCAGGCGCTCCAGTATCTCGTGGGCCTCGAGCGGCTCGGCTTCGAGCCATGGTATGTCGAGAATCACGGCGCCAACCCTTACGATCCGCGCGTCAACAGCGTGATGATGGATTGCGCCTATAACGTCGACTACTTGAAGCGAGCGATGGAGCGCTTCGGCCTCGGCGGGCGTTGGGCGTATTGGGACGCGATCAACGACGTCTATCACGGGCTTTCGCGCGAGCGCGTCTTCGCGCTGCTCAAGGAAGCTGACGCGCTGATCAATCTCTGCGGCGCGACGAAGCTGCGCGAGGAGCACATGGCGTGCCCCGTGCGCATCATGATCGACACCGACCCGGTCTATGAGCAGATCAAATACGCCAAAGCCGATCCCGCGGCGCGCCTCTATCTCGACGCGCATACGCATTTCTACACCTATGGCGAGAATGTCGGCGGACCGGGCTGGATCGTGCCGCTCTGCGGCATTCCCTGGAAGCCGACCCGGCCGCCCGTGGTGCTCGATCTCTGGCCCGAAGCTCCGGCCGCGCCCGAATGCTTTTCGACGATCGCGACCTGGGAGAACAAGGGCAAGGACATCGAATTCGGGGGCGAGCGCTATGTCTGGTCGAAGCATGTCAATTTCCTGCGCTTTCTCGATTTGCCGCAGCGCAGCGGGGAATGCTTCACCATGGCCATGCTGCCGCCCACGGCCGAGGTCGAAACCCTGGTCCGCGGCAAAGGCTGGCGTCTCGCCGATCCGCGGCCGATTTCCGCCGGCCTCGACGAGTATGGCGACTTCATTCGCGGCTCGCGCGGCGAGTTCACGGTCGCCAAGGATATTTACGTGCGGCCGAAAAGCGGTTGGTTCAGCGATCGCAGCGTTTGCTATCTTGCCTCCGGCCGACCCGTGGTAACCATGGCGACCGAGTTCAGCCGGTTCTATCCGGTGGGAGAGGGTCTGTTCGATTATATCGATAGCGAGGGGGCCTTGGCTGCAGTGACCGCGATCGGCAAGGACTATAATCGCCATGCCCGGGCGGCGCGGCGGCTGGCGGCGGAATTTTTCACCAGCGATCGCGTTGTTGGAACGATGATGGAACAGACCGGCCTCTAGCCGGCAGGTCTTTGCGTGGAGAGCGCCTTAGCAATGAGCGTCATTGAGCTGCGTCCCCGGCCGGCGCCAACCGGCAGCCTGGCGGCGCGTTTGCCGCGCCCATCCTGGGACGCGCTCGCGCTGATGCTGTTCTTCGTCGCGACGCTCCTCGTGCTGCTGACCTTTCAGGATTACGGCGTCACCTGGGACGAGGACGTTCATCGCTGGTACGGCGTCTTCGTGCTGAACTATTACCTCTCGGGCTTCACCGATCTGCGCAGCCTGCACTGGCTCGATCTGTTCAATTACGGCGCAGCGTTCGATTCGATCGCGGCGGCGCTGAACCTGGTTTCGCCCTTCGGCACTTACGAGACTCGCCATTTGCTGAACGGCGTCGTCGGGGTGATCGGGTTGATCGGCGCCTGGAAGCTCGGCCGCGCCCTGGGCGGCCCGCGCGCCGGCTTCATCGCCGCGCTCTTCCTCGTGCTCACGCCCAATTACTACGGCCAGATGTTCAACAACCCGAAGGACATTCCGTTTGCCGCGGGCTTCGTCTGGTCGATCTATTATTTTGTGCTGATCTTGCCGAAGCTGCCGCGGCCGCCGGCATCGCTGCTGCTGCGGCTCGGCATCGCCTGCGGCCTCACCCTCGGCGTGCGCGTCGGCGGCTTGCTGCTCCTCGCTTATCTCGGCGTGATGCTCGGGCTCTACACGCTGTGGCGCGCGATCGAGACGCGCAAGCCCCAGCTCCTGATGACGGAGGGCGGCCTCTGTCTTTGCCGTGTTTTTGCGCCTGTGATCGCCGTCGCCTATCCGGTGATGCTGATCTTCTGGCCGTGGGCGCAGCATGGGCCAATCGAGCATCCGCTCGCGGCGCTTGCCACCTTCTCGCACGAGACCTTCCCCTTCCGCACTCTCTTCGCCGGCCATTACTTCCCGGCAACGGATCTGCCTTGGGCCTATCTTCCGGTGCATATCCTGCTGGCCTTGCCCGAGCTCGTGCTCATCCTGTTCTTGGTCGCGCCTTTCATCGCGCTCTGGGCGATGCGCGACCATTTCAGCGCGCTCGGACGCGACCGCGTCATCGGCCGCTTCATGGTCGCGTTCGCGGTCGCCTTTCCGGTCGGTTACGCAATCGCGATCAAGGCGGTGCTGTTCGACGGCATGCGCCATTTCATTTTCGTGCTGCCGCTGATCGCGGTGGTCGCAGCGCTGCTCGCCGATCGCGCGCTCGAACGCATTAAGACGAGGCACTGGCGCCGCTTTGCCTACGCGGCGCTCGCGCTCTATGGCGCCGCGCATATCGGCATCATGGCGCGGCTGCACCCGGACGAATATGTCTATTACAACGCCTTCATCGGCGGCACTGAGGGCGCTCAAGGACTCTTCAAGCTCGACTATTGGGCGAATTCCTATGCCGAAGCCGTGCACGGCTTGCGCGAGCATCTCAAGGCCGAATATGGCGCCGATTTCGGCGATCACGACTTCACCGTTGCGGTCTGCGGCCCGCCCGGCTCGGCGGCTTATTATTTTCCGTCCAACTTCATCTACACCCCGGATCGCGACAACGCCGATTTCTTCATCGCCTTCACCAAGGACGATTGCGACAAATCGCTGCCGGGCACCGAGATTTACCGGGTCGAGCGTCTCGGCACGGTGCTCTCGGTCGTGCTCGACCGCCGCGCCATCGTCGCCGGCGAGCGGCCCGCGCTGCTCGCCGGCGGCCGGTGACGCGAGGCGACGCGGCCGGGTCCGGACAATCGTGGAGCGCGGCGAATATGAGCGCCTTGCCGCGGTCGAAGGGCAAGGCTGGTGGTTCCGCGGATTGCACGGAAATCTGATCGCGGCGTGGCGGCGCGCGGCACAGCCGGGTCGCGCGCTCGCGCTTCTCGATGCCGGTTGCGGCACGGGCGGATTCCTGTCGCGCCTCAAGCGCACGCTGCCGCAGGCGCGATGCGTCGGGGTCGAGCTCGATCCGCTCGCCGCCGCCGTGGCGCGCGCCAAAAGCGGCGGCGCGATCGCCGTCGCCTCGATTGCGGCGCTGCCCTTCACGGAGGGCTCGTTCGATGCGATCTTCAGCGCCGATGTCCTGTGCCATCGCGGGGTCGAGCCGGCGCCGGCCCTTGCCAGCATTCGCGCCTGCCTCAAGCCGGGAGGGATCGTCGTGTTGAACCTGCCGGCCTATCGTTGGCTGTTCTCGAACCATGACCGGGCGGTCGACAATGTGCGCCGCTTCGCCGGCCGCGAGGTGCGCGCGCTGTTGCATGAGGGCGGCTATGCGCGCATCCGCATTGGCTATTGGAACAGCCTGCTCTTTCCCCTCATGGTCGCGCAGCGCCTCATCCGCAAGACCGATGCAAGCGACGTGGCGCTCCTGCCGATGCCCGTCGAAGCCTTGTTCCGCGCGGCCCTGGCGCTCGAAGCCTGGCTCGGCGCACATGGCTTGCGCTTTCCCTTCGGCGGGTCGATCCTTGCTACGGCGGTGAGACCATGAGCCTGGCCCTGAGCGTCGTCATCCCGGTCTATAACGGCGCCGCGAGCATCGGCGAGCTCGTCGAGGCGCTCGAATCGCTCGAGGTTTCGGGCGGGCATGAAATCGTGCTCGTCAATGATTGCAGCCCCGACCGCAGCCTCGAGGAATGCCGCCGGCTTCAGGCCAAGGCGCGCGTTCCGATCACGGTCGTCGATCTCGCGCGCAATTTCGGCGAGCACAATGCGGTGATGGCTGGCTTGCGCGAGGCACGCGGCGCGCATGTCATCACCATGGACGATGATCTGCAGAATCCGCCAGGCGAAGTTCTGCGCCTCCTGCGACATGCGCAGACGACCGGCAAGGACGTGATCTACACCTATTACGCCAAAAAGCAGCACTCGGCCTGGCGCAATCTCGGCAGCCGATTCGCCAATCGCGTCGCCAATTTCGTGCTCGACAAGCCGAAGGATCTCTACCTGTCGAGCTTCCGCTGCGTCAGCGCCTTTGTCGTCGACCAAGTGATCCGCTACGAGGGCCCTTTCCCCTATGTCGACGGCCTCATTCTCCAAGCGACGCAAAGCATCGGCACGCTCGAAGTCGAGCACCTTCCGCGCCATGCCGGACGCTCCAATTACACCCTGACGCGGCTGACCCGGCTGTGGCTCAGCATGTTCGTCAATTTCTCGGTCATGCCCTTGCGCATCGCGACCGTGACCGGCTTCGTGCTCAGCGCTCTGGGACTCATCGGCTTCGTCTGGGTCGTCGCCGAAGCGCTGATAAGCCGCACGCCGCCGGGCTGGGCCTCGCTCACCGCCGCGACGCTGCTCCTGCTCGGCGTTCAGCTCATCATGCTCGGCATCATCGGCGAGTATCTCGGCCGGCTCTATCTCACCATCAACCGCAAGCCGCAATCGATCGTGCGCGACGTTAGCCGCAGCGAGCCCGCCGAGCGGCACCATCAGCCGAGCATCGTCAGCCGGAGCTGAATTCCGTCATCGCCGCGATGACGCGCGCGACCTGCTCCTCCCGGAGCTGCGGAAGCATCGGCAGGCTCAGCACCTCCCGGGCCGCGCGCTCGCTCTCCTGAAGGCCGCTCGGCCCCATCGCAACACGGCCGCGATAGGCCGGCTGGAGATGCACTGGTTGAGGATAGTGGATATTCGTGCCGATGCCGCGCGTCTTGAGCTCCGCTTGCAACGCGTCGCGCCGACGCGTGCGCACGACATATTGGTGGAACACATGGGTTGCGCCCGCGCGCCGCGCCGGCAGATCGAGGCCCAGCCCGCGCAAGCCTTCGTCATAAGCGCCGGCAATCGCCTGGCGAGAGGCATTGTCGACATCGAGCCGCCGCAACTTCACGCGCAGGAACGCCGCCTGGAGCTCGTCGAGGCGCGAATTCATGCCGGCGAGATGGCTGACATAGCGCTCGCGCCAGCCATATTCGCGCAGCTCGGCAAGGCGCGCGGCGAGGTCCGGGGCATTGGTCGCAACCGCGCCGCCGTCGCCGAAAGCGCCCAGATTCTTGGTCGGATAGAAGCTGAAAGCGGCGAGGTCGCCGAAACTGCCGAGACGCTTGCCCGCGAGCAAGGCGCCGTGGCTCTGGGCGCAATCCTCGATGACGCGGACTTCGTGCTCACGCGCCAGGTCGAGGATCGCCCGCAGATCGGCCGCGAGGCCATAGAGATGGACCGGGATTACCGCGGCGATGCGGCCGGGCGGCTTGGCCAAGGCGCGCGCGAATTCCGCGGCGTCGAGCGTCAAAGTCCGAGGATCGATGTCGATGAGCAGCGGCCGCGCGCCCGCGAGCTCGATCGCGGCCACGGTGGCGACGGCGGTGTGCGACACCGTGGCCACGTAGTCGCCGGGCGCGAGCTGCAGCGCTTTCAGGGCAAGCACCAGCGCCTCGGTTCCGCTGGCGACGCCGATCGCGAACCGGCAGCCGATATAGGCGGCGAATTCGCGCTCGAAGCCCTGGGTTTCAGGCCCCAGCACATAACGCCCGCCGGCCAGCACCCGCGCGGCCGCAGCGTCGAGCGCCTCCTTTTGCGCGAGATAGCCGGCTTTCGGGTCGGCCTGGGGAATCGGCGGCTCAGACATAATGCACCATATGGTCGCGGAAATAGGCGAGCGAGCGCTTGAGGCCCTCGCCCAGCGGCACGCGCGGTTCCCAGCCCGTGACGCCGCGGAACAGCCGGTCATCGGCGTAGTAGTCGCCGATATCGATGCGGCGCCTCTCGGCGGGGAATTCGCGCTCGACATAGCGCCCGCCCCCATTCGCCGCCACCAAAACTCCGGCAAGTTCGGTCAGGCTCACGGGCGCCTCGCCGCCGAGATTGAACACCTTGCCCTTGGTTTCGGGCGTAACCGCGGCAAGGAGGAAGGCCTCGACCGCGTCGTCGACATAGGTGAAGTCGCGCTTCTGCGCGCCGCCCCAGACCTCGAAGGGCTTGCCTTCGAGGATGGCGCGCAGCCACACGCCGACGAAAGTCTGGCGCGCATCCTTGACGCGCATGCGCGGCCCGTAGGTGTTGGTGAGGCGCAGCGAGCTTGCCTTCAGCCCATACACCTCGTGATACAAGGTGTGATAGGCCTCGCCGGCCATCTTGTTGATGCCGTTGACGTCGACCGGATGAAGCCCGTGCTTCTCGTCGACCGGCAGGTAAAGCGGCCGGCCATAGATCTGGCGGGTCGAGGCGAAGACGATCGTGGCGGCGGGGCAGATGGCGCGGCACGCCTCGAGCAGGGTCAACTGGGCGAGGCTGTTGATCTCGAGGTCGGTCACCGGATCGTGCATCGAATCGAGATGGCTCGTCTGGCCGGCGAGGTTGAACAAGTGATCGCAGCCTTCGAGCAGCGGCTTGACGCGCTCGATCTCGCGAATATCGAGGATCGCCACCTCGACCCGATCACGAATCGGCTCGATGTTGAACAGATTGCCGCCGTAATTGGGGGCAAGGCTGTCGATCAGCAAAACCCTGGCGCCGAGCCCCACGAGCCGCGCGGCGAGGGCCGAGCCGATAAAGCCCAGCCCGCCCGTGATCGCCACGCGCGATCCGGAAAAGCCGGAGAAATCCCTATGCGACGCGCCGTCCATGCTCAAGCTGCCCGCTCCACAGCCGCGACGCTTCGGTCGCGGCGAAGCATTGTAATATAAAAGCGGCGATGACGATCACCTCCTCCGCTGTGCGATCGGCATGGCGCGTTGGCTTTCTCGCCGCGGCGCTTCTCGCGCTCGCCGCCTGCACGACAAGGCCGCCGCCGCTTGCCAGCCGGGACGCCGCGCGGTGCCTCGCCGAGCTCGATCGGCTCGGCGTGCGCTATCAGGCTGCGACCCTGGCGCCCGGCACCCCTCCGGCCTGCCGCGTCGAAGCGCCGGTCGAGGTCGTTGCCGCGACCATTCCCTTCAACCAGCCGGCCATCGCGAGCTGCGGTTTCATTCTTCAATTCGACCGGTTCGAGCGCGAAGCCTTGCATCCGCTCGCGCAGCGCTATTTCGGCGAGGATGTCAAGACCATCCTTCATTTCGGTGCGTATAGCTGCCGTACGACGAGCACCGGCCGCGAGAGCGAGCATGCGCGCGGATTGGCGTTGGATGTCGCCGGGTTCGAGCTCGCCGATGGTCGCAAGGTTCTGGTCAAGGAGGCGTGGTCAAGGCGCGACCGCGACGGCCGGTTTTTGCACGCCGTCGCACAGATGGCCTGCCGCTATTTCAACGAGGTGCTGACGCCCGATTCCGACAGCGACCACGCCAACCACATTCACCTCGACCTCGGGCCCTACAAGCTCTGCGTCCGGCGCTGATCGTCGAGCGTCTCGTCCTCCTCGGCAAAGAGCGAAACCCAGGCCGCCGCCGTCTCGACTTTCGCGCAGGAGGATTGCTCGTCATAGAGCTGCCGCGCCTCGGCCGCCGGGCCGCGACGTTCGCCCAAGGCGCGCACGATCAACACGCGTCGCAGCCGCGGCAAATCGAGCGTCACCGCGTCGCCGACGCGCAGCGGATGATGAGGCTTGGCCGCCCCATGGCTGCCAATGGCGACGCAACCCGAGGCGCAGAGTTTCGCCGCCAACGAGCGCGTGCGCGCGAGCCGGGCGAACCAGAGCCATTTGTCGAGACGCAACGAGGGGACGCCGTTCTGCAGCGGATCGGCTTTCATTGCACCAGGCGCAGCGCGGCAAGTTTGGCAAAGGGGCTGTCGGACTGCGGCGGCCGGTGCTTGCGTCTGCGTGCTTTCGCCGCGCGGCGCAAATGAAACGTGACGCCGCCGCCACCGCTGACCGCGCGATAGGACAGCGCGGCCAGCATGCCGGCGAGCTGATCGGGAGCGCAGCCGGCGAGCGCCGCGAGCTCTGCATCGGGCCCGAACGGACCCTTATGCGCCAGCCGCCGCGCCGCCGCCGCCAAACGCTCGAGCCGGTCGACGCGCAGAACCCGCGGGCCGAGGACGCGATAGCCCATCGCGGCATAAGCCGCCTCCGAAATGTCCGGATCGCGCGGCGCGGCAACGTTGTCGGGCAAAGCGGGCGCAGGCTCGCCCTCCTTCACCGCCCACAGCATGGCAGCGAAATCCGCCGCCCCGCGTTTCAGGATGCCGTCGAGATAGACCGTTTCCGTGCCGAGCCTGACGCCGAGACGCGCCAGCGTCTTGCGGTCGCCGCGACGCAACGCGGCGCGTTGCGCCGCCACCGCCTTCGCCGGCAGCGTGCCGAGCGCTTCGCACAGCTGGAACACGAGGCCGCGCGCCGGTCCAACGAGCTCGGCCTGGCGCGCGCGCATCAGCGCACCGAGACGCTGACGCAGCAACATGCGCCAATAAAGCGCGAGCCGCCGCCGCACGATCTCGCGCAAGCCGCCATCGAGAAAATCGCTCGGCAAGGCCTCGACGCGCGGCTCGATGGCGCTGTCGCCGGCGATGAGCCGCCCGACCGCGCCGCCGCGCCACAAGAACCTGCCCCTGCGGTCGAGTTCGAACTCGCTGTCCGCCGCAGCCGCGAGGCTCTTTGCCCGCGTATCGATCTCGCCGCGCAGCACGCGATTGGCGGCGGTCAGCAGCGTCTTTGCCGCTTCGCCTCCGTCTGCGGCGTCGGGAATGAAGCGGAAGCCGGCAAGACGCCCGACCGGATGGCCTTCGACCTTCACCTCGCCGTCGCGACTCACCGAGGCGAGGAGCTCGCGCGCCGAGGCGAGCTGACGCACCAGGAATGCCGAGCGGCGATCGACGAAGCGCTGCGTGATGCGGTCATGGAGTGCGTCCGAGAGATTGTCCTCGATCGCGCGCGCCCGTTCCTGCCACGCGGTCGAATCGGCGAGCCAGTCCGGACGGTGCGCGATATAGGTCCAGGTGCGGATATGCGCGATGCGCGCCATCAGCGTGTCGATGTCGCCATCCGTGCGGTCGAGCCGGTTGACCTGCGCCGCCACCCAATCGACCGGCAGCCGCCCTGCGCGGCCGACAAGATGGCGATAGATCTGCGCCACAAGCCGCGCATGGGTGTCGCTCATGACTTTGCGGAAATCGGGAATCTGGCACACTTCCCATAGGAGCCGCACCGAGCCGGGATGGCTCGCGGCGGCGGCGATGTCGGGCAGCTTCGCCAGCGCCGCCAAGGTCAGGTGATCGTCGGCTTCGCGCGCCGGAACGAGGCCCGGCATGCGCGGCGGCTGTTCCAGGCTTTTCAGAAGCGCAACCAGCGAGCGGTAATCGAGCCGGGCGTTGCGCCAGTAGAGGCGCGGCAGCGGGTCAAAGCGGTGATTCTCGACCGCTTCGACGATCTCGGCGTCGAGCGGGCCGAGCTCGGCCGTGGTGCCGAAGGTGCCGTCGCTCATATGTCGGCCGGCGCGGCCGGCGATCTGCGCGATCTCCGCCGCCGCGAGGCGCCGCGGCACGCGCCCGTCGAACTTCGCAAGCTTGGCAAACGCCACATGGTCGAGATCCATGTTGAGGCCCATGCCGATCGCGTCGGTCGCGACGAGATAATCGACCTCGCCGGATTGGAAGAGACCGACTTGCGCGTTGCGCGCGCGCGGGCTGAGCGCGCCCAGCACCACGGCGGTTCCGCCGCGCTGGCGCCGCATCAGCTCGCCCAGGGCGAAGACATCGGCGACGGCGAAGGCCACCACCGCGCTGCGCGGCGGCAGGCGCGTGATCTTCTTCGGTCCCGCATAGGACAAGGTCGAGAAGCGCGGCCGGCTGATATATTCGGCCTCGGGCACGAGGCGGCGCATCAGCGGCCGGATCGTATCGGCACCCAAAAACATCGTCTCGTCGGTGCCGCGCGCATGGAGCAGCCGGTCGGTGAAAACATGGCCGCGCTCGGGATCGCCGCAGAGCTGGATTTCGTCGACCGCGAGAAAATCGACCGGCCGGTCGAGCGGCATCGATTCGGCGGTGCAGACGAAATAAGCCGGGTTGGATGGAACGATTTTTTCTTCGCCGGTGATGAGCGCGACCGCGCGCGACCCTTTCAGGGCAACGATCCGGTCGTAATTTTCGCGCGCGAGGAGACGGAGCGGAAAGCCGATGATCCCCGTGCGGTGGCCGAGCATGCGCTCGATGGCGAGATGGGTTTTGCCGGTATTGGTCGGCCCGAGGACAGCCAGGACCCGCGGTACCGGGGTGAAAGCGCCCATGGGAAAAACATCGGATTTCCCAGGCGAAAAGGCAAGTGCCTGGGCGCGCCCCGGCGGATTACAGCGATTTCATCCGGCGGAAAGGGTTTTGGGCGGGGCAGCGCCCGTATAGCCCTGGCATAGGGCATTTTTTGAAGACCCAAAGGAGGTCCAGATGATCCGCTTTTCGCTCCGGTCCTGGCGCTCGAAGACCGCCGTCTTCGCCCTGGCCGCCGCCGCCCTGGCCGTGCCGCTGGCGGCAAGCCCGGCTCTGGCCGATGGCTGGCATCACGCTCGCGGCGAGTCGCGGCATGCGGATGGGTACCGCGACCGCGACGATTGGCGCCGCCCGGTCGTGGTCGCACCGGCGCCGGTCTATGCCGGCCCGGTCTATGCCGCCCCGGTCTATGCCGCCCCCGCCTACCCGCCGGTGGTCTACGCCCCGTCGCCGGCCTATGCAGCGCCTCCGCCGGCCGCCTATTACGCCCCGGCGCCCTTCCCGGCTCGCGCGGTCGCCTGCGGCAATGGCGCGGTCGTGGGCGGCCTCATCGGTGCCGCGACGGGCGGCCTCATCGGCTCGCAATTCGGCCATGCCTCGGGTAATACCGCCGCGACGCTTGTGGGCATCCTGAGCGGCGCCGCGGTTGGCGCGTCGGTCGGGCAATCGGCCGCCGGCTGCTACTGAGCGAGAATGGCGCTGCGGAGCCGCAACGGGCTCTCGACGTTCCGGATCGGCTCCAGCCCGCCGCCCGTGCCGCGCACGATGATCGTCCCGTAGTTGAGGGCGCGGCCGGCGAGGCCCTGCTGGACGTCGACGGTTTCGACCTTGGCGCGCGCCATCTCGATCGTGTAGCGGCCGACGATCCCGCGCTTATAGATGATGCGGCGGTCGGTGACCGCGAATTCGGTGGTGACACGCTTCAGCGCCGCCACCGCGCCGTCGAGCAGCGCAGCCACAGCGAGAACCCCGGCGAGGATCAGGAGCGGCAGGTGGAGATCGCTCTCGGACTCGGCGTAGCCAAAGGCGATCAGCGCCAGGGTCGCGAACAGACCCGTCCGGAAGAAGACCAGCCAATGGAGGCGGGTCGCATAGATCACAGCCTCGCCGGGCTGGAGAACGCGCTGCACGTAGCTCATGGCCGAGAGTCTAGCATGCCGCCCGCGGCCTCAAGAGACCTTGCATCGCCGCGCCCGCCGCCACATATCTCCGGCGGTTGTGCAATGGGGGCGGGATGACCACGGAGAAACGCGAATTCCAGGCGGAGGTAAGCCGCCTCTTGGAGATCGTCGCGCATTCGCTTTACAGCGAGAAGGAAATCTTCCTGCGCGAGCTTATTTCCAACGCATCCGACGCCTGCGACCGGCTGCGCTATCAGGCGCTTACCGAGCCGCAATTGATCGCGGGCGACGCGAATTTCCGCGTTGTGCTCGAGCCCGACGAGAAAAAGCGCACGCTTGTGGTCGCCGATAACGGCATCGGCATGAGCCGGCAGGAGATGATCGACAATCTCGGCACCATCGCGCGATCCGGCACCGCCCAGTTCATGAAGCAATTCTCGGGCGACCAAAAGGCCGATCTTGCGCTCATCGGCCAGTTTGGCGTCGGCTTTTATTCCGCCTTCATGGTCGCGCGCGAGGTCGAGGTGGTCTCGCGGAAAGCCGGCGAGGCGATCGCGCATCGCTGGGTTTCGGACGGCAAGGGCCAGTTCACGATCGAGGAGGCCGAGCGGGCGGGCCGCGGCACCACCATCACCCTCCATCTGAACGAGGCCGACGAGCAATACACGACGCCGGCGCGGCTCGAGGCGATCGTCAAGAAATATTCCGACCATATCGCCTTGCCGATCGTGCTCGACCACGCCGGCGTGGAGAAGACGCTCAACTCGGCCTCGGCGCTCTGGATGCGGCCCAAAGCCGAGATCACCGCCGAGCAGTACAACGAGTTCTATCACCATGTCGGGCACGCTTTCGACGAGCCCTGGCTCACCTTGCACGCCAAGGCGGAAGGCGTGTTCGAGTACACGACCTTGCTGTTCGTACCCAGCGGCGCGCCGTTCGATCTGTTCGATCCGGCCCGCAAACACCGCGTCAAGCTCTATGTCCGCCGCATCTTCATCACCGAGGACGCGCAGGAGCTGCTGCCGCCCTATCTGCGCTTTTTGCGCGGCATCGTCGACAGCGAAGATCTGCCGCTCAATGTCAGCCGCGAGATGCTGCAAAACAATCCGACGCTCGCGCGCATGCGCGGCCAGATCGTCAAGCGCGTGCTGGGCGAGCTCGCGAAGAAAGCCAAGGATGATCCTCAAGACTATGCGAAGTTCTGGGGGAATTTCGGTGCGGTGTTGAAGGAAGGCATTTATGAGGACCGCGAGAGCAGCGACGCGATCCTCGAGCTGGCGCGCTTTCGTTCGACCGCGGGCGAGGGGCTGGTCTCGCTCGAGGACTATGCCCAGCGCATGAAGCCCGGGCAGGAGGCGATCTACACCATCGCGGGCGACACCATCGAAGTGGTCGCAAAGAGCCCGCAACTCGAGGGCTTCCGCGCGCGCGGCATCGAGGTGCTTTATCTGACGGATCCGGTCGACGAGTTCTGGACCTCGGCCGTCGGCGTGTACAAGAAGAAGGAGTTCAAATCGGTCACGCGCGGCGCCGCCGATCTCGACAAGATCGCCGCCGCCGACAAGAAGGAGGATGCGGACGACAAGCCCAAGGGCGATGTCGCCGCGCTGATCGCGGTGCTGAAGCTTGCGCTGGGCGACGCGGTCAAGGATGTGCGCGCCTCGAAGCGCCTCACCGACAGCGCTGTGTGCCTCATCGCCGATGAGCATGACATGGATATCCATCTCGAGCGGCTGTTGCGCCAGCACCGCCAGCTGGCCGCCGATTCAAAGCGCATCCTCGAGATCAATCCCAAGCATGCGCTGATCGCGCAGCTCTTAAAGCTCGCGGGGAAAGACGGCGCGGCGGACGCGCTCGGCGATTTCGCCTGGATCCTCTTGGATCAGGCCCGCATCCTGGAAGGCGAGCCGCTGCCCGATCCCGCGGCCTTCGCCAAACGCCTTTCCGCCGTGCTCGCCAAGGGGTTGACTGCATAGCGCCGCCAATCGCACATCCGTGCCTCGCCCCACCTCACCCCAACCCTCTCCGCCCCTGAGGGGCGGAGAGGGAGGGACCCGCGCAAGCGGGAGGGTGAGGTGGGGCGCCGACGATCTCGCGCGTCGTGCCGGCAATCCTGATTCCGTGCCGCTGTGACGCCGATGAGCGGCGCAGCACGACTAGGCTTTACTTCTTCGGCAGGTCGATGCTCGCCGCCGTGAGAATCGGGCCGGTGCCGTCGAGTTGCAGCAGCACCGCCACCGCATAATTGCTGAGCTTGCTCGCCTCGTCGGGCGGCACGACGAGTTGCTCCGACCACCCTGCCCAGGAGCCGAGCCGGCGGAAGCTTCGCACCGCGTTGTGATCCCAGGCAACCTTGCCTTCGTTTTCGCCCGCCAGCACGGGGTTGGTGTGAAGGCTGTCATAGCCGACGAGCCACACCGTCGCCGGCTCGCCGGGCGGCGACTTGCCGTCGCCGAGATCGGCGATGAGCGCGCCATCGCTGCGCCAATGTAGCGTGAGCTCAGGGTGCGGCAGGCGCTTCGCCGCGGCGGCGCGGATCAAAGCCTCGACCGTCTCGCGCTCGGAGCCCACGGCTTCGCTCTCGCCCTGCACCACCATTTCGGGCGTATAAACGAAACGCTGCTTCAGGCGCGCGGAATAGTCGCGCTGCCGACGCGTTGCCCAAGGTTTCGAATAAGGATCGGGCCAGCCGATATAGTTCCAATATTCGACATGGAAGGCGAGCGGGAGAAGATCCGGGCGCTTGGCGAGCTCGCCGAGATATTTGTCGGCGGGCGGACAGGAGCTGCAGCCTTGCGAGGTGAAAAGCTCGACGACGATCGGCGAGGGATCGGCGCGCGCGGCGCCGATCATCATCGGCGCCATGAGCAAGCAAGCCAAAAGGCGGGGAATCATGCCAAGCATCCTGCGCCGGGGCGGCACACCGCGCCAGACACTAGCTTTCACAAGAGGGTGATGCCAGTGCCAGCCTGCGCTTGACCATAGAAGCGAGCCGGATACGCTCGCGCTTGCGTTAATCATGGCAAGCATAACCGTCGGGAGGAAGGCGATGATTCTCGAAGTCCGCACTTATACAGCGCATCCAGGCACGGCCGCACAATGGCTCGATCATTACGAGAAGCACGGATTGCCGGTGCAGCAGCGATATTTGGGTGGCCTCGTCGGCTTCTTCACCTGCGAGATCGGCACGCTCAACCGCATCATCCATATGTGGAAATACGAATCCCTCGCCGACCGCGAAGCACGGCGCGGCGCGATGGCGAAAGACCCGGCCTGGCAGGCCTACCTCAAGAACGGGCCGCAGCCCTCGCCGCTCATCGCGCAGGAAAGCCAGATCCTGATCCCGACATCGTTCTCGCCGATGAAATAGTTGCTGCCGGCTAGCTATGAGCCGTTAGCTGTTAGCTATAAGCTCTAAGCTGGAAGATGCTTAAAGCTTATGGCTTACGGCTTAAAGCTAAGCCTTCATCATGCTGCGCAGCACGTATTGCAGGATGCCGCCATGGCGGAAATATTCGAGCTCGTCGAGCGTGTCGATGCGGCAAAGCAGCTTGATCTCGTCGGTCTTGCCATTGGCGCGGTGAATCCGGCAGAGCAGCTCGGCGCGCGGCTTCAAGCCCTGAGCGATGCCGAGAATATCGAAGCGCTCGGTGCCGTCGAGCTTCAAGGTCTGGCGTGTCATGCCGTCGTTGAACTGCAAGGGCAGCACCGCCATCCCGACCAGGTTCGAGCGATGGATGCGCTCGAAGCTCTCGACGATCACCGCGCGCACGCCCAAGAGCTTCGTGCCCTTGGCCGCCCAATCGCGCGATGAGCCGGTGCCGTATTCCTTGCCGCCGATGACGACGAGCGGCACGTTTTCCTTCTGATAGAGCATCGCCGCGTCGTAGATCGGCATGACCTTGCCGTCGGGCTGGTGCTTGGTGACGCCGCCTTCGACGCCCGGAACCATCTCGTTCCTGATGCGAATATTGGCGAAGGTGCCGCGCATCATCACCTGATGCGTGCCGCGCCGCGCGCCGTAGGAATTGAAGTCCTGCGGCCGGACTTGGTGCTCGATCAGATATTGCCCGGCCGGGCTGTCCTTCTTGATCGAGCTCGCGGGCGAGATGTGGTCGGTGGTGATGCTGTCGCCGAACAGCGCCAATTCGCGCGCTCCCGCGATGTCGCTCAACGGGCCCGGCTCTTTCGGCATGTTCTCGAAATAAGGCGGGCGCGCGAGATAGGTCGAGCCCGGATCCCAGCTGAAGGTCATGCCCGAAACGAGCGGCACCTTCTTCCATTCCTCGGGCCCCTCGAACACGTTACCGTAGCGCTTCTTGAACATCGTGTCGTTGACGGCGCGCCTGACCGTGTCGGCGATCTCGCGATTGGAAGGCCAGATATCCTTCAGATAAACCGCTTTGCCGTCGGCATCCTCGCCCAAGGAATCGTGCGCCAGATCCATGTTGACGGAGCCGGCAAGCGCATAGGCGACGACGAGCGGCGGCGACGCCAGGTAATTCGCGCGCACCTGCGGATGGATGCGGCCCTCGAAATTGCGGTTGCCCGAGAGCACGCCCGCGACGACGAGATCGCCCTCATCGACCGCGTCTGCGATCGGGCCCGGCAGCGGTCCGGAATTGCCGATGCAGGTGGTGCAGCCATAGCCGACGAGGTTGAAGCCGAGCGCGTCGAGATCCTGCTGCAAGCCCGACGCGGCGTAATAGTCGCTCACCACTTGGCTTCCGGGCGCGAGCGAGGTCTTGACCCAGGGCTTGACCTTCAAGCCGCGCTTCAGGGCGTTGCGCGCCAGGAGGCCGGCGCCCAGCATGACGCTGGGATTGGAGGTGTTGGTGCAGGAGGTGATGGCGGCGATCACCACCGCGCCGTCCTTCAGCGAATAGTTGGCGCCTTTGACCGCGACCTCGCCCTTTGCCCCCGCCTTGCGGCTTGCCGCGAGCTTCGGCAACTCGGTGGCGAAATTCTTCGGCACCCCCGACAGCGCGACCCGATCTTGCGGCCGGCGCGGGCCGGCGAGCGAAGGCTCGACCGTGCCGAGATCCAGCTCGAGCATGTCGGTGAAGACCGGATCGGGCGCGTTCTCGTCATGCCACAGCCCTTGCGCTTTGGCATAGGCCTCGACCAGCGCGATGCGGGCGGGATCGCGGCCGGTCAGCTTCAGGTAGCGGATGGTCTCGGCATCGATCGGAAAGAAGCCGCAGGTCGCGCCGTATTCGGGCGACATGTTGCCGATCGTGGCGCGGTCGGCGAGCGGTAGGCTCGCAATCCCCGGGCCATAGAATTCGACGAAGCGGCCGACCACGCCTTTCTTGCGCAGCATCTGCGTCACGGTCAGGACAAGGTCGGTGGCGGTGGCGCCTTCGCGCAGCGCGCCGCTCATGCGGACGCCGACCACTTCGGGAAGCACCATCGAGATCGGCTGCCCCAGCATCGCCGCTTCGGCCTCGATGCCGCCCACGCCCCAGCCGAGCACCGAAAGCCCGTTGACCATGGTGGTGTGGCTGTCCGTGCCCACCAGCGTGTCGGGATAGGCGATGGTCTTGCCCTTCTCCTCCGTGGTCCAGACCACCTGGCCCAGATATTCGAGATTGACCTGATGGCAAATGCCGGTGCCCGGCGGCACGACCCGGAAATTGTCGAAGGTGCTCTGGCCCCATCGCAGGAAGATGTAGCGCTCCTGGTTGCGCTCGAACTCGACCTTCACATTGTTGCGGAAGGCTTGCGGGTTGCCGAAATTGTCGACCATCACCGAATGATCGATGACGAGATCGACCGGCGCGAGCGGGTTGATCTTCTTCGGATCGCCGCCGAGCTTCACCATCGCTTCGCGCATTGCCGCAAGATCGACCACCGCCGGCACGCCGGTCAGGTCCTGCATCAGCACGCGCGCGGGTAAAAATGCGATCTCGCGCTCGGAGCTGCGCGTCTTGAGCCATGTCGCCATAGACTTGATGTCGTCGACCGTCACGGTGCGGCCATTCTCGAGGCGGACGAGGTTCTCGAGCAGAACCTTCATCGAGAAGGGCAAGCGCGAAATATCGCCCAAGCCGGCGGCCTTGGCAGCGGCCTCGAGGCTGAAATAATCATAAGACTTGCCGGCAACGCTGAGCGTGCGGCGGGCTTTCAGCGAATCCTGGCCGGTAACGGACACAGCAGATCTCCTTGTCGGGGCGCTTTCTCTCTATGTGCTGCTACCGCCTTTGCGGTGCGAGATCAAGTTCGACCGCGGCGGCGCAACGCCGAACCCGCCAAATCGGGAAAAGACGGTCGGAAACATGGGCTTAAGGGGTATGCCTGCAGGCCGACGCAAGCGCAGAAATCTTTGTTTCGCCACGATTCTTTCGTCACGGCGTCTCATTCCCGCGCTTTGATAGACCCCGGCGAGAGAGGTAAAGGCTTTTCTCCCTCTCCGTAGCGGTCATTCCCCCCGACCGCTCGCTATGCGGCCTCGGTTCCCCCGACCGAGGCCGCCTTTCTTTTGCGAAATCCCGCGCACAACGCGGCTTTCTTTGCTCCGACCGAAGCGGCACAATCGCGCGCCGCAATGTCTGAGCCCGATCTTCCCGCCTTCGCCAACCCCGACGCTTCCGGCTTCGCCGGCGAGGGTCTCGCATGTCGCCGCGGCGAGCGGCTGATCTTTTCCCGGCTCGGCTTCGAGCTCAAACCAGGCGGCGCGCTCATCCTGGTCGGGCCCAATGGCAGCGGCAAATCGAGCCTGTTGCGCGTCATGGCGGGACTGACGCCGGCGCTCCGCGGAAAGCTGTCCTGGAACGGCGCCGACATCGCCGAGGATCGCGAGGCGCATCGCGCGCGGGTCCATTTCATCGGCCATGCCGACGCGGTGAAGCCCGCTTTATCGGTCGAGGAAAGCCTGCGCTTCTGGGCGGGGATGCGCGCTTCCTCCGACCGACCCATGCGCGACGGCTTGGAGGTGCTCGCGCAATTCGGGCTCGCGACAGTGGCGCAACTGCCCTGCCGCTATCTTTCGGCCGGGCAAAAGCGGCGGCTTGCGCTGGCGCGCCTCATCGCCAGCCCGGCGCCGTTATGGCTGCTCGACGAGCCCTTGACCGGGCTCGACGCCGAGGCCGCCGCTCAGCTGCTGTCGGCGATCACCGCGCATCGCGACGCCGGCGGCAATGTCGTGCTCTCGACCCACGCCGCGCTCGATATCGCGGACGCGGCCACGCTCTCGCTCGCCGCGTTCCGTCCGACGCGGCAAGAGATCGGCGACGCGGTCGAAGCATGAGCAAGTTCTTTCTCCTCGTCGCGCGCGATTTGCGGCTTGCGCTCCGGCAAGGCGGCGACGCCGCGATGGTGATCGGGTTTTTCGTGCTGACGGTCATTCTCTTCCCATTCGGCGTCGGCCCCGCGCCGGAGCTGCTCCAACGCATCGCCGCCGGCATCATCTGGGTGACCGCGCTGCTGGCGGCGCTCTTGTCCTTGGAGCGCCTCTTCCAGGCCGATTACGAGGATGGCAGCCTCGAGGCGCTGGTCCTCCTGCCCCTGCCGCTCGAAGCTCAAGTTCTGGCGAAATGCCTCGCGCATTGGCTGGTCACCGGCTTGCCGCTCACGCTGGTGGCGCCGCTCTTGGGGCTGCTGCTGCATCTCGATCTGGCAGGCTATCCCGCCTTGATCCTGGGCATGGCGCTGGGCACGCCGATCCTCAGCCTTTTGGGCGCGATCGGCGCTGCCTTATCGCTCGGCGCGCGCCGCGGCGGCGTGCTGTTGTCACTGATGGTGCTGCCGCTCTATATCCCGGTTCTGATCTTCGGCGTCGCCGCAGTCGAAGCCGAGATCGAGGGACTGGGCGCGCGGCCGCATCTTCTGCTGCTCGCGGCGCTGCTGGTCGCGGCCTTGGCGCTGGTTCCTTTTGCCGCTGCCGGCGCCTTGCGCCAGGCGGTAGAATGACGCCGCCTCGAGCGGCGCCTTTTCAGAGTGGTTGCCATGTTGCGTCTCGCCAATCCCAACCGTTTCATGAACTGGTCGGGCAAGCTCTTGCCCTGGTGCGCCGTCGCCACCGCGATCCTGCTCGGCGTCGGCACCTGGCTCGCGCTCTTCATCGCGCCGCCCGATTACCAGCAGGGCGAGGCGGTACGCATCATGTATGTCCATGTTCCGGCGGCGTGGATGGCGAGCTTCGTTTACGCGGTGATGGCGGTCTCGAGCGCGGTCGCGCTCATCTGGCGCCATCCCCTGGCCGACATCGCCGCCAGGGAATCGGCGCCTGTGGGCGCGGGGTTCACCCTCGTCTGCCTCGTCTCGGGCTCGCTCTGGGGCAAGCCGATGTGGGGCACGTTTTGGGTGTGGGACGCGCGGCTGACCTCGGTGCTGGTGCTGTTCTTTCTCTATCTCGGCTATATCGCGCTCATCAATGCGTTCGACGAGCCGACGCGCGGCAACCGCGCCGGCGCGATCCTCGCGCTGGTCGGCGCCGTCAATCTGCCGATCATCAAATTCTCGGTCGATTGGTGGAACACGCTGCATCAGCCGGCGAGCGTGTTCCGCCTGGGCGGGCCGACCATCGCGCCATCGATGCTGTGGCCGCTCTTGGTCATGGCGGTGGGCTTCACGCTGTTTTTCGTCACGCTCTTGCTGTTGCGCATGCGCAGCGCGCTGATGGCGGCGAAACTGCGCGCCCTGCGCATCCAGCAAAGCCAAAGCCTGGCCGCGTGAGATGGCGACGGTCGATCACTTTCTTGCGATGGGCGGCTATGCGCGCTTCGTCTGGCCGGCTTTTGCGACCGCGGTGATTGTCATGGGCGGGTTGCTCGTCCAGAGTCTCGCGACCTATCGCAAGCGCCAGCGCGAATTGCGGGCGGCGGAGAAGCAGCGTCGATGACCCGAAAGCGGCGGCGTCTTTATGTCGTGATCGGCGGCGTCGCGCTTCTGGGCGTCGCCACCGCCCTGGTGCTCTCGGCCTTCAGCGATAATCTCGTCTTCTTCTACAGCCCGACCGACATCAGCGCCCAGCACGTGCCGGATGGGCGCTATATCCGCATCGGCGGCCTGGTCGCGCAAGGCAGCGTGCGGCGCGAGGCCGACGGCCGCACGCTCGATTTCCAAGTGACCGATGGCAAGACGGCGGTGCCCGTGACCTATCAGGGCGACGTGCCCGATCTGTTTCGCGAAGGCCAGGGCGTCGTCGCCGAAGGCAAGCTCGAGCACGGCACCTTTCGCGCCGCCACCGTGCTGGCGAAGCACGACGAGAAATACATGCCGCCCGAAGTCGTCGATGCCTTGAAGCGCAGTGGCCATTGGCAGGAAACCGCCGCACCGACCGCCATCAGCAAAGAGACCCCATGATCGCCGAGCTTGGCCAGTTCGCCCTGATCCTCGCGCTCTGCCTCGCGCTCATCCAGGCTTCGCTGCCGCTCTGGGGCGCGGCGCGCGGCCATGCCGGATTGATGGCGGTTGGACAGAGCGCGGCAGTGGCGCAGTTCCTCCTCATCGCCGGCGCCTTCGTCGCGCTCGTTCATGCCTATGTCGTGTCGGATTTCTCGGTCTTGAACGTCGCCGAGAACAGCGCGGCGGCCAAGCCGATGCTTTACAAGATCACCGGCGTCTGGGGCAATCACGAAGGATCGATGCTGCTCTGGGTGCTGATCCTGTCGCTGTTCGGCGCGGCGGTCGCGCTGTTCGGCGACAATCTGCCGCCAGGGTTGCGCGCGCGCGTCCTTGCCGTCCAGGGCATGATCGGCGTCGGCTTTCTCACCTTCATCGTGCTCACCTCCGATCCGTTCACGCGCATTCATCCGGCGCCCTTGGACGGCCAAGGCATGAACCCGGTGCTGCAGGATCCCGGCCTCGCTTTCCACCCGCCGTTTCTCTACCTGGGCTATGTCGGCTTCTCGATCGCCTTTTCCTTTGCGGTCGCGGCCTTGATCGAGGGCCGCGTCGATGCCGCCTGGGCGCGCTGGGTCAGGCCCTGGACTCTCGCCGCCTGGTGCACGCTCACCATTGGCATCGCGATGGGGAGCTGGTGGGCCTATTACACGCTCGGCTGGGGCGGCTGGTGGTTCTGGGATCCGGTCGAGAACGCATCCTTCATGCCCTGGCTCGTCGGCACGGCGCTGCTCCATTCGGCGATCGTGGTTGAGAAGCGCGACGCCCTCAAAAGCTGGACCATCCTGTTGGCGATCGTCACCTTCTCGCTGTCGCTCATCGGCACCTTCCTCGTGCGCTCGGGCGTCTTGACCTCGGTCCACGCTTTCGCGGTCGATCCGGCGCGCGGAACCTTCATCCTCGGATTGCTCGTCATCGCCATCGGCGGATCGCTGACGCTTTACGCGGTGCGCGCGCCGGCCTTGGGCGGCGGCGGCCTCTTCGCGCCGATCTCGCGCGAGGGAGCGCTCGTGCTCAACAACGTGCTGCTCGCGACCGCGGCGGCGACGGTGTTTCTCGGCACGCTCTATCCTCTCTTCCTCGATGCGGTGGGCGGGCCCAAGGTGTCGGTCGGCTTTCCGTTCTTCGACCGGACCTTCGTGCCGCTGATGGTTCCGGTGCTGCTCGCGGTCGCGGCCGGGCCGTTCCTCGCCTGGAAGCGCGGCGATCTTCTCGGCGCGCTGCAGCGTCTATGGATCGCCTTTGCGGCAGCGCTCGCAACCGTGCTCGTCGGGCTATATCTTGCGGGCTTCAAGCCCATTCTCGCGCTTTTTGGGCTTGCGCTTGCCGCCTGGGTTGCGGTCGGCGCGCTCAGCGAATGGGCCGAGCGGGTGAGGCTCTTTCGCGCCCCTTGGCCCGAGACCTGGCGCCGCGCCCTGAGCCTGCCGCGCGCCGCCTATGGCATGACACTCGCGCATGTGGGGCTCGCCGTCAGCGTCGCGGGAATCGCCGCCTCGGCCTTCGCGGTCGAGCGCATCGAGCTGCTCCATCCCGGCGACACGATCGCCCTTGCCGGCTATCAGCTGCGCTATGACGGAACCGAGAAGGTCCAGGGGCCCAATTTCGTCGCCGACCGCGCGACCATCGAGGTGATGCGCGGCGGCGAGCTCATTGCGGTTCTCCATCCCGAGCGGCGTTTCTTCGCGCTGCAGCAGCAGACGACGAGCCTCACCGCGATCCGCACCAACTTCCTCGCCGATCTCTATGTCGCGCTCGGCGACCCCGACAGCAAGGGCGGCTCGACCATTCGCGCCTATTGGAAGCCTTTGACGCCCTGGATCTGGATGGGCGCCGTGCTCATGGCCGCGGGCGGGATGCTGAGTCTCTTCGACCGGCGCTGGCGCGTCGGCGTCGCGGCGCGTCGGCGCGCGCCGCTGGGCCATCCGGCAGCCGGAGACTAGGCTCCCGTGCGGCGTCTTCTCTATCTCTTGCCGGTCGCGCTCTTTCTCTGCGTCGCCGCCTATTTCGTGCTGGCGCTCAATCCGAACCGCGACCCGTCGCTCCTGCCTTCGGCGCTGATCGACAAGCCCGCTCCGCAATTCGCGCTCGCCGGGTTTGCCGGCGATCCCGGCTTGAAGCTCGACAGCTTCAAGGGCGAGGTCGCGCTCGTTAATTTCTTTGCCTCCTGGTGCGAGCCGTGCCGCGACGAGCATGCCGTGCTGATGCGCTTTGCCGCCGCGAGCAAGACGCCGCTCTATGGCATCGCCTATAAGGACAAGCCCGAGGATGCGCAGCTTTTCCTCAAGCAATACGGCGACCCCTATCGCGCCGTCGGGCTCGATGAAAGCGGGCGCACCGCGATCGATTTCGGCGTCTATGGCGTGCCCGAAACCTATGTCATCGATCGCCAAGGCCGCATCCGCCTGCGCTTCGTCGGGCCGCTCACCGAGAGCGATATCGCGCGCAAATTGCTGCCGCTCATCCAAAAGCTGGCGCATTCGTGAAGCGGATTTTGGCGATCCTCGTCCTCGTCGCCGCGCTCGGCGGTACCTCGTTGGCGGTCGAGCCGAGCGAGCGCCTCGCCGATCCGGCGCTCGAGGCACGCGCCCGCGCCTTGAGCGAGCAGTTGCGCTGCGTCGTTTGCCAGAACGAGACCATCGATGAATCGAATGCGCCGCTGGCGCATGATCTGCGCGTGCTGTTGCGCCAGCGCATCGCGGCCGGCGACACGGATGCGCAGGCGGTCAAGTTCCTCACCGACCGCTACGGCGATTTCGTGCTGCTGAAGCCGCCGGTCGAGCCTGCGACCTATGTGCTGTGGTTCGGGCCGCTGGGGCTGCTGCTCCTTGCTGCGGCCGGCGGCCTCGTCTATCTGCGCCGGCACAAGCGGATTGCCGAGGCCGCGCCGCTCTCCGAAAGCGAGCAGCGCGATCTGCAGCGCCTTCTGACCGAGCCCGAGCTCAACCGGGATCGTTCCTGATGGAACTGGCCGCGCTTTTCGTCGGCATCACCGCGATCGTGCTGCTGATGGTGCTGGGCCCGCTGGTGCGGCCGGCCAAGGCGCCGCGCGAGCGCAGCTCATTCGACCGCGCGGTCTATCGCGATCAGCTGGCGGAGCTCGAGCGCGAGGTGGCGCGCGGTCTGCTCGAGCCGGCGCAGGCGGCGTCGGCCCGGCTCGAGCTGCAGCGCCGCCTGCTCGGCGCCGATGCCA
>DATEKH010000025.1:0-5428 GCA_035277525.1 Allostellaceae bacterium
CAGCGCGGCGGCAAGGCCGCGCCCGTCGGCGATGCCGCCCGCGGCCAGCACGGGCACCGGCGCCACCGCGTCGACGACCATGGGGATGAGCGGCAGGCTCGCCTGCCAGCCAACATGGCCGCCGCCTTCCGTGCCTTGCGCGATGATCACATCGGCGCCGGCCGCGGCGGCGCGCCGAGCCTCGGGCACGCCGCCCGCCATGAAGGTGACCTTGCTGCCGGCACCATGGGCGCGGGCAATGAAGGGTTCGAGATCCTGCTCCGGCCGTGGCCAAGCGAAGGCCACCACCGGCGGCCGCAGCTCGAGCGCCGCGGCGAACGCGTCCTCGCGGAGATCGAACAGCAAAAAATTCACCCCGAACGGCTTGTTGGTCCGTTCGCGGATCGCGCTCACGCCGGCGCGCACCTGCTCGGGCTTGAGATTATGACACCCCATTGCGCCGAGCCCGCCGGCCGAGGAGACGGCGGCCACCAGCGCGGGCGCGTAGATCGAGCCCATTCCCCCCAGCGCGATCGGATGCTCGAGCTTGAGAAGATCGCAAAACCGCGTGCGAATCATGTGTTCCTCCTCCAAATCTCAGATGGGCTTGGCAAGCGCGGCGAAGGATTCGCTTTGCAAGCGCACGGGATCGGCGCCCGGCATATCCGGGCTCTTTTCCCATTCGCCCAACTGATACGAGTTTTCGACGACGAGGCGGCACCGCTCGTAACGGCGCGCGGCGAAGCCTTCGAGAATCGTGCCGATCGGCGCGCCGCTGCCCAGCATCTCGGCGAGCACGATTGCGTCTTCGATCGCGATCGCAGCGCCGCTGGCGAGCTGCGGCGGAGCGGTGTGCACGGCATCGCCGATCAGCACGGCGCGGCCGCGATGCCAGGGAAGGGGCAGCAACAGCAACTCGACCGGACGGTAGACGATGCGCGCCGGATCGGTGATCGTGTCGCGCACCTCGCCCATGAGCCCGCCGAAATCGCTCAACAGCCCGCGCATCACCGCGGGCCAGCGCTCGGGCTCGAGGCGCGGATCGCCGGTCACGTTCTGGACAAGATAGACATACATCTCGCTGGCGGAAACCGGGTTGAATCCGGCCTTGTGCCGCGGCCCGTAATAGGCGGTGCGCGCGGTCACCTCGGACGGGCGCGGCGTCATCGCGCGCCAGACCGCCTGGCCGGTGTAACGCGGCGCGAAACGATCGCCAAACAGCAAGCGGCGGATCTTTGAATAGGCGCCATCCGCGCCGACGACGAGATCGTAGGCGGCGCGGCTGCCATCGCTGAAGCGCGCCTCGATCGCATCGGGCTGCTCGTTCAGCGCATCGACAGTCAGGCCGAGTCGTGGTGCGATGCCCGCCGCCGTCATCACGGCGAAGAGGACGTCATGGAGCGCCGGGCGCATCATGCCGACGCAGGCGGGGTAGTCCGAGCCGAGGAGGCGCGGCAGATCGACGATGCCGAAGACCTTGCCGCTCTGATCGCAATCGACCACCCGGCTATAGCCGAAGCCCGCATCGATGCAGGCTTCGAGCAGTCCGATGGTGCGCAGCGCGCGCAGCGTCGGACCCTGGACCGAGATGCCGACGCCCAAGACTTGCCAGCGCGGCTGGATTTCAACGAGATCGACGCTCACGCCCGCACGGGCGAGAGCGGTCGCGAGCGTCATGCCGGCAAGACCGCCGCCAACCACCAGCACACGGGAAATTGCGCGCGCGGTCATTGCGTCCGGCCTTTCGTCCCGGCAATGTTTTGCGCATCGACGGAAAGCGCCGCCTTCGCGGCACGCATTTTATCCGCCGAGGGAGGACCGACATGCCGCAAAACCAAAAGCCGCTCGATCAAATTCTCGCCGGGCTGCTGCACAAGGAGCTTTACATCGCCATCACCGAACCCTTGAGCGGTCCGGGGCTGAGCGAAAAGCTCCACGACCACATCCTCGGTCAGATCGACCTCGAGCGGCGCGGAATCCTGTTCGGCGCCGGGCCGCTGCAAGAGGAGGCGATGGACAAGCCGACCAAGGGGATGTTCGTGATTCGCGCCGCGTCCTTCGCCGAAGCGCGCGCGATTCTCGACCAGGACGTTTTCCATAAGGCCGGGCTGCGGCACTACAAGCTGTTCCGCTGGAGCCTCAACGAGGGCTCGATCAGCCTGACCGTCAACTATTCCGATCAAACAGTGAAGATCGGCTGAACCCCATGGCGGCGGGAAGGTGAATGCGCCCATCGGATTGCTCATCGCTCCGCCGCCGCCTCACCGCTTGATCGGATCGCTTTTGTCGGGATTGGTGAAAGCGAAGGCCTCTTTGAAGGCCGGCCGCGCCTGGACGCGCTGCCACCAATCCGCCAGCCGCGGCCGCCTTGCGGCGCCGACCATCTCGGGACGCTTCAGCACCTCAATGCGGTTGATGAACGGCGCGATCGCGATATCGGCCAAGGAATAGGCCGCGCCGGCAAGCCAGGGCGAGGCGGCGAGCGTCTCTTCCATCATGCCGAGCAGATAGTCGAGCGCCGTATAGGCCTGGTTTTCCTCCGCGTCCGATACGCCATGCGCCTGCCGGTGCAGAAACCGCGCCATGATGATTGGATTGGGGCAGTTGGCCGCCGCCCGGTCGAGTTGTTCGGGCGTGTACGGCTTTTGCTTAAGACGCACCGCATGCCGCGGATTGTGCGAGGCGGTGTTGACGTTGGCGTGCGCGATCTCCTCGGAATTGAAGATCCACAGCCGCATCTGCGCCTTGTCATAGGCGCCGCTCGGCCGCAGCGCGACCTCCGGGAAAAGATCCTCGAGATATTCGAGGATGACGTTCGACTCGATGATGATCTTGCCGTCATGATCGAGCGCCGGCACGACCCCTTTCGGATTGATCTTGCGATAGAACGGCTCCCAATGCTCGAAGGTGAACAGATCGATGTGCCGGCTCGTATAGGCGAGCTTCTTTTCGGCGAGGCAAATCCGCACCTTCTGCGAGCAGACCGAGCTCCAGTAATGGTAGAGCGTAAGCATGACCCTATCCTCGTTCCGGCGGGGGCGCCGAGCGCGGGCAGCGCGCCCGGGCCCAGATAATGTTTGAAGGGTAGCGGGCCTTCAGATAAACAGGAAATTCTTCCTGACGCTAGCGCCATAACCGGAGAGTTATGCCCGATCCGATCGCCAGCTGGGAACGCCGCGTCGGCCGGCGCCTGACCCTGCGCGATTTGCACATCCTCCTGGCGGTGGTGCAGTGGGGCAGCATGGCAAAGGCCGCCGCGCATCTATCCATTTCGCAACCGGCGATATCGAAATCGGTGGCGGATCTCGAACGCGCGGTCGGGGCGCGCCTCCTCGACCGCAGCCCGCGCGGCATCGAGCCCACGGCTTTCGGCCGCGCCCTCGCGCGGCGCGGCCTCGCGGTCTTCGACGAGCTGCGCCAGGGCATCAATGAAATCGCATTCCTCGCCGACCCCACCGCCGGCGAGGTCCGCGTCGGCTGTCCGGAATCGATCGCGGCCGGGCTGCTTCCGGCGGTGGCCGAAGAATTCAGCCGCCGCTATCCCCGGATGGTGTTGCGGGTGGCGCAGGCCCAGACCGTGACCTTGGAGTTTCGCGAGCTGCGCGAACGGCATGTCGATCTGATGATCGGCCGCATCGCGCGGCCTTTTGCCGAGGAAGGTCTCGCCGCCGAGGTTCTGTTCGACGAGCCGCTGCATATCGTTGCGGGCGTGCAGAGCCGGTGGGCGCGCCGCCGCAAGCTCGGCCTTGCCGAGCTTGCCCACGCTGCATGGATCCTGACGCCGCCCAACGAGGTGCTGAACGCCCCCGTGGCGGCCGCCTTTCACGCGCGCGGCCTCGAGACGCCGCGGCCGACCATCGTCTCCTTCTCGTTTCACCTGCGCATCCACCTTCTGACGCGAACGGATTTCGTCTCGCTTATTCCGGCGTCGATGCTGCGGCTGTTCAATGCGCGTCAGCCGGTGCTGAAAGCGCTGCCGGTGGATGCGACCTTCGCTTCCTTGCCGGTCGCGATCGTCACGCGCAAGAATCAGCTGCTGACTCCCGAGGCAAAGCTGTTCATCGATTGTGCACGCGAGATGGCCGGTAAGATGGTGAAGGCCCCGGAATTTCGCCACGCGACAGCGCACCCTGGTGCCCCGGCTGCGAACGCTCGGCGGCACGCCGACCGCTGACCCGTGGCGATCGGCGATATTGAGCTTCGACCCCGATTGCCGATCAGCCCCAGGGGCTCAGCGTGAGAAAGCGTTTCGCGGAGAGGCGGGGTCTCGTGACCGCGCTATCAATATCGGGCTGACGTCTCTCCGACGTTCGGGCTGCAGGGAGAAGGGCTTCTCGACCGTCACAAACAGCGCCGCAGCGGGCAGCAGCGAGAGGGCGAAAACCGGCACAATCAGCGTCCAAAACGCCGAGTTCGAAACCGCCGTCGCGCCGACGAGTTCCGCGATGCGGACCATCGCGACGACGACGAAGGCGTGCATGAGGTAGTACGAGTAGGAGATATTCCCGAGCCAGCGGAGCGGCGTCCAACGAAACACGCTCCCGGCAATATCGCGATCCCTGAAGCAGCCGGCGCAAAGTAGGAAAAATGCCGCGGTATGCGTAAGCTCGAGAAGCGCGCCATGAAGCTGTGCCACATGCGCAAGAGAAAACGCCACCACCGGAGCGCCGAGCGCAATCCACCCCGGCACCGACAGGCCGCCAAGCTCGACCAGAAGCATTCCCGCGAAGAACGGCAGCATCCGATACGGCGCTCCATGCTCCGCGAAGGCAAGAATGGACGCAGCGAACGTCAGGATGCCCGCAACCCGGGCCCAGCGCGGCCATTGATGCCGCGCGATGATGACAACGAAGACCGCGGTCGCCACATAGAAAAACATTTCATAGCTGAGCGACCAACCCACGGTGAGAATCGGCCTGATTGGAAAGAGCCCTGGCAGCAGCAGCACGTTTTCGCCGATATACCGGATCGCGTCCAAAGCCCCGCTCGGGACCCGACCCAAATGCGTCACAAGCGCGAGGCCGAAGGCAACCAGAAATGCGGGATAGATCCGCTGCGCGCGGCGCTTGATGAATGGGATGAAATTCGGGTTTCGGATGAGCGCCCGGTAGATCAGGTAGCCGCTCAGGACGAAAAAGAGCTCGACGCCGAAATTGCCGTACGACGATAACGCTTTTGCAATGTCCTCGGTCAGTGACGTCGGGCGCAGAACAATGAGGTTCTGCGTCGTATAATGCTGCAGAAAGACGAGAATAACCGCGAAGCCGCGAAGTCCCTCCATTGGAAGCAACCGATGCGCGCTGTCGAGCTCGAATACGTGATGCAATGGGCGCCGCATCGGCTCTAGCTAAGAACCGGCCGCCTCGCCGTCGACGATCGCTACTCTTTGGTCACAGCCGTTTGTTTGACGACAATGTGACGACAATGGGGCGCGCGGCTTCGGTGCGAC
>DATEKH010000026.1:0-3571 GCA_035277525.1 Allostellaceae bacterium
GCCGTCGGCGCTCGGCGCGCCGCAAAGCGTGACCGGCCCGGTGTCGAACACCACCTGGCGATTGATGCGGGCGATCCCGGCGATCTTGCGCTGCGGCATTTCGCTGCGCGCAAGCTCGAGGAGCAACTGTCCCAAGAGCGAAGATTGCACGATGAGGCCGGGCGCGCCCTCCTCTTCCATCGCATATTTGCGGTCGTAGTGAATGCGATGGCTGTTGAAGCGCAGCGCCGAATAACGGAAGAGCAGCACCGGCGAGGGATCGAGGGTGCGCCGCCACAGCGGCGCGGGCAGCGAGGGCGGCGATGCCGGAGCAAGCCCCTTGCCGTCGAAATAAACGAATTCGCGTTCCTCGACGATCGCGAGGCCGCGCGGCGTCGTGGTCTCGCTGCGCTGAACCATGCGCAGCACCGGCGCCTCGGCGGTGCCGGCGACCGTGACCTCCTTGATCTTGGTGACGCGCTTTATCTCGTCGCCGATCTTCACCTCGCCCGGAAATTCGGTGCGGTCGCCGCCGATGCGGATGACGCTGAACGGCACGCTCGGCATCCACGCGCTTTTGAGCGCCTGCCCGTCGGGCCGCATATTGTCGGGCCGATGCAGCGAGCCGAAATAAAGATCGGCCCAACCCGGCGGCAGAACATCGCCCGGCTTCGACGCCGGATTGGCGATGCCGAAAGTGGCGGCAAGCCGCGCCGCGGGCCCTGCCGTGACAAGCTCGCTCGCGACCGGGCTCGAGGCGCCGACCGCGTTCTTCAATGCCGTCAGATCATGGCTCATCTTGCCCTCCTCGCTTCCTCGATCGCGCGCCAGACGCGCTCGGGCGTTGCCGGCATGTCGATATGCGCGATGCCCAAAGGCGCCAGCGCATCGACAACCGCATTCATGATGGCGGCGAGAGCGCCGACATTCCCCGCCTCGCCCGCGCCCTTGACGCCCAAGGGATTGGTCTTGGTCGGCACCGGATTCTCCTCGGTCTCGAAGGAGCACATGTCGTCGGCGCGCGGCATGCCGTAATCCTGGAAAGAGCCGGTCAGGACCTGGCCGGATTTCGCGTCATAGGCGATCTGCTCGCTGAAGCACTGGCCGATGCCCTGGCCGACGCCGCCATGGATCTGGCCTTCGAGCGTCAGCTGGTTGATGACCGTCCCGACATCGTCGACGACGCAATAGCGCAGCACCTGGCTGCGGCCGGTCTCGGGATCGATCTCGACCTCGCAGACATGGCAGCCATTGGGGAAATTCGGGATCTCGGGATGGAAGCTCGAGGTCTCGTAAAGCCCGGTCTCGATGCCTTTGGGCAGACGCGCCGGCGTATAAGCCGCCTGCGCCACGTCCTTCCACGCGACGGATTTGTCGGTGCCGGCAACGCGGAAGAGCCCCGCCGCGAATTCGACATCGCTGTCGGCCACCTCCATCATATGCGCGGCGATCTTCTTCGCCTTGGCGATGACCTTCTCTGCGGCGAGCGCCGCGGCGCTGCCGCCCAGCACGGCGGTGCGCGAGGCATAGGTGCCGCCACCGTCGGGCGCCATATCGGTGTCGCACATCTGCACGCGGATATCGTCCGAGTCGATGCCGAGCTTCTCGCTGAGGATGATCTTGTACATCGTGTCGTGGCCCTGGCCGTGCGAGATCGAGCCCGGGATCACCGTCACCGTGCCGCCGGGATCGAACTTCACCATCACGGTTTCGCCAAAAGTCTGCGAGGTCTGCTCGATGATGTTGGCAAAGCCGATGCCCCTGAGCTTGCCGCGGGCCTTTGCTTCGGCGCGGCGGCGCTCGAAATCCTGATAGCCCGCGATCTCGAGCGCGCGGTCGAGATTCTTCTCGAACTCGCCGCTGTCGAGGGTGAAGACGAGGCCGGTCTTGAACGGCATTGCGCTCGCCAGCACCGTGTTGCGCCGCCGCAGCTCGGCGCGGTCGATCCCCAGCTCGCGCGCCGCGTTGTCGATGAGGCGCTCGGAAATGTAGGACGCCTCGGGCCGGCCCGAGCCGCGGAACGGGCCGATGCTCGTCGTGTTGGTGAAGACCGCCGAGACCTCGGCATAGATCGCCGGCGTCGTATAGGTGCCGGCAAGGCCGCCCAAATGCGCCGTCGGCGAGATCACGCCGCCGGGCGCCATATAGGCGCCGATATTCGAGATCTGCTTGACGCGCATCGCCAGGAACTTGCCGTCCTTATCGAGGGCGAGCTCGCCCTCGGCAACGTGATCGCGGTCATGATCGTCGGACAGCATACCCTCGCCGCGCTCGCTAATCCATTTGACCGGGCGGCGCAGCTTTTTGGACGCCCAAAGCGCAAGCTGATATTCCGGGAAATGGCTGCCCTTCATGCCGAAGCTGCCGCCGACATCGCCGGCGACGATCCGGAATTGCGTCTCGTGCTTATGGAAGATTTTGGCCGCGAGGTCGGCGCGCGTCAGATGCGGGCGCTGCGTGCCGACATAAAGCGTCCAGCGGTCGAGCCGGTCGTCGTAATCGGCAAGGCAGCCGCGCGGCTCCATCGTCGCGGCGGTGATCCGGTTGAAGACGAGCTTCAGGCGCGTGACGTGATGCGCCTTGGCAAAAGCCGCATCGACCGCCGCCTTGTCGCCGAGCGTGTAAAAGAAAGACTCATTGTCGGGACAGGACGGCCATAGCTTCGGCGCGTCAGGCGCCCGCGCCTTCTCGCCCGCGGTCAAAGCCGGGAGCGGATCGTAGTCGACGAGGACGCGCTCGGCCGCGTCCTTCGCCAGATCGACGGTCTCGGCGACGATGAAGGCGACGGGATCGCCGACTAGCATGGCGCGGCCATGGGCGAGCGAGGGCCGCGACGGGATGTACATGGGCGAGCCGTCGCGGCGCTTTCGCGGCATGACGGGCCCGAGCGCGCCGAATTTCTCGGCCGCCCAGTCGGCGCCGGTGAGGACGGCCAAGACGCCCGGCATCTGCTGCGCCGCCCGCGTATCGATGCTGCGGATCGCCGCATGCGCGTGCGGCGAGCGCAGCACGAAGGCGTGGCATTGTCGCGCCAAGACGAAATCGTCGGTATAGCGGCCGCGGCCGGTCAGAAGCCGCGGATCCTCGGTGCGCGGCACCGATTGCCCGAGCGCGAACTGTCCCATGTCCGTCTCCCTTTTTCGGATGCGCCGCGCTTCAGGCGCGCGCTTGCTTCTTTTCGAGGATGCGCTTGTGCAGATTGCGCACGATGAGCCCGGTCAAGCGGTCGTCATGCATGAAGAGATACTGACCCATCGGATAGGGGTCCTGCTTCTTGACGTCGATCGGCTCTTTGAGCGCGTCCTCGGCGCCGATGCCGCGCTCGACGAAGCGCTCGACGAGGCCGATCCAGTTCTCGACGATCTGCGCCTGCTCTTTGAGATAGGCCTTGGAGCACGGATCGCCATGGCCCGGCACGATGACCTCGACATCGAGCGCTGCGATCGCATTGAGGGCCGCGAGCCACTCCCAGGGGTCGCATTCCTGCAGCCAGCTGCGGCATTTGTGGAAAATATTGTCGCCGGTGAAGACGACGCCCTCTTGCGGCACGTAGATCGAGGTTTGCGGCGCGGTGTGGCCGGGGTGGTGGACG
>DATEKH010000027.1:0-12065 GCA_035277525.1 Allostellaceae bacterium
GGACGCATCAGCAAGAGCGCCACGACGATGCCGCCCGCCGCGGCGTAGGAAAAGGTGAGCCGCGCCTCGGTCGGCGACAGGCCCGCGGTTTCGAGCACCACCGCGAGCCAGCTCGCGATGGTGATGTAGGTCAAGCCCTCGACGAAATAAGCGAGCCACAGAAGCGCAGTGGCAAGGCGGTGATCGGCGCTGAAGAGTTGAGCCAAGGCGAAGCCCTTGGTTTTCTCCGCCTGAGTGGTGGCGCGAAATCGCATCGCGGGGCCGATCTCGAGTTCGGGCGCGAAATGCCTGATGAGGCGCGGGAGCGCGGGCGCCCGCGGCTTCTTCAACGCCAGGAACTGTACTGACTCCGGCAGCACCGCGCTGAGCAAGAGAAGAAGCGCAACACCGGCAGTTCCGGCGGCGAAGAACACCGCGCTCCAGCCATAGATCGGAATGAGCCAAGCCGCGACCAGCCCGATGCAGGTGGTGCCCGACGGAAATCCGAACAGGGCCACCATCGCGAAGCTGGCGCGAAAGCGCTTGGGCGCGGTCTCGGCCAAGAGCGCCAAGGTCGTCGGCATGACGCCGCCGAGGCCAATGCCGGTGAGGAACCGCAGATAGACCAGCTGGTCGATCGAGCTTGCGAAGGGGATGATGAAGGCGGGGATGGTGTAAAGCAGGATCGAGCCGATCGAGCCGGCTTTGCGGCCCCAGCGATCGCTGACATAGCCGAACACCCAGCAGCCGATCAGGATGCCGAAATAGCCCGCACCAAAGGCGACGCCGATCGCCTTGCGTTCGGCGTGAAAGGCGCGAAGGATCGCCGGCGCCGCGACGTTGATCGAGCCGAGATCGAACGCGTCGATGAAGATCATCAGGAAGCCGAGCACCAAGATCCAGATGTGAAACCGCCCGAGCTTCGCTTGGCCCACCACCTCGGCGATATCGATCGCTTGCGTCTCGTTCACGTCTTCCTCCCTGGCGCCACGGCGGATTTTGCGCCATGCTCGACGGAAAACCGCGCGGCGTCAATCGCGGGGGGTTGTTTCGTGCGCGGCGCGCGGCCTGCTAGGATCGGCGCGTGTCTCGCAGAGCGGGGCGGGAGCCCGATGGTAGGGGAGGAGAGAGGATGCCCGATTCAATGCGCGCTCCGTATGGCGGGCCGATTGCGCTCGGCATGGTGTTCGATTTCGAGCCCGGCAGGAGACATCTCTATGAGCGGCTCACCGTCTCGAAGATCGAAGGCGCGCATATTTGGGCGCGCGGGCGCAGCGGCGAGACCTACTACGAGGAGCGGGATTTCCGCAACGGCGTGGTTTTCGTCGCGGAAAGGCAGACGCCAAAGCCCCGCGTCGCGCCGCAACCGCTCGTCAAGCGCTATGACGGGCCGATCGCGGTCGGGATGGCGTTCGATTTCGAGCCCGGCAAGAAGCACCTTTATGAGCGGCTCACCGTCTCGAAGATCGAGGGCACGCACCTATGGGCCTTCGGCCGCAGCGGCATGACCTATTACGAGGAGGCGGATTTCCGCAGCAGCGTCGTTCCCGTCCCGCCCGGCCAAGCTTGAGCGGACGGCGCCGCTCATTCTCACGCCGCGCGTGGCGGCAACCGAAATTAGGCCCGTTCACAAGGAGCGGTTGCCGAAAATGACAACCGCTCCCCATGCGAAGTCGCTCAAAAGTTACGCCGGTCGCTCACGCGTATTCGCGCGCGCCTTGCTCCTCGCGGCTGTGGAGTAGGTGCGCCAAGAGCAGGCGGCGCAAACGCGCGCGGCGCATCGCTCCCTTGCCGATCAGCATGCGGACGAGGCGGTGATCCTCATCGCTCTTGAACTCGCCCGCCTCCTCGTCGCCCTCCTCCTCCTCGGCGCTCCCCCCCTCCTCAAAGCGCTCGCGCAGCAGATGGGCCAGCATCAGGCGACGCAGCCGACGACGACGCACGATTCCCGCGCCGAGCAGCATGCGCACCAGGCGGCGATCCTCATCGCTCGTACCTTCTTCCTCGCCTTCCTCCATCTCATCGCCGCCTCGCCCCTCAACGCGCTCACGGAGCAGGTGGGCCAGCAGGAGGCGACGCAGGCGGCGCCTGCGGACGATGCCGCCGCCGATCAGCATCCGCACCAGACGGCGCTCTTCGTCGGTCCCGCCCATCTCCTCGCCTTCCTCGCCCCCCTCTTCATGGTCTTCCATGCTGTTGCGGAGAATATAAGCGAATAGGAGACGACGCAGACGGCGGCGGCGCAAACGGCCGCCGATCAGCAGGCGTGCAAAGCGGCGTTCTTCCTCGCCGCCTTCTTCGCCTCCATGCTCGCTTTCGGAGCCTCCGAGGAATTCGCGGATCGTCGCAGTGTCATCGGGCATTTCAATTGTCCTCCTGATGGCTGGTGGCTGTTAATTCGTTGGACATGCGAATTGGTCAGCGGCAAAACCGGCCGCAAAGTGCTGCGCTATCACGAACAAATCGAGCCTGCGTTGGGGATTTCGCTGGCTTTCTGGCTCAGTGGGCGAGGGCCTTCGAAAGGAGGAGCCGCTGAACCAGCCGACGCTGCAACCGTCGGCGGATACTCGATCCGATGATCCCCTTCAGCAAAGCGTGCCGCAGTTCGATTTCCTCGGGCAAAATTCCGTTTGCGTCGTCGTCGCTCTCCGGCTCAAGCACGCTCGTGATGCCTGCTTCAAAAGCCTCGTCGAGGGCCACCTCGATCTCATGCACAGTGTCCTTGCTTGCGAGTGCGGCGGTTTCGTCCTTGGGAAACTCGCGACGTTTGCCGTGAGAGTCGATTTTCTCGACTTTCACGATTGCGCCCGTCATCGAGTTGACCGTGAAAATGATTTGTTCCGTTTCTTGAGCCGAGTGACGAGTCCGCTCGCGCCTGGCGTCGTGATGTTCCTTCGCATGGAACGGCGTCTTCTCAGAATCTTCATGAGCTGGGGCCACCGACCTCTCCTCGATTGACGACATCGGGCCAAGGTCAAGCAACAGTCATCGCTCTCGGCTAGCCGCTGTTGACCTACAAGCGGCGATCTAATAGGGAGGGGCGAGCAACGGCCATCGGGTCACAACCTGAGATTCACGAAAAACTCAGCCGGTCCAAGCGGCCCCTCGCAGTCCTGTCGAAATGGTCGGCGCGGCAGGTGCCCTCAGGACGAGCGTTGGTGGGTGGGTCGCCGGGCTGCTGCATTTTTCGCTCGCCGAGCCTGATGGCTCTCGAACGGATGGCTCTTGAGCCCAATTCTTGCGAGCGGCGCGCGACCGGACTCTCTATTCCAGTACGAAGGACGGCATGGTGAGCGCGCCGTGCGGAGCGAGCGTCGAAGCAATTTGCTGCAAGCTCGCGTGCAAGGCGCTCGCCACTTGTTGGGGCAACAAGCTAGCCGCGCCGCTCAGCGCGCCGTCCGAAACCCGCGCCATCAGCTGCTCGAACGCGCTCTTGGGCGGCGGATAGGGCTTTAGGGTCACGTCCTCGGAGGCGGCGACGCCCGCCGCCTGCTTCGCGAGCGCAAGGGCGGTGCGAAACCCGCCCAGCGCGTCGACCAGCCCGCGTGCCTTGGCGTCCTCGCCGCTCCAGACCCGTCCCTTGGCGACCGCCTCGACGGCGTTGGCATCGAGCTTGCGGCCATCAGACACCCGTTGCTTGAAAGTCGCGTAGATATTGTCGAGCACCGCGATCAAGCGTTCGCGCTCGCTGGGCGTGAAATCCTGCATGAGGCTGAACATGCCGGCGTTGGCGCCAATCTGGACTGAATCGGAATTGCCGCCGAGCTTCTTCAAGAGGCCGCCGAAAGCGAGCTTGCCGGCGACCACGCCGATCGATCCGGTCAAACTCGCTGGCTCGGCGACGATCTTGCTCGCGGGTGCCGCGATGTAATAGCCGCCCGAGCCCGCGACATCGCCCATGCTGACGATGACCGGCTTGCCCGCAGCGCGCGTGCGCTCGACGGCTTTCCAGACCGTCTCCGCTGCGACCGCCGAGCCGCCCGGGCTGTTGATGCGGAAGAGGATCGCGCGCACGGACTGGTCGTCCCGGGCGATCCGGAAGGCGCGTGTCACGGCATCGGCGGACATCACGCTCGAGCCGATGAGCGCGTTGTCGCCGCCATCGCTCGCCATCAGCCCGGTCGCGTAAATCAGCGCGATTGTCGGGCCCTCGCGGTGCGGCGCGCCGACCGCGTCGAAATAGCGTGCCAGCGAAAGCCGCGACGCACCCGCGCCGAACGAGGCGAGCGCGTCCTCGCGGTAGCCGACATGATCGATGAGATGCGCCTTCATCGCCTCGTCGATCAAGAGCGGCGCGCGATCGACCAGCTGTTTCACCGCGTCGGGGCTGAGCTTGCGATCTTTGGCGATGCCGTCGACGATCTGGCCATAGATCGATTGCAGCAAGGCCTGCAGCTCGTCGCGCTCGGCCGCGGGCATCGCGGTCTCGGTCAAGGGGTTGGCGGCGTCCTTGTATTCCTCGCGGTGCTCGAAATCGGCGACGATGCCGAGCTTGTCGAGCGTGCCGCGGAAATAAGGCACCTCCGCGCGCAAGCCGACGAGGCCGACCGCGCCCAGCGGCTGCAGCCAGATCTCGTCGAAGGCCGAGGCGAGATAGTAGCTGCGCGTGCCGGAGGACAGCTCGCCGAAGGTGTCGGCATAGGCGATCGCGCGCTTGCCCTTGGCGCGAAAGGCCGCGATCGCGTCTCGTAATTCCTGGATTTCGGCGAAGCCCATTCCGCCCTCGCCGATCCGGGCGACAACACCTTTGACGCGCGGATCGTCGCCCGCCTTCAACAAGGCCCCGAGCGTGTCGGCCAAGGACATGCCGCTCGGAAAGAGGAGCTGCGACAGGCCATGCGGGCTCGGTTGGTCGGGAAGCGCGCCGCTGAGGTCGAGCGTGAGCACGGTGTTGTCCGCGACATGCGCGGCAGGCTCTCGCCCGAGCCACACGCCGAGACCAACGCCGACGAGGATCAACAGCACGAAGATCGCGCCCATCACGGCGAAGAATCCGATGACGACGCGCCGCACCAGCCCGGCTTTCTTCAGCCGCACTGCGCGCGATGGCGCAGCAGATGGTCGGCCAGCACCGCCGCCATCATCGCCTCGCCCACCGGCACGGCGCGAATGCCGACGCAAGGGTCATGACGGCCCTTGGTTACGACCTCGACCTCCTTGCCGTGGCGATCGACGCTCTTCTTCGGAATGAGGATCGAGCTCGACGGCTTGACGGCAAAGCGCAGCACGATCTCCTGTCCGGTCGAGATGCCGCCCAGGATGCCGCCTGCATTGTTCGACAGGAATGCCACCTTTCCGTCGCGCATGCGCATCTCGTCGGCGTTCTCCGCGCCCGAGAGCGCCGCCGCGCCAAAGCCGGCGCCGATCTCGACCGCCTTCACCGCGTTGATGCCCATCATCGCCGCGGCGAGATCGGCGTCGAGCTTGCCGTAGACGGGATCGCCCCAGCCCGCCGGCACGCCCTCGGCGATGATCTCGATCACCGCGCCGGTCGAATTGCCCGCTTTGCGCACGCCGTCGAGAAAGCCTTCCCAGTGCCGCGCCATCTGCCGGTCGGGACACCAGAAGGGGTTGTCCTCGACCGCGCTCCAATCCCATCGCGCGCGGTCGATCTTGTGCGGCCCCATCTGCACCAGCGCGCCGCGAATCCGGACGCTCGCGCCCAGGATCTTGCGCGCGATCGCGCCCGCCGCCACGCGCATCGCGGTCTCGCGCGCCGAGGCGCGGCCGCCGCCGCGATAGTCGCGAATGCCGTATTTAACCTGATAAGTGTAATCCGCGTGGCCGGGCCGATAGCTGTCCTTGATGGTTTCGTAATCGCGCGAGCGCGCATCCTCGTTCTTGATCAAGAGCGAGATCGGCGTGCCGGTGGTCATGCCCTCGAACACGCCGGAAAGAATCTCGACCTGATCGGGCTCGCGGCGCTGCGTCGTGAAGCGCGACTGGCCGGGCCGGCGCTTGTCCAAGAAAAGCTGGATGTCGGCCGCCTCGAGCGCGATGCCGGGCGGCGTGCCGTCGACCACGCAACCGATCGCCGGCCCGTGGCTCTCGCCCCAAGAGGTGTAGCGGAAGAACGAGCCGAAGCTGTTGCCTGCCACGAGATCCTCGCTATCGCCCCTCTCCGCCGCGAAGCGGGGGAGAGGGAGGGGCCCGCTCCTGAGCTTGGCGAAGGGGCGGGAGGGTGAGGTGGCTTACGCCGCACGCACCCACCTCACCCGCTCGCTTGCGCTCGCGCCCTCTCCCCCCAATGGGCGGAGAGGGTAAGAAGCGATGGCCGTGTGCGATCAATGCGCGCATCGACGACATTCGAGCTAGACCACGGAGATATCGGGTGCGTCCACCGCCTTCATGCCGACGACGTGATAGCCGCAATCGACGTGGTGCACCTCGCCGGTGACGCCGGCGCTCATATCGCTCAAGAGATAGAGGCCGGCGCCGCCGACCTCTTCGAGCGCGACGTTGCGTTTGAGGGGCGAGTTGTACTGATTCCATTTTAGGATATAGCGGAAATCGCCGATGCCCGAGGCCGCGAGCGTCTTGATCGGGCCGGCCGAGATCGCGTTGACGCGGATGTTCTGGCCGCCGAGATCGACCGCGAGATAGCGCACGCTCGCCTCGAGCGCGGCCTTGCACACGCCCATCACATTGTAATGCGGCGTCACGCGCTCGGCACCGAGATAGCTGAGCGTCACCGCGCTGCCGCCTTCCTTCATCAGCGGCGCGGCGCGACGCACCGCGTCGGTGAAGGAGTAGCAGGAAATCTCCATGCTCTTCAGGAAATTCGTACGGCTCGTCTCGACGTATTTGCCTTTCAGTTCGCTCGGGTCCGAGTAGGCGATCGCATGGACGAGGAAATCGAGCTTGCCCCAGCTTTCCTCAATCGCGGCGAACACGCTCGTCATGCTCGCTTCGTTGGCGACGTCGCAATCGAGCACGATGTTGCTGCCGATGCTCTCGGCGAGAGGCCGCACGCGCTTGCCGAAGGCGTCGCCTTGATAGGTGAAGGCGAGCTCGGCGCCATGGGCCTGGACCGCCCTGGCAATGCCCCAGGCGATTGAGCGTTCATTGGCTACGCCCATGATCAAGCCCTTTTTGGCTGCCATGAGCGGAGTTGCTTCGGTCATGCATCACCGCGACAAATTGAGCGGGGCCGCATCCTACACGCAACCGGGGGTTACGGGAAGGCGGGGTTAACCCAGATCGAGCTTGCCGCGCACGTCGTGGCGTCGGCCTGCCTGCCAGCGCTCGAGGAATCGCACGAGCTCCGGATCGGGCGGATCGGGCAGGGCCACGCGCAACTTGACATATTGATCGCCGGTCGCGGTCTTGGCGGCGATGCCCTTGCCTTTAAGGCGCAGAGTCGAGCCGCTATTCGATCCGGGCGGCACTTTCACGGCGACGGCGCCGTGAATCGTCGGCACGGTGATGGTGGCACCCAGCACCGCCTCGACCAGGGTCACGGGCACGTCGATATGGACATCGTACTCCTTACGGGTGAAGAGCGCGTGCGGCTCGATCTCGATCTCGAGATAGATGTCGCCCTCGGGGGCTTTGAGGCGCAGGCGCTGACCCGAGGCGATGCCTGCCGGAATCGTCACATCGAGCGTGCGGCCCTCGGCCAAGGTGACCCGGCATCTGCCGCCGCGTGCCGCTTCGAGAAACGAGATTTTGAACGGCACGATCGCGGGCTCGGGCTCGCCAGTCGTCGAGCCGCGTTTGCCGCGGTTGAGCAGCTCCGAGATGAGGTCATCGATCCCCGCGAAGCCCCCACTGCTCCGCGCGCCGCCGCGCGCACCGAAGCCGGCGCGCCCAAACCCCGGACCCGCGCCATAGCGGAAGCCATGCATGCGTTCGGCGCCGTCGGCGCCAATCTCGCCGCGATCATAGCGCGCACGCTTGTGCGGGTCCGAGAGCAGCTCGTACGCGGCAGTCACTTCCTTGAATTGCTGCTCGACCGCCCTCTTCCCGGGGTTGAGATCGGGATGAAGTTTCTTGGCGAGCCGGCGGTAGGCGCGCTTCAGCTCGTCGTCCGATGCCGCCTTCGTCACGCCCAATACGGTGTAAGGGTCTCTCATCTTTCGTATTATCGACTGGCCGGAGCGGCCCGGCAACCGGCGCGCGACGCGCATTGAGCCACGTCAAGGTAAAAAAACGCCCAACGGCTCTTAAGGTTTCCGAGGTCTGCGCGGCGGCGCGACAGGCCGAATCGCCCGCCTCGTGCTGCGCGGCGCAGGGTTTTGCGCGGCGGACCGAGATTTGAATCGAGCGGCGCGGCGCATTATCGTCGTCGCCCATGACGCTTCTCCCCGCTGACGCGCCGTTCGCGCAGTTCGAACGCTGGTTCGCCGAAGCCAAGGCCAAGGAGCCCGCGCTTCCCGAGGCGATGTCGCTTGCGACGGCGAGCCGCGACGGTGCGCCGAGCACGCGCCTCGTCCTCATGAAGGGCGTCGATCGGCGCGGCTTCGTTTTCTATACGAATTTCGAGAGCCGCAAAGGCGAGGAGCTCGCCGCCAATCCGCGCGCGGCTTTGTGCTTTCACTGGAAATCGCTGCTGCGCCAGGTGCGCATCGAGGGCACGGTCGAAATAGTCGGCGACGCCGAAGCCGATGCTTATTTCGCGACGCGGCCGCGCGGCGCGCAGATCGCGGCGTGGTCATCGCCGCAATCGCAGCCCTATGGCGAGCGGGTCGAGCTCGAAGCCCGGCTCAAGGAAACCGAGGCGCGCTTTGCCCAGGGCCCGGTGCCGCGCCCGCCCTTCTGGTCGGGTTACCGCGTCGTGCCGGCCCTCTTCGAGTTCTGGGAGGACCGGCCGTTTCGCTTGCATGACCGCTTGATCTATCGCCGCGAGGGCGAGGGCTGGCGCACGGAAAGGCTTTTCCCATGAGCGCGCGCAAGACGCTTCTCTTGACCGGCGCGAGCCGCGGCATCGGGCACAGTACCGTGCAGCGTTTTTCCGCAGCCGGCTGGCGCATCATCACCACCTCGCGCGAGGAGGTGCCGCCCGAGTGCAAGCGCGATCCGAACTGGACGCATCACATCACCGCCGATCTTTCCGATCCCGCGGCGGTCGAGCGCTTTCTCGCCGAGGCGAAGGCGCTGATCGGCGAAGGCGCGCTCGATGCGCTCGTCAACAATGCCGGGGTCTCGCCCAAGACCCCGTTCCGCGAGCGCCTCGGCGTGCTCAATGCCGAGATCGACAGCTGGCGCGCGGTGTTCCAGCTCAACTTCTTCACGCCGGTGACGCTCGCGCGCGGGCTGGCGGCGCCGCTGGCGCGCGCCAAGGGCGCGATCGTCAATGTCACCTCGATCGCCGGCCACGCGGTGCATCCTTTCGCGGGCTCGGCCTATTCCACCTCGAAAGCCGCGCTCTCGGCCCTGACGCGCGAAATGGCGGTCGAGTTCGGCCAATTGGGCGTGCGCGTCAACGCGGTCGCGCCGGGCGAGATCGAAACCCAGATGCTGTCGCCCGAAACAGAGGTGCTGATCCCGCGCATTCCCTTGCAGCGCCTCGGCAGGTCCGAGGATGTCGCGGCCGCGATTTTCTATCTGTGCTCGCCCGATTCGGCCTACGTCACCGGCAGCGAAATCTTCGTCACCGGCGGCCAGCATCTGCATTAGGCAGAATTGCCGCCGTCAGGTTGGCGCGGCGGCGAGTTCATGCTGCCCGGTCGGCGCGCCCCCGGCGGGCGCGAAGGGGCTGAGCGCGAACCACGAGCGGAAGGCGGCGATGTCGCGGCGCGATCCGTCGAGGCGCAGCCGCTCCTCGCGCAGCGCGCGGTCGAGGCCGAGATGTCCGAGCCAGATCTCGGTCAGGACCCGCAGCGCGGATTCGACAAAGAGATCGACCTCGAACCCCGGGTCCTTGTAGCAGAGATCGATCTGGCCGGGCTCGAACACCAGCCAATAGCGGCGGCGGTTTGCCGGCAAGCCGGGGAAGCGGAATTCGACGACGAAGCGGCGATCCCCGGGCCGGACATGATTGATCACCGTGCGGCGGATGTCCCACATCAACAGGTTGGGATCGAGATTCTTGGAATCGACCAGCTTGTGGCGCAACCAGCGCTGTGCCCAGAGCCCCATTTTCTCGACCACGCCGAAGAGCTCTCGGCCGGCCTCCGTGAGGTGATACTCGAAGCCGCCGCCCGCGGCGCGCCGGCGCTCGATGATGCCGGAGAATTGCAGCTCCTTGAGGCGGCGGGCCAAGAGCGAGGACGACATGCGCGGCACGCCGCGCTGCAGCTCGTTGAAGCGCACGCTGCCGAGCAGCAGCTCGCGAATGACGAGCGGCGTCCAGCGCTCCGCCAGGACCTCGGAGGCGAGCGCAATGGGGCAGAATTGCCCGTATCCCTTTCTCTCGCTCATGCCGCAAGCCTAGCACAAGGCCGCGGGAAATCGCTTCACATTTTGCAGTTGCTGATGCGGCGGGTCCGGTCAAACTGGTGTCGACGCTCGAATAGGGAGGTAGGGCAATGTCGCGACAGATCGAACTCCAGACCCTCGCCGAGGCGATCGGACCAGGCTTTGCCGAAGGCGCCGCCGAGCGCGACGCCAAGGATGCGTTCGTCGCCGATCCCTATGGCGTGCTCAAGGAGCACAGGGTCTTCTCCGCGCTGGTTCCCGCCGAGCTCGGCGGCGGCGGCGCGAGCCACAGCAACATGTGTGCTTTTCTGCGCGATCTCGCGCATTACTGCCCGTCGACGGCGCTTGCGCTCTCGATGCATCAGCATCTCGTCGCGGCGGCGGTCTTCAACCACCGCAACGGGAAGCCCGCGCGCAAGCTGTTGGAACGCGTCGCCGCTGACGAGCTGGTGCTGATCTCGACCGGCGCGAATGACTGGATGGAATCGAGCGGCCTTGCCGAGCGGGTCGAGGGCGGCTTCCGCGTCACCGCGCGCAAGCCCTTCGGCAGCGGCTCGCCCAAGGGCGGCGTGCTGGTGACCTCGGCGCAGTTCGAAGATCCGAAGGAGGGCTGGCAGGTGCTGCATTTCGCGGTGCCCTTCAGCGCCCCCGGCCTGTCGCTGGCGGATGATTGGCGCACGCTCGGCATGCGCGCCACCGGCTCGCAGACCATCCTCCTCGACAAGGTCTTCGTTCCCGACGAGGCGGTCGCGCTGCGCCGCCCGCGCGGCCGCTACCACCCAGCGTGGAACGTGATCCTGACGGTGGCGCTGCCGCTGATCATGGCGGTCTATCGCGGCGTTGCCGAGGCCGCGGCCGCGATCGCGCGCGACGAGGCCAAGAAGCGCCGCAGCGATCCGAGCCTTCCCTATCTCCTCGGCGAGCTCGCCAATCATCTTGCCACGGCGCAGCTCGCCGCCGATGACATGGTCCGTCTCGCCAACGACCTCGATGCGGAGATGAATCTGGCGACGGCAAACGCCATGCTGGTGCGCAAAACGATCGTCGCCGAGGCGGTGCTGGCAACGGTCGAGAAGGCGCTCGAAGCGGCGGGCGGTGCCGGCTTCTACCGCAAGTTGGGGCTCGAGCGCTTCCAGCGCGACGCGCATGGCGCGCAGTTCCATCCGCTCGCCGCCAAGCCGCAGCATCGCTTCACTGGCCGCCTTGCCCTGGGTCTCGACCCGATCGCGGACGCCACGCAGGGAGTTTGAAGGGGCGGCGACGGCTCAGACTGAGAAGCGCGATATCGCTGGCCAATGTCCGGACACGGGGCCAATGAAAGCGCGAGTGGGGTAGCGGCTTTACCGGATAGGGGGATCAACGCAAATGAGAGTTCTTGGCTGTGGTCGGGTGCGGAGGCTTGGGGCGGCCGTTGCCGCGCTCTCGTATTCCGTCCTCGCCTTTGCCGTTTCCGCTGCTGCGGCGCCTCGCTCGAACGACCCCGCCGATTTCAGGTGGGAAAATGGCGCGATTGTCCATGCGCAGCGGATGCGCCGATTTCCCGACGCCGATGCCGGCTCGCAGGCGACGCCACGCGTGATCCCGCAACGCGAGATCGATTTCGACCCCTCGGGCCTCATCGCGACCTATCAGCCGAATGGGCCGACGCAAACCGGGAGCAATCCTTTTTTCCAAAGCCTGGGCACGAATGGGCGCACCTGCCTAACCTGCCACCAGCCGCAAAATGG
>DATEKH010000028.1:0-2759 GCA_035277525.1 Allostellaceae bacterium
ACGCGCAATGCCTCCGCTCAACACGACAAAGCGCGCGCCCGACATGCTAGCGGCGCGGGCGAAATCCATTCCGCCGAGCGCCTCGCCGAGTGCAGCGTGATCCTTGGGCCTGAAGATAAATTTTGGCTTGGCGCCGACTTCACGCAGCAGTTTGTTATTGGCCGCATCCTTGCCGTCGGGCACGTCATCGGCCGGCAGGTTGGGCAATGGCGCCAACGCCGCATCGACCGCTTCGCGCAGGCGTGCGGCTTCGGCCTCGAGGAACGCCTGCTTCTCCTTGCTTTCGGTCATCTGGCGCATCAGCGCCGCCGGGTCACCGCCTTTCGCCTTGGCCGCCGCCATCTCCTGGCCGAGCTCGCCGCGTGCCGCCTGATTCTGCTCGGCGGCGGTCTGCGCCTCGCGCCATTCCTTGTCGAGACGCAACACCTGTGACGCCATTGGCGCCAGGCCACGCCGCGCCAGCCCCTTGTCGAACGCGTCCGGATTTTCGCGGATCCAGCGGATGTCGATCATCAGGTCTTGGCCTTGGCTTTCGATTTCAAGCCGAGCTCAGCCTCTTCGGCGGCTTCGCGCTCGGCGCGCTTCTTCTCTACCATCCTGCAGCAGACGATCGATATCTCGAACAGTCCAACAAGCGGCAGCGCGAGCGACATCATGCTGAAAACGTCAGGCGGCGTCAGCACCGCAGCGCCAATGAAAGCGAGGACGATCGCGTAACGGCGCTTCGACGCGAGGCCGGATGACGTCACCAGGCCGACGCGCGCCATCAGCGTCAACAGCACCGGAAGCTGGAACGCGATGCCAAAGGCGAGCATGAACCGCATCACCAGCGTCAGATATTCGCTGACTTTGGGTTCGATCTCGACCGGCAGCGAGCCAGGGCCGCCCGGCGACTGGAAGCTCAGAAAGAAGCGCCACGCCACCGGAAAAATGACGAAATAGACGAGCGCGCCGCCCATGATGAACAGGATCGGCGACGCGATGAGATATGGCAAAAAGGCGCGACGCTCGTTCTTGTAGAGACCGGGCGCGACAAACAGCCAGAGCTGCGTCGCTATGAACGGAAACGCAAGACAGAACGCCGACCAGACCGCAACGCGCAGGTCGGTGAAGAACGCCTCGGTCAAATCCGTGTAGATGAAATGCCGGCCGGCCTGCCCCGCGAGCGCGCTGGACAGCGGTTGCGCCAGGAAATCGTAGATTTCGCGCGAAAAGTAGTAGCACGGCAGCAGCAGAATCAAAAACGCGACAATCGAATAGAGTAGCCGCTTCCTGAGCTCGATCAGATGATCGAGCAGGGGCATTTTGCCCCTCTCGAGCTCGTCCTCGTTCGGATCAGCGGTCATGACGGCTTCGGCGCCTCGGGCGCGGCCGGCTCGGCCTTCGTTTCGGGTTCAGCCTTGGTTTCAAACGCGGCCTCGATCAACGGCGGCTTCGGCGGCTCGGCAAGCGGATTGGCGAGCTCCGGCGCCGACAACGATTGCCTGAGTTCGCCGTGCGGGTCGATGGTCTTCGACATCTCTTCGTCGAAATTGAAACGTGTCGCGGCGTCGAGGTCGCGCTTGACGTCGTCGAGCTCGGCATCGCGCACCATGTCCTCGAGGCTGTTCTGGAACTCGCGCGCGATCGAGCGCGCCTTGCGCACCCAGAATGCGACGCTCTTCATCACGCGCGGCAGGTCCTTGGGGCCTATCACCACCAGGGCTACCACAGCGATGAGCGCGAGCTCGGACCAGGCGAAGTCGAACATGTCAGTCCCGGGCGCCGCGTCCCAGCTCTTCGGCAGCCGCCTCGGCTTCGGCCTCATCTTCGGCCGCCTGCTCGGCGGCGTCGGCCGCCGCCTCGGCGCCTTCCATCGGCAATTCGGCGAGCTTGCCGGTTTCGCTCAGGGTCATTTCGGGCCGCGGACCGATCAGGCCGGCGGCGCGCAGCTCCTCGATGCCGGGCAGGTCGCCCGCGTTGGCGAGGCCGAAATGCAGCAAGAACGCATCGGTCGTGCCCCAGGTCACCGGCCGGCCAACGGTTTGACGCCGACCCTTCGGACCGATCCAGCCGATCTCCATCAGCAAGTCCAAAGTACCCGACGACACCACGACCCCCCGGATGTCCTCGATCTCGGCGCGCGTCACCGGCTGGTGATAGGCGACGATGGCGAGCGTCTCCATCGCCGCACGCGACAGCTTGCGCGAAATCTTCTGCACCAGCTTGAGCCGCGGCCCGAGATCGGGCGCCGTGCGCACTGTCCAGCCGCCGGCGGCCTCGACGATGTTCACGCCGCGGCCGCTATAATGCTCGCTCAGTTCCGCGATCAGCGACGGGATGTCGGCGTCCTCCGGCAGACGCGCCTTGATCGCTGCTTCGTCGACGGGCGATTGCGACGCGAACAGCAGCGCTTCGAGCAGCCGCAGATGGTCGGCACGGGGATTGGGTTGGTCGGTACTCATCTAAGCCTCAGAAGACGGATTACGAAGATAGATCGGACCGAAGGCGCTGTCCTGCCGGAGCAACACCTTGCCGGTGCGCACCAGTTCGAGGCTCGCGGCAAAGGTCGCGGCAATAGCCGAACGACGCACCAGTCCATCCCCAAGATCGGGGGGCAAGAAGCTCATCAGCGTGCGCCATTCCGGCATGTGCCCGAGGAAACGCGCCATGCGCTCGAGCGCCTCGTCCATCGAATAAAGCTCGGTCGGCGCGATCTGCAGCACGCTGACCTCGTGGCGGAGCTTCTGGTCGCCATACGCCTTCAGCAGATCGTAGAG
>DATEKH010000029.1:0-7267 GCA_035277525.1 Allostellaceae bacterium
TCGGGCTCGGAGACGATCTCCATCAGCGCCACCCCGGCGCGGTTGAGATCGACATAAGTCTGGCTCGGATGCTGATCGTGCAGGCTCTTGCCCGCATCCTGCTCGAGATGGAGACGCGTGATGCCGATCTCGCGCGTCGAGCCGTCGGCCATGTCGATCGCGAGCTTGCCCTTGCCGACGATCGGCCGCGTATATTGCGAGATTTGATAGCCCGCCGGCAGATCGGCGTAGAAGTAGTTCTTGCGGTCGAACACCGAGACGAGATTGATCTCGGCGTTGATGCCGAGCCCGGTCTTCACCGCCTGCTCGACGCAATGCCTGTTGATCACCGGCAGCATGCCCGGGAAAGCCGCATCGACCAGCGAGACCTGCGTGTTGGGCTCGGCGCCGAAAGCGGTGGCGGCACCCGAGAAGAGCTTGGCGTTCGAGATGACCTGCGCGTGCACCTCGAGCCCGATCACGACTTCCCAGTCTCCGCTCTCGCCCGTGATGAGGCTCATCACGCTCTCCCGGCGATGAAATGCGGCGCGGCCGTGAACTGCGCCGCGCGCTCGATCACCTCGCCCGTGCGCAGCACCGTCTCCTCGTCGAAGGCGCGGCCGATCACCTGCAGCCCCAAGGGCAGGCCCTCGGCGGACAAGCCCGCCGGCACAGAGATGGCGGGAAGCCCGGCGAGATTGACCGTCACGGTGAAGACATCGTTCAAATACATCGCGATCGGATCATCGCTCTTCTCGCCGATTGCGAAGGCGGCCGAAGGCGCGGTCGGCGTCAGCAGCACGTCGCAGCTTTTGAAAGCCTCGTCGAAATCCCGCGCGATCAGAGCGCGCACGCGCTGCGCCTTCAGGTAATAGGCGTCGTAATAGCCCGCCGAGAGCACGTAAGTGCCGATGAGGATGCGGCGGCGCACCTCGGCGCCGAAACCCTCCGCGCGCGTCGCCTCGTACATGTCGTCGAGGCTTTCGCCCGGCACGCGCAAGCCGAAGCGCACCCCGTCATAGCGCGCAAGGTTCGACGACGCCTCGGCCGGCGCAATGATGTAATAGGCCGGCAGCGCGTATTTGGTCATTTTGAGGCTGACCTCGATCGGCACGGCGCCGGCGTCTTTGAGCCAGTCGATGCCGCGCTGCCACAGCGTCTCGATCTCCGCCGGCATGCCATCGAGGCGATATTCGCGCGGAATGCCGACTTTGAGGCCGCGAATGTCGCCGGTGAGCGCCGCCTCGAAATCCGGCACCGGCACCGGCGCCGAGGTCGAATCCTTGGGATCGTGGCCGGACATCGATTGCAGCATGATCGCCGCGTCCTTGACGCCGCGCGTCATGGGTCCAGCCTGATCGAGCGAGGAGGCGAAGGCGACGATGCCCCAGCGCGAGCAGCGCCCATAGGTCGGCTTCAACCCGACGATGCCGCAAAAGCTTGCCGGCTGGCGGATCGATCCGCCGGTATCCGTGCCGATCGCGCCGAGCGCGGCGCGCGCGGCCACCGCCGCGGCCGAGCCTCCGGACGAGCCGCCCGGCACAAGCGGGCGATTGTCGCCTTGCCGCCGCCACGGATTCTCGGCCGGGCCGAAGGCGCTCGTCACATTCGCCGAGCCCATCGCGAACTCATCGAGATTGGCCTTGCCCAGCATCACCGCGCCGTCGCGCCAGAGATGGGCCGTCACGGTCGACTCATAGGGCGGCTTGAAGCCTTCCAAGATGCGCGAGCCGGCCGTGGTCGGCACGTTCTCGGTGCAGAAGAGATCCTTGATCGCGAGCGGCAAGCCTTCGAGCGGCCGCGCCGCGCCGCGTGCGAGGCGCGCATCGCTTTCCGCCGCCATTGCCAAAGCTTTCTCCGGCGTCTCGCAGAGATAGGCGTTCAAGGGCCGCGCCGCCGCCATCGCCGCGATATGCGCCTCGGCGAGCTCGCGCGCCGAGAATTTCTTCGCGGCAAGACCGTCGCGCGCCTCGGCGAGGCCAAGCTCGGCGAGTGCGCTCACTCCACCACCTTGGGGACAGCGAAGAAGCCGCGCGCCTGTTGCGGCGCGTTCGCCAACAGCTTGTCGCGGATGCCTCCATCATCGACCTTGTCATCGCGCATCGGCAGCTTCATCCGCGCGACGCTCGTCATCGGCGCAACGCCGCTGGTGTCGACCTCGTTCAATTGCTCGATCCAGTTGAGGATCGAGGTGAGCTCGCCGGCGATGCGCGCCTGCTCGTCCTCGGTCACCTTGATGCGCGCCAGCGAGGCGATGCGCGCCACGGTGGCCTTGTCCAATGCCATGACGTCGATATCTCCAGGCCGAGGGGATTTCCGTCGCGAATCCGTCTACCATCGCGCATGCCCATCTGCAACCCCGGCGAGCTGAAGCCTTTGCTGAAGCAAGGCACGCGGCTCTTGGGTCTCGATCTCGGCACCAAGACGATCGGCATGGCGCTGTCGGATACGACGCTGATGGTGGCAACGCCCTTCGAGACCATCCGCCGCGGCCGCTTTCGCGACGATCTGCAGCGCATCCGCGACGCCATCGCCGCGCACGGCGTCGGCGGCATCGTCATCGGCCTGCCCTTGGCGCTCGATGGCAGCGACAGCCCGCGCACGCAGGGCGTCCGGCAGGTCGCGAAGAATCTCGCCGCCGAAACCGAGCTGCCGATCGTGTTCTGGGACGAGCGCCTCTCCACCGCGGCGGTCGAGCGCGGCATGATCGCCGCCGATCTCTCGCGTGCCCGCCGCGCCGAGCTCATCGACAAGGCGGCCGCCGCCTACATCCTCCAGGGGTTGCTGGATTGGCTTTCGCAAAAATCTAAGTAGCTGAAAAATAATAAGAAATTGGCTTTGTTTTGTAATTTTGCGAAGCGCTCGGGCAGCGTCTCCACCAAGCCGCGCCACGCCGCTTGCCGTCCTGGAGGTGGTCTCGGCGCGCGCGGCAATCAAGCCCGCGCATTGCCGGATTGTCTCGGCGACCGGCTTCGCACAGTATGGCGCCGGCCGCGGACAAGCGGCGACGGTGTGGTGTTGGTTCGGGGGAGTTTCATGCACATGACTTTCGCGATGGTCGCGCGGCGCTTGGCCGCGGCGCTTCTCGTGCTCGGGTTTTTGGGCGCGGTTCATCCGGCCATCGCCGCAGAAACGACAAGCATCGATAGCGGCAGCACCGCCTGGGTATTGGTCGCCTCGGCGCTGGTTCTCTTCATGACGCTTCCGGGCCTCGCGCTGTTCTATGGCGGGCTGGTGCGCGCGCGGAATCTGCTTTCCATCCTGATGCATTGCTTTGCGATCAGCTGCATCGTGTCGGTGATCTGGGTGCTGTTCGGCTACAGCCTCGCCTTCGGCGACGGCAACGGCATCATCGGATCGTTCGATCATGCCTTCCTGTCCGACATCGCGGCGCGCGTTCTGCCCAATCATCTGCCGGAAGGCGCTTACGTGCTCTTCCAGATGACCTTCGCGATCATCACGCCGGCGCTCATCATCGGCGCCTTTCCCGAGCGCGTTCGGTTCAGCTTCGTTGCGGTGTTTTCCGCGGCCTGGTTGGTGCTGGTCTATCTGCCGGTGGCGCATTGGGTGTGGGGCGGCGGCTGGCTGGCGGCGTTCGGCACGATCGATTTCGCCGGCGGCATCGTCGTCCATACCACGGCCGGCGTTTCGGCTCTCGTCGCCGCCATCCTGATCGGCGCGCGGGCCGGCTTTCCGCACCGGCTCAACCCGCCGCACAGCCCCGGCATGACCATGGCTGGCGCCGGCATGTTGTGGGTCGGCTGGTTCGGCTTCAACGGCGGCAGCGCTCTTGCCGCCAACGCCTCGGCCGCCTCGGCGATCCTCGCCACCCATATCGCCGCCGCCTCTGCCGCGCTCGCCTGGATGGCGGTCGAGTGGCTGCGCATCGGCAAGCCGACCTCGATCGGCCTCGTCACCGGCTGCGTTGCCGGCCTCGCGACGATCACGCCCGCCTCGGGCTTTGTCGGGCCGATGGGCGCGATGGCGATCGGCGCGATCGGCGGCGTGGTGTGCTTTTTTGCGACAAGCGTCATCAAGCAGCGCTTCAAGGTCGACGATTCGCTCGACGTCTTCGCCGTGCACGGCGTCGGCGGCATGGCCGGCTCGCTGCTCGTCGGCGTCTTCGCGATGGGCGCACTCGGCGGCGTCGGCTATGCGAGCGGCATGACTGCCGCGACGCAGCTCGAGGCGCAGCTCGCCGGCGTTTTGGCGGCAGTCTGCTGGTCCGCGCTCTGCACCGCGGCGCTGATCAAGCTGTTCGACGCCGTCTCCGGCGTGCGCGTCAGCGCCGAGGAGGAAAACGACGGGCTCGACCTCGCGACCCATGGCGAGCGCGCCTACGACCACAGCTGAAGCCGCGCCGCGCGCGGCTCACCCGTTAGCTTGATATAAAAAAACCACCGGCGTATCGTTGTCGGAACGGGCCCGCACAGCGCGCCCTGTTGGGCGCGCGTCACATAACAACGACAAACCGGCGCTCCCTTTTTGGCGATCAAAGCACAACAAGCGTCAGAGCAGAGGAGGAGGAGGAGATGCGCAGTGTCACCCGTATCCTTGCGGCAATCGTCGCGCTGGCCGGTTGGAATTTCGCCGTTTCGGCGCCGAGCCAGGCGGCCGATCCTTTGAAGATCCGCCATGGCTGGGTGGTGATGACCGGCGACATGTCGCCGCTCATCTATCTCAAACCCGACATCATGAAATACGAAGGCAAGAGCTACACGGTCGAGCCGATGCATTTCGCCGGCACCTCGCCGCAGCTGACGGCGCTCGCCGCGAACGAGGTCGACATCGCATCGCTCGCCTATTCGAGCTTCGCCAACGGCATTCTCAACGCGCATTTGACCGATATGCGCATCATCGCCGACGGGTTTCAGGACGGCGCGCAGGGCTATGCCTCGATCCCCTACATGGTTCGCAACGACAGCGGCATCAAGCGCGTCGAGGATCTGAAAGGCAAGGTGATGGGGATCAACGTGATCGGGGCGGCGGTCGATATCGGCGGCCGGGCGGAGCTGCTGAAGCATGGCCTCGTCGCCAACCGCGATTATTCGATCATCGAATCCGCATTCCCCGCGATCGGCGCCATGCTGCTCGCGGGAAAGGCCGATATTGTCTCGATGGTGTCGCCCTTCCAATACGCGCCCGAGGTGCAGAATGGCGCGCACACGCTCTTCACCATGCGCGACGGCATGGGCACGTCGCAGATGATCGTGCTCGTCGCGCGAACCGGTTTCCTCAAGCAGCATCGCGAGGCGCTCGATGACTTCTTCGAGGACATGGTGCGCGGCATCCATTGGATGCTCGATCCCGCCAATCGCCAGGCGGCGATCGCCTTCGCGGCGAAAGAATCGAGAATGCCGGCCGCGCGGCTCGAGCCCTATTTCCTGACGCGCGCAGACTCCTATCACGATCCCAACGGCGTGCCGGATATCGCGGCGCTTCAGCGCAACATCGACGCCCAGGTCAAGTTCGGCTTCCTGAAGCAAAGCTTCGAGGTGAAGAAATACGCCGATCTGAGCTTCATAAAGCGGGGGGCCGAGCGCTTCGAGACGGCGCAGCGCTAGCGGCGATTGAGCCTAGAGCGCGCGCGGCCTAGCATAGAGGCGTGACGCCGCTCGAGCGCTCTCATCTCGAAACCGACCTGCTGATCATCGGCGCGGGCGCGGCCGGCATGTCGGCGGCGATCGCGGCAAGCGAGGCGGGCGTCAAGGTCCTGCTCGCCGATCGCAGCCTCATCGGCCGGGGCGGCGCCACGGTGATGGCGCAGATGACGGTCGCGGTGGCGCTCGGCGACGAGGTGCCGGACGCGCCGCACGCTCACCTCGCCGATACGATCGCGGCCGGGCGCGGCCTCTGCGATGCGGGGCTTGCCGCGCTGCTCTGCGCGGAGGCACCCGATGCGATCCGCCGGATGGACCGGTGGCATACGGGCTGGGCGCGCCACGCGGATGGGCGGCTGCGCCAGACCCAGGCGCCGGGGCATGACCGGCCGCGCTGCGTCTATGTCGATTTCCTCAACACCGGACCCGCCGTCTCGCGCAGCCTGCGCGCGCAAGTGCAGCGCCGGCCGGCGATCATCCGCATCGGCGAGCTCTGCGTCGTCGACATCGTCATGCGCGACGGCGAGGCGCTCGGCGCGGTGGGGTTCTCGCTTGCCGATGGCAGGCCGGTCTCGATCGCCGCCAAGGCGCTCATCATCGCGACCGGCGGCCTCACGCGGCTTTACCGCCGCAACAGCGGCTCGGCGAATATGGGCGGCGACGGCTATGCGCTGGCGCTGCGCGCCGGCGCCGAGCTCGTCGATATGGAGTTCGTGCAGTTCTTCCCGATCGGCCATCTCGCGCCGCGCCTCATCGGCATGGACCCGATCATGTGGGATCCGTTCCGCTACAAGCTCGGCGGCCGTCTGCTCAACGCCGAGCGCCGCGAATTCATCGACGATTACGGGGTGAAGGAAGACGGCCGCTACGTCGCGACGCGCGATCTCGCGACCTATGCCATTTTGAAGGAGGTCGAGGCCGGGCGCGGCTCGCCGGCTGGCGGCGTCTATCTTTCCTTCGAGCATGTCGGCGCCGACGCCTTGCGCCAAGCCTTCGGCCCGGTGATCGACCGGCTCGCGAAGAATGGCATCGATCTGACGCGCCAGCCGGTCGAGGTCGCGCCGATCGCGCATTACCATATGGGCGGCATCCGCGTCGGCCCCGATCTTGAAACCGGCGCGCGCAATCTCTTCGCTGCGGGCGAGGCGATCGGCGGCGCCAATGGCGCCAACCGGCTGTCGGGCAACGCCATCAGCGAGGCGCTGGTCTTCGGCCGCCGCGCCGGCCTCGCCGCAGCTTCGCGCGCGAAGGAAGGCGCCGCGCCCCGATGGCACGAGCCGACAGCGCGTGCGTCCTTGGACCTGGTCGCGGCGGCCGGCGGCAAGCCCAAGACCAACCTCGCCGCGCTCATCGTCGAACTGCAGCAGGTCATGCAGCGCCATGTCGGCCCCTTCCGCTCGGCCCTTGGGCTCGAGACCGCGCTCGACGCGATCGCCGCGCTGAAGGACAGTTTGGGCGCGCTCCCGCCCGGCGCGCCCAGCCGCTTCGATCCCGAGCGGCTCGACTGGTTCGATGCGCGCAACATGCTGCTCGTCGCCGAGGCGGTGACGCGCGCCGCACTGTCGCGGCACGAATCCCGCGGCGCCCATCAGCGCGAGGATTTCCCGGCGACGGACGAGGCCTGGCGCGTCAACCAGGCGCTCTCGCTCGACGGGGCGCGGCTCGTCGTCGAGCGAATTGGCGCGCAG
>DATEKH010000030.1:0-27933 GCA_035277525.1 Allostellaceae bacterium
GGTAGAGGCGCCGTGACCCGGAGCCGGCGATCGAGCTGACGCCGGAGAGCGCGGTTGACGCTCCAGCAACGGCACCTCGCGCGCATACCGCGGCGCCGCTTTGCCGATCTCGTTCTCTTCGCCTTCACCTGCGCGGAATTCATCGCGCTGATTTTGCTGACGCCGCAGTTCGACGCGGTCGACTGGATCTATGTCCTGCAGAATCTCCTGGTCCTTGGTATCGCACTCACCCGGCGCGCGCCCATCGTCCAAGATCGCTCGCTGCCAAGCGCGATCGCCGTCACCGCCTCCATCGCCTATCCCTATGCGCAGGTGATCGTCCTTGCTCGGACGGACGGCTATGACGGATGGCCGGCGGGCGGATTTGTGCTCATCGCGCTTGCAGCGTGCCTCAGCCTCGCCAGCCTCTTGTCGCTCGGCCGGTATTTCGGCTTCCGCCCGGCGCTGCGCGGGGTTGCGACGCATGGCACTTACGCGTTCGTGCGACATCCGATGTACCTCGCCTATTTCGTCAGCGACATCGGATACGAGCTGAATGAATGGAATGTCGGCACGATATTGCTCGTCTTGGCCGGCTGGGCGTCGCTGATCTATCGCATCGATGCCGAGGAACGAATCCTTTCGCAGAGCAAGGCGTGGCCCGCCTACGCCAGCGCGGTCCGCTATCGCCTCTTCCCCGGACTCTGGTAAGCGCGGATTCTGTTGCGGGTCTCGCTTACGGTGCCGCTCCGCGCCGGCCGACGATCAGATTGATGAGCGCCTGGCGCTTTTCGACCTTCACCGCGTGCAGCGCGCGCTTCAGCGCCTCCGGCAGTTGCTCCGGCCGATCAACGCGCTCGCCATAGCCGCCATAGACCGCCATCAGATGCTCGTAATGCGGATTGGGGCCGAGCTGCGCCACCGGCACGCGATTGGCGCGCGCCGCGTGCCCGTCGGGGAAGACGCGCAAGGCCGAGCCCTCGACCTCTTCCCACATGCCGTTGTTGAAGACGATGAACAGCACCGGCAGATCGAGCGCGCGCAGCACATAATGCCCCGCGGTCGGATTGCCGAACATGTAGGAGCCGTCGCCGACCACTGCGATCACGGTCTTGTCGGGATTGGCCAGCTTGGCGCCGATCGCCGATCCGACGCCGACGCCGAGCCCGCCCGCGCCCGGTGGGCCGAAGCAGGTCCGTGGCTCCTTGAAGTTCACATAGCGCAGAATCAGCGAATATTCGTTGACGACGATCGCATCCTCGCTCTTGGCCTCGCTGATGCAGTGCGCCGCCCAAACCGGATCGATCGGCGTCGTTCTCGATGCTTTCTCGACATTGGCGCGGGCCTCGGCCTTGGCGGTCTCCCTCGCGGCGGCGATACGCGCGCGCCGCGCCTCGATGAGCTTCAAGGTAGCGCTCGCTTCCATCGCCTTGCCGATCGGCGGCAGCGCCGCCGCCGGCGTGCCGGTGACCGCGACATCGCAGGGAAAGCTGCGGATTGGGATGCGCTGGAACATCGGATCGACGCCCAACTGGATCACCTTGCAATCGTCCGGCGGGTTGCCGTGCTGCGTCGGGATCCAGGGCGTGTCCGCCTCGAGGCAAAGCACCGCATCGGCGTCCTTGAGATGCGGCAGCGGGTTGAATCCGACGAGCATCGGATGCTCGGTCGAGACCGCATTGACATTGGTGCGGAACTCGACGATCGGGATGGCGAAGCGCTCGGCGAAATCGCCGATGGCGGCGGCGCTGGCCTTAAGCCGTGCTGCGCCCTGGGCGATGATGAGCGGGCGCTCGGCCTTCGAAAGGATCGCGGCCGCGCGCTCGATCTGCTCCGCGGTCGGACCCGGCTCGGTGCCGAAGCCGCGGCGCGGCGGCGCGTTGAAGCTGAAGCCGTCGATCTTCTGCGCCATCACCTCGCGCGGCAGGCTGAGATAGACCGGCCCGCAAGGCTCCGTCGTCGCGATCTCGATCGCGCGATCGACCACGGCCTCCAATTGCTCGGCGTTGCGCAGCTCGTAATCCCATTTGCAGAATTCGCGCACCATCGACGCCTGATCGAACATCTCCTGATTCCAGTGAATGCCCGTGTCGCGCGAGCCTTTGAGCCCGCTCTCGGTGATCGGCGTGCGCCCGGCGGTAAAGATGATCGGCACGCGGTCGCGCGCCGCGTCGATCAGCGCGTTGATGCCGTTGGCCGTGCCGACATTGACGTGGAACATCACGAGCTGCGGCCGGCCGGTATGGAGGTAATAGGCCATCGCCATCGCGGTCGCGACGTTCTCGTGCCCGACCGAGACGGTCTTGAGCTTGGGCGTCGTGCCCTTGGCGTTGATCGCGGCCAAGGCCTCGATCATCGGCGCGAAATCCGTGCCGCCATTCGCAAAGAGATACTCGATCCCGCGCTCGGCCATCAGCGTCAGATAAGCCTCGGCAACGGTCTCGGCGGCGATGGTTTTCTTCGCGCTCATGTCGCGTCTCCCTCCGTATTCGGCGCGACTCATAGGGGCGCGGCCGAGCGTGGTCAACGAAAGAGCTTGCATAAGCACCCGGCGTCCTTCGACTTCGCTCAGGATGAGGTTAGAGTGTGCGTGGCATCCCTCTGGGAGGTGCCCGACTCAAAAATTTCCTCACCCTGAGCGTGTCGAAGGGCGCAGGATGCACTTGCAATGGGGCCGTAAGAATGGATTTGCATCTCACGGGGAAGAAGGCGCTCATCACCGGCGCCTCGCGCGGCATCGGCTTTGCCGTCGCCAAATGCCTCATCGGTGAAGGCGTTCTCGTGCGCATCGCCGCGCGGCCGGGCGAGCGCATCGAGAAAGCAGCGGCGGCCTTGCGCGCGGCGGGCGCCAAGGATTTCGCCGCCTACGGGCTCGATCTGTCGCTGACGGAAAAGCGCGCGGAGCTGGAGGAGCGCTGCGGTGATGTCGACATCCTCGTCAATTGCGCGGGCGTCATCCCGCGCCAGACGATCGAGGAGATGAGCGAGGAAGCGTGGCGCCAATCCTGGGAGCTGAAGCTGTTCGGCTCGATCGATCTGACGCGCCGCTACTTTGTGCGCATGAAGGCGAGGGATGGCGGCGTGATCATCAATGTCATCGGCTCGGCGGGGCTGAGGCCGGATTACAAATTCGCCGCCGGCTCGGTCGCCAATTCGGCGCTGATGTCGCTGACCAGCGCCCTCGGCGGGGTCAGCCCGGATTTCAACCTCCGCGTCGTCGGCGTCAATCCGGGCTCGGTCGCGACCGAGCGCACGATCGACAACCTGAAGCGCGTGGCAAAGCAGCGCTTCGGCGATGAAAGCCGGTGGCAAGAGATCGACAAGGAAATGGACAAGACCCGGCCTTTCGGCCGCAACCAACGGCCCGAGCAAATCGCGGCGGTGATCGCCTTCCTGGCATCGGACCACGCGCAATATGTGACCGGCACGACCATCACGGTCGATGGCGGCGCGACCGCCCGCACCATGGCGCATTGAGGCCATCCATGACCGAGATCACGGCGCGCGACGGCATCAAGCTTTATGCGGAAAGCCGAGGAGACGGCGCGCCCATCATCTTCGTCCACGAGCTCGCGGGCTCGTGCCGGTCCTTCGATCTCCAGATCGCGGCGTGGAAGGATCGCTGGCGCTGCATCGCCTTCAACGCGCGCGGCTATCCGCCCTCCGCGGTGCCGGCCGAGGTTCGATCCTATTCGCAGGAGATCGCCGCCGCGGATATCGGCGCGGTGCTCGACGGATTTGGCCTCGCCGACGCGCATCTCGTCGGTGTCTCCATGGGCTCGGCCTCGAGCTTGCAATTCGCATTGGCGCATCCCGACCGGGTGCGCTCCGTCACGCTCACGAGCATCGGCAGCGGCTCCGATCTGAAGCCGGGCGAATTTGCCGCCAATATGGAAGAGCTGGCGAAGCTCACCCTCGAGAAGGGCATGCGCGCGCTCGCCGAAAGCTATGGCACATCGCCAACGCGGTACCGTCTCAAGGACAAAAACCCGCCCGAATTCCGCAATTTCGTCGAGCAACTCAGCGCGGGCTCGGCGCTCGGCATCACCAACACGATGCGCGGCGTGCAAGAACGGCGACCGCCGCTCTATGCCCATCAGGACCGGATCGCGGCGCTCAAGCGGCCGGCGCTCATTGTGTTGGGCGAAGAGGACGAGCCCTGCGTCAAGCCGAGCCATTTCTTGCAGGAAAACCTGCCCGGCGCGCGGCTCGAGGTCCTGCCAAAGACCGGCCATGCGGTCAATCTCGAAGAGCCGGCGCTTTACAATCGCCTGGTCATGGAGTTTATCGAAGCCGTCGAGGCAAGGCGCCGCGGCGGTTGAGCCAAAAAGGGGATGGGAGGTCGAATGAAGCTGGTTCTCTTTCAGGTCGGCGGCACGGGCGAGATTCTCCCCGGGCTCTTGACCGATCGCGGCGCCGTCAGCATCGCCGACATCGTCAAGAAGAGCTACACGCCGCAGCTCACCATGAACGGCATCATCGACGATTTCGAGAAGCTCAGGCCCGCGCTCGAGCGCGCCGCCGCCAATGGCGAGGCGAAGCCGCTGTCCACTGTGCAGCTGCGCGCGCCCTTGCCGCGGCCTGGAAAAATTCTCGCTTGCATCGCCAATTACTGGGAGCATGCGCAGCGCGCGCCGCGCAAGCTCAGCATGTTCCTCAAAAATCCCGACGCGGTGATCGGCCCCGGCGAGACAATCGTCCTGCCGGAATTCACCGAGCCCTGGGCGTTCATGCATGAGGCCGAGCTCGCGCTCGTGATCAAGGGCCCGGCCAAGATGGTGAAGCAGAAGGATTGGCGCAGCGCGGTCTTCGGCTATACCGGCCTCATCGATGTCTCGGCGCGCGGCGAAGGCCGGCACACTTGGCCCGCGGGACCTCCCGCCGCCTGGACCGGCAAATCCTTCGACACCTTCGCGCCGATCGGGCCGTGCATCACGACCGCGGACGAGATTCCCGACCCCAACGACATCATCGTGCGGTTCTGGAATGACGGGCAGCTGCGTCACAATTACAACACCGACGACATGGAGCACCGCGTGCCCGAGCTCATCGAATGGGCGACGACGGTGATGACGCTCTATTCCGGCGACGTCATCGCCTGCGGCACCAATCACGAGGGGTTGGGCTTCCTCCAGGACGGCGAGACCTGCGACATCGAAGTGCAGCATGTCGGCAAGATGACGGTGAAGGTGGCCGATCCGCTGAAGCGCAAATGGGAGCGCGGCGTCTATATGGGCGTCGATTCGACCAACCCTGAAGCGGTCAAGCGCCACCGGCCGCAGAACGCGGGCTGAGCGTCTACAGCAGCTCCTCGAGAAGTCGCGAATAGAATTCGCGAATCCGCTCGCCGAGCGGGCGCTGCTTCCATGCGCCGAGCGTGACCAGGCGCGCATGGGTCTCGTCGCGCTCGAATTGGGCCTCGAGCTGCTGTGCGGTTGCATGGCCCAAGACGATGGCGTCGACCTCGTCGTTGAACAGGATGCTGCGGTGGTCGAAATTCGACGAGCCGATAGTCGACCACACGTCGTCGATGACGACGCATTTCGAATGCAGCAGCCCGTCCTGCAATTCGTAAATCTTCACCCCGGCTTCGAGGAGGCCGCCATAATCGGAGTGGCCGACGGCAAGCGCCAGAGCCGAATCGCCTCTTCCAGGAAGCATCAGGCGCACATCGACGCCGCGGCGCGCGGCCGCCTCGAGATCGCGCATCTCGTCCTTGGTCGGCACGAAATAGGCGGTGGTCAGCCAGATCGTATTGGCGGCGCTGCGGATCGCCGAGAGCAGCGCCGCATCGTAGCGCGGGATGGTGTCGCTGTGGTCGCTGCCGATGATGCGCACGACCTCGCTTCCCATGACCTGCGGTTTTGGAAAATCGCCGAGCGGCGGCAGCGGCGGCCCCTGCTCCGCCGCCCAATGATCGAGAAAGATCTGCTGCAGCTGCCGCGCCGCCGGGCCCTCGATCTCGAGATCGAGATCATGCCAAGTGTTGGGATCGCCGCCATTCGACGGGATAAGGCGGTTGTGCGGATGCGGTTGATAGGCGGTGTAAAGGTTGACGCCGCCGACGATGGCGGTGATTCCATCGACCACCAGGATCTTGCGGTGATCGCGGTCATTGGGCGCGTAACCGGTCCGCGCATTCAGCGGATTGAGCGGATGGAACTCGAGCAGCACGACCCCGGCTTTCTGCAGCTGGTCGAAGAATGCGGCGGGCGTGTCGACCGAGCCGAACCCGTCATAGATGACCGCGACCTGGACCCCCTCGCTCCGCTTTTCGGCCAGAAGGTCGCCCAGCTTTTCGCCGTCGATCGCGACGTTCTCGAAAATATAGTATTCGAGCAGGACGTCGTGCTTCGCCGAGCGGATCGCGGCGAACATGGCGCGGAAGGTCGCCGGCCCGTCATGGAGCAGCGTCGTGCGATTGCCCGCGATCAGGGGCGTCTCGACCAGCGCCTGCTCGATCGCGAGGTGACGCGCGAGCAGGTCGGAGCCTTGCGACTGCTGCCTGAGACGATCGAGAATGGCCTCGGTCTGGGCCGAAGACAGCGGGCCGCGCGGGCCGACGACGGTCGCGGGCGCGGGCTCCGTCCGATTCAGCACCGCGTTGACCGGCGGCACCGAGGCGCAGCCGCAGAGCAGGCTGCCGCATAGGAGCAACGCCGAAATTCCTTGGATCCCGCGCGCGACGAGGTGCATGTCGAGGCCGTCGAGATCAAGCTAGCCTCCTATTGAGACACGATTGCGCAGCGGACGGGGCAAAGTGCGGCGATTTTGTGACCAAGAACGGCATCGCGGCCATGGCGCCGCCGCACCGCAATGATGGAATGGCGGCAATGACGCTTCAGCAAGCGCTTTCGCTCGCCCTGCTTGGGGGATTGTTGGCCCTCTTCGTTTGGGATCGCCTGCGCTTCGATGTCGTGGCGCTCATCGCGCTGCTCACGGCGGTTGCGGTTGGCATCGTGCCCGCGCAACACGCCTTCAGCGGCTTCGGTAACCCGCTGCTGCCGCTCATCGCCTCGGCGCTCATCGTCAGCAGCGCGATCGGAAAGTCCGGCGCGATGGAGGAGGTCGTCGCCGCGCTGCGTCCGCTCCTGCAGCATCGCGGCACGCAGGTCGGCATCCTCACCGCCTCGGTCGCCGCGCTTTCGGCGCTGGTCAAGAATATCGGCGCGCTGGCGATCTTCCTGCCTGTCGCAATGCAGGTGGCGCGGCGCGGCAAACGGCGCATTGGCGAATTTCTCATGCCGATGTCGTTCGGCTCGCTTGTCGGCGGCATGATGACGCTGATCGGCACCTCGCCCAATCTCATCGCTTCGAGCGTGCGGGCCGAGCTCACGGGCGAACCTTACCGCATGTTCGATTTCCTCCCCGTCGGGGCCGGGATCACGCTTCTCGGCGTCGGTTTTCTGTCGGTCGGATGGCGCCTGTTGCCAATTCGCGACGAGGGCCAGGCCGGCGGCGAGGGGCCTTTCCGTATCGAGGACTACATCAGCGAGGCGATGCTCCCCGAAAACTCGCCGCTCGTTGGAAAGACCGTCGCCGAACTCGAAAAGCTGAGCGACGGCAGCGTCACGGTCACCGCGATCATCCGCGAGGGCAAGCGGCGCTATACGCCTGCCGGATATTGGCCGCTTTTCGCGGGCGATGTGCTCGTGCTCGAATCCGATCCGCAGGAGATGCAGTCGCTCATCCAGGCGGCGCATCTCGAGCTGGTCGGCCAGGGCGAACTCGAGCAAGCGAAAAAGGAAGATGGCGACGCCGTCGTCGTCGAAGCCGTGGTGATGGCGGAGTCTCGCATGATCGGTGCTTCGAGCAGCGCCTTGCAGTTGCGCGACCGTTACGGCGTCAACCTTATCGCGCTGAGCCGCGGCGGAAGGCGCAACATGGCGCGGCTCGGCCGCATGACCTTTCACGAGGGCGATGTCGTCGCGCTGCACGGCTCGGCCGCGCGCATGCACGACGCCTTGGCGCGGCTTGGCTGCCTGCCGCTGGCGGAGCGCAACCTCCAGCTCGGTCGACCGCGCAAGCTCGTGGTCACGCTGCTCGTGTTGCTGGGTTCGGTCGCGCTCGCCGCCACCGAGCTCGTGCCGCCGGCGCTTGCTTTCGCCGGCGGCGCGGTGGTCCTCGTCGCCATGGGAATCCTCAGTTTGCGCGAAGCCTATGACGCGATCGACTGGCCGATTCTCGTCATGCTGGGCGCGCTCATCCCGATCGGCGATGCGATGCGCAGCACGGGAACCACGGCGCTGATCGCCGGCTGGCTTTCCGGCGCGGCGGATACGCTGCCGATCTGGGCGACGCTCGGCCTGCTTCTCGTCATCACGATGCTGCTCACGCCGCTCATCCACCACGCCGCCGCGGTTCTTGTGATGGGGCCGGTTGCCGCCGCGATCGCGCGGCAGCTCGGCGTCAGCATCGATTCCTTCCTCATGGCGGTCGCGGTCGGCGCTTCATGCGATTTCCTGTCGCCGATCGGGCATCAATGCAACACGCTGGTGATGGGGCCGGGCGGCTATCGCTTTGGCGATTATTGGCATCTGGGCCTGCCGCTGTCGCTGCTCGTCGTGAGCTGCGGCGTTCCGCTCATCCTTATCGCATGGCCGCTGCATTGAGGCGGCGAGCCCGAGTCCCGCCATGAGCGCCGCGAGAGTCGAGCCCGGACCCGCCAGCGCGATTTTCGAGACCGACATTCCGAGCCGGCTCGATCGCCTCGCCTGGGGCCGGTTTCACTGGCTTGTCATAACCGCGCTCGGCATCACCTGGGTGCTCGACGGGCTCGAAGTCACCTTGGTTGGCGCGCTCTCGGGCGCGATGGCCGAGGATCCCGCGCTTGCGCTCAATGCAACGCGGATCGGACTCGCGGCAAGCGCCTATCTCGCGGGCGCGATCATCGGCGCGCTCGGCTTCGGCCATTTGACCGACGCTTATGGCCGCAAGCGCCTCTTCACCGTCACGGTCGCGGTCTATGCGGTCTCCGCCTTGGCGACAGGCCTGTCCTGGAATTTCTGGTCCTTCGCCTTTTTCCGCTTCATGACCGGAATGGGGATCGGCGGCGAATACGGCGCCATCAACTCGGCGATCGACGAATTGATCCCGGCGCGCTGCCGCGGCTGGACGGATCTCGCGATCAATGGCAGCTTCTGGATCGGCGCGGCCTTGGGCGCGGGCGGCTCGCTGTTCTTTCTCGATCCGGCGCTGATCCCCCCCGCCTTCGGCTGGCGGATCGCATTCGCGACCGGCGGTGTGCTCGCTGTGATCGTCATCGCGCTCCGGCGCTACATACCGGAGAGCCCGCGCTGGCTGATGACGCATGGCCGGGGTGACGAGGCCGAAGCGATCACGCGCACGATCGAGGCGCGCACCGAAGCACTTGCTGAAGCCCCGCTCGCCACCCTCCGTCTCCACCGCCGCGAGCGTTTCGGCCTCTGGCCGCTGCTGCGCGCGATCTTGCGGCAATATCCACGGCGGGCCGCGCTGGGATTGGTGCTGATGGCGGCCCAGGCGTTCTTCTACAACGCAATCTTCTTCACCTATGCGCTGGTGCTCGGCCGCTTCTATGGCGTGCCCGCCGGCGCGGTCGGCCGCTATATCATTGCCTTCGCCATCGGCAATTTTTTCGGCCCGCTGCTGCTCGGCCGCTATTTCGACAGCCATGGGCGCAAGCCGATGATGGTTGCAACCTATGGGCTTGCGGGCGTGCTGATGGTTGCGACCGCGCTTCTCTTCGGGCACGACGTTTTGGATGCGCGCGCCTTGACCGCGGCCTGGACGGTGATCTTCTTCTTTGCGTCGGCCGCCGCGAGCGCCGCCTATCTCACCGTCGGCGAGACCTTTCCTCTGGAAGCGCGCGCGCTCATCATCGCGATCTTCTATGCTGGCGGCACCGCGATCGGCGGCCTTGCGGGGCCGGCGCTCTTCGGCGCGCTGCTCGATCAAGGCTCGCGCGCGGCGGTGATGTGGGGCTATCTCGGCGCCGCCGTGCTGATGCTCATTGCCGCTGCGGTCGAGGCTTGGCTCGGCGTCGCCGCGGAACGCCGCTCGCTCGAAAGCGTCGCCGCGCCGCTCTCGAGCGCCGATCCGGGCTCAACCGCTACCAAGTGACCGCGAGCGCCGCGGTGCCGATGATGTCCTGCCGGCGCTGGCCGACGAATTCGTCGGTGCGGCGCGCCATGCTCAGATCCAGTCGGACGCGCCGCGACCAGAAGGCCGAGACGCCCGCTTGCAGATCGCCGACAAAGGTCTTGTGCTCGACGCTCGAGCTGTGGCGAAAGGAATTCCCGTCGAGAAAAATGTTGTGCGCCACGACGCGACCGGCGGCGCCGGCGAAGACGTAAAAGCCGAACTCGTCGTCGAGACGCGCGGGATTGAAATAATCGGTGCCCGACAGCGCCGGGCGGATGCGGACCGGACCGTAATCCGCCTCGAGATGGCGCCCGATCCGCAGCATGGCGCCGATCTGACCATAGGTGAAGACGTTGCCGCCGCTGCCGCCGAGCTCCGGAACGATATCGACGCCATTCTCGACGCCGTCATGAACGCTGCTCAAGAACGGCACCGGAAGCCGCCACAAACGCTCATAGGACAAGACGACGCCCGGCTCGTTCTGAATCTGGCTGCTCCAGCCGCGCGCCTCATGGATGCCAATGAACTGATGCCAGTCGTTCTGTATCTCCTTGCCGAAAGCGCCGGGCCCGACGACGCCGAGATCGAGCTCGAGATTCTCGAGTTGGTTGCCGGTTTCCTGCAACAGACTTGCGCCGGAATAGAGCCAGCCGCCATAGGGCCGGTCATGCGGATCGGGCGGCGTGATGTCGAGATTGGTCGGCGTGAAGATGCTTTGGCCGAGAAACACGGCGATGCGGCGGGTGCCGCCCGGACGAAAGACCGTCGGAAAAATCTGCGCCCAGTCGAACAGGTCATTCGCCCAGCTCGAGTCGAGAGGCGGGCTCAAAGCCGACAAGCGCAAGCCCTGGGTGTAGTGCTTGTCGGTATGGGTGTAGAGCGAATCGTTTTCTTCGAGGATTGAGCTGCGCCACGCTTGCGAGGCGGTGGAATCGTCCGCACGCGCGAGCGGCGCGGCACCCAGCAGCGCAACGGCGCACAAGGCAAGCCGCACCGCTCGGCGCGCGGGACATTCGGGTGCATCACCCATGGGCGCGTGAACTTTACCGCGCAATGTGGCAGCATTGCGCCACAACCCACAAAACATTGTGACGTGGAGGCAGCATGAAAGCTCTCGTGAATACGCCCAGGGGAACCGCGCCGGTCGAATTGACCGAATTGCCGGAGCCAATCCCCGCGCCGAACGAGGCGCTGGTCGCGATCCATGCCTTCTCGCTCAATCGCGGCGAGCTCACGCTGATGCGCATCCGCCCCGAAGGCTGGCGGCCGGGCCAGGATGTGAGCGGCGTCGTGCTCAAAGCCGCCGCCGATGGCAGCGGCCCGAAGCAAGGCACGCGGGTGGTCGGATTGATGGATTGGCACGGCTGGGCCGAGCGCGGTGCGATCTCGACGCATCGCTTGGCGGCGCTGCCCGACGCGGTGAGCTATGGCGAAGCCGCGGCGCTCCCGGTCGCCGGGCTGACGGCGCTGCGCACCTTGCGCTACGGCGCACCGCTCCTCGCGAGGCGCGTGCTGATCACCGGCGCGGCGGGCGGCGTCGGCAATCTCGCGGTGCAATTGGCCGTGCGCTCCGGCGCGCATGTGACGGGCGTGGCGCGGCACGCCGTGCCGGCGATCAAAGCGCTTGGCGCCCACGTGACCGAGGACATCGCCAAGGCCGAGGGGAAATTCTGGCTCGTTCTCGAATCGGCCGGCGGCGCGTCGCTCAAAGCCGCGCTCGGCCTGCTCGAGCCGCGCGGCACGGTGGTGGTCTTCGGCAACTCCTCGGGCGAGGAGACGGCACTGAGCTTTCGCGATTTCGGGGCGGCGAATAATTCGCGGATTCAAAGCTTTCACTCTTTCGCCTCGGGCCCCGAGGAAGCTTTTGCGCCGGATTTGGCGCTGCTTGCTTCGCTCGTTGCCGAGCGCGCGCTCAAGCCGCAAATCGTCGAGCACAGCTGGAAGGAGTTCGCGCGCATTGCCGAGGCGCTGCGCGCCCGTCAAATCGACGGCAAGGCGATATTTCGGATCGAGCACGCCTAGGCCGCCCGCGACCACCGGCGAAAACGCAACTTCGTTTCACGCTTTGCGCCTTGAAACAACATAGCGGGCGACTACGTGTTTAATGGTGCAACTTAGCCTGGAGGGTGCCTAACAAGCATGACTCCACCGAAGCATTGCTAGACAGCACCGGACACAAAGCCCGACCGTCTGGCCGGGCGGTGAGCTTTCACAGCCACCCAAAATGAACCCCGCCATTGGCGCGCATTGGCGGGGTTCGTGTAGCGGGATTTCGCGATTTCCTTAAGAGCTTAGGCCGCCTGCTCGATGGTCTCGTCATGCGCGCGAAAGACCGGAGCAACGGCCCGCGACACCACCTCCGACGAGGTTTGCGCCGCAAAGCGCGTCGCGCTGACCGCTTCTTGCGACACCGCGACAGCGTGATCGGCCATGGCGTGAAGATCGGCGTCGAGCCGCCGCATCGTCCCTTCGAGCCATTCCCGGTGAATCGCCGCGGCCTCCTGCAAATCGCTGCACTGCGCCAGCCGGGTAAACGCGTCGAGCGCGGCGGTGGCGCCTTCGCGCCGGCGCTCGATCCAGCCGGCGGCGACCGGCTGGGCGGCATCGATCGCCGCCGCTTGGCAGCGCAACCAGGCCTCGATCGGCCAGCCGATCATCTCGGCCATGGATAGATTTTCGGGATGCGCGCCGTTCTGGATTTTCGTGGTCATGGCCGTGGGCTCGGCCTTGCGCGTTTTCGTTGTCATGGAGGGCCTCCTTCTCCGCAATGAAGTTTCGTCATTGGCGAAACGTACGACTCGCTGTCTGGGAACAAGGGCAGAATACGCTCGCTTTATGACAAAAATTTGGCTGGGGCCGCGCATGGCGATCACGCCTCGCGTGGCCGCATCAGTGTGCGCCGTCTGCCGCCTCGCGCGCAAGCGCGGCAACGATCGCGCCGACCAATGGCTTCAGGTGAAAGCTCGCCTCGGGCATGATCGCAACGCGGCCGCCGGAAGCCTCGATTGCCGCGGCGACGACCGGCCCCACGGCGGCGATGCGCGTGCGCGCCAAGCCGCGCGCGAGCTCTTGGTCGAGCCCGCGCTGCACCGCAACCTCCTTCAAGCGCGCGAGCTGCGGTGAGCTCGTGAGCGCGATCACATCAACGTGACCATCGGCCATGGTGCGGATCATCGCCTCGACGCGCGCGGCCTCGGCAGCGCCGGCATAGCGATAAGGCAGGACCGGATCGGGCTCGGCGCCGGCCGAACGCAGAAAATCGATGAGCGCGGCGTTGGGATTGCCGGGATAAAGCTGCACGCCGACGCGGCGGCCCGCGAGCTTCTCCTGGCCCAACGTCGCGATCACCCCGGCCGTGGTTGGCTCCGCCGCCGCAAGCCCTGGCGCGAGGCCCAATTCGCGCAGCACACGTGCGGGCTTGGGTCCGCGCGTCACGGTCCTGAGCGATTTGAGCGCGGCAAGAATCGCGGCCTCGATCCCGAGACGGCGCCCCAGCGCCAAGAGCCGGCGCAGGCCTTCGCCGGTCAAGAGGATCAAATCGTCGAACCTGCCCTCGGCCATGCGCTCGAGCCAGGCGGCGATGGGCTGCGGATCCTCGGCGTCGAGGATCGTTACCATCGGGCAGCGCAGAGTTTCCGCGCCTTGCGCCTCGAGCATGCCGGCGAAAAGATCGAGCTCGCGGCTTTCGGGCACCAGAATGCGCCGGCCGCTCAGCGCCTTCGATTCTGCCATGGCCGAAGCGTAGCACGGCACAGGACGGCGCGGGGCCGGGATGCTATGACAGGCGTATGACAATCGAGATCAGAACGCTTGCCGAGGACGAGGTCGAGGCGGCCGATCGCCTGCGGCGGCTCGCCTTCGGCACGATGTTCGGGCTGCCCGATCCGCTGAGCTTCCGGGGCGATGCCGCGCTTCTGCCCGCGCGGCGCCGCGCCTTTCCCGATGGCGCCGTGGCGGCGGTCGAAGACGGCGCGCTGCTCGGCGTCGCCATGGCCAATCATTGGGGAAGTCTTGGCGTGTTCGGCCCGATCGTGGTGCATCCCGCGCATTGGCGGCGCGGCATCGCGCGCCAGCTGCTCGAGGCGACCCTGCCGGTGTTCGATCGCTGGGGCAGTCGCGTCGCGGGGCTGTTCACGTTCCCGGAGCGCACGACCCACATTCGCCTTTATCAAGCCGCCGGATTCTGGCCGCGCCAGCTGACGGCGATCATGGCGCGGGCGGTGACCCAGCCGAGCCCGGTGCCGGAGAGCCTCTCGTTTCGCGCGAGCCCGTCCGAGCAGCGGGATTTTCTGCGCCAGGCCGCCGAGTTGACCGGGTCGATCTTCAAGGGGCTCGATCTCACGCGCGAGATCGAGCTGGTCTTGAGCGAAGATATGGGCGACACGATCCTCCTCGCCGAAGAGTCGCGCATCGCCGGTCTTGCGATCTGCCATGAAGGCGCCGGCAGCGAAGCCGGATCGGGCTCGGCTTACGTGAAATTCGCTGCGGTGCGCTCGGGCGCGGACGCGCCGCGCCGCCTCGAGCGGCTGCTTGCGGCGTGCAGCGATTTCGCCCATCGCCGCGGCGCGCGTTCGATCTCGGCCGGCGTCAATCTCGGCCGGATGGAAGCTTATCGGCTGCTCATCGCGCTTGGATTTCGCGCGACGCTCCAAGGCGTTGCGATGCACCGGCCATGGGTCGAAGCTTATGACCGCCCCGACATCTTCGCGCTCGACGATTGGCGCTGACCTTCTGGAAAGCTTGGCTCGTCGCGCTCAGCGCAACACCGGCAAGGCGGTCGAGTATTTGACCTGCTTCAGCGCGAAGGATGAGCGGATCGCGGCCACGCCCGGTATCTGCGTCAAATGGTCGAGGAGAAAGCGCTCATACGCCGCGAGATCGGCGCAGACGACGCGCAGCAGGTAATCGGCGTCCCCGGTCATCAGATAGCACTCCATCACCTCGGGCCGGGTGAGGATCGCGCTCTCGAAGCGCTGCAGCGCCTTTTCGATTTGGCGCTCGAGCGAGACGTTGACGAAGACGCTCACCGGCAGACCCACCGCGGCGGGGTCGAGCAGGGTCACGTGCTTGCGGATCACGCCGCTGTCCTCGAGCGCGCGCACGCGGCGCAGACATGGCGCCGGGCTCAGGCCCACCGCCTCGCTGAGCTCGACATTCGCCACGCGCGCGTCATCCTGAAGCCGCGCGAGGATCCTGCGATCGATTGCGTCGAGGCTGGCATGACGCAATTCTTGAGCGATCTTGGTACGTTTCACGCAATAATCTCCTGAAATAACCCCAGAAAGGCGCCATCTTCGCAACCGGCGTTTTCGCGTTCAAGCCTATACTCGGGTTCATGACATCGCTGGCCCGAAGCCGCGTTGCGCCGCCCGAAGCGGCCGATGCGCATCTTGCCACCCTCGAAGACTTTGCGCGCCGCGCGCTGTGGCTCGCATCCTGGACCATCCATCACGCCAATCATGTGCGCGCGAGTCGCGACGGGCTGAAGGTCGGCGGGCATCAGGCGAGCTGCGCCTCTGCCGCGACCTTGCTCGCCGCGCTCTATGGCCACGCCATGCGGGCCGAGGATCGGATCGCGGTGAAGCCGCATGCGGCGCCGGTGCTGCATGCCATCATGTATCTGCAGGGATTGCAAAGCCGCGACGCGCTGATGCGGTTTCGCGCCCTCGGCGGCGCGCAATCCTATCCCTCGCGCACCAAGGACAAGGCGCCGGTCGATTTCTCGACCGGCTCGGTGGGTCTCGGCGTCGGCATGACGCTGTTCGCGAGCCTGGTTCAGGACTACCTCGCCGCACATCGCCTCATCGACGCGCCGCGCGGCCGCATGATCGCGCTGATGGGCGATGCCGAGCTCGACGAAGGCAATGTCTTCGAGGCTTTGCTCGAAGGCTGGAAGCACGATGTGCGCAATCTCTGGTGGGTCATCGACTATAACCGCCAGAGCCTCGATGGCGTGGTCTCGGACCGGCTGTTCCAGAAAATCCAATCCTTTTTCGCAACGGTCGGCTGGAACGTCGTCACCCTCAAATACGGCAAGCGCCTCGAAGCCGCCTTTGCCGGCGCGGGCGGCGATGCGCTCAAGCGCTGGATCGACAATTGCCCCAACGATCTCTATTCGGCGCTCACTTTCGAGGGCGGCGGCGGTTTCCGGCGCGAGCTCGAGGCGGCGATCCCCCGCAACGCTGGAATTGCGCAAATCCTGCACGCGCATGACGACCCATCGCTCCACCGCCTCATGACCAATCTCGGCGGTCACGACATGAGGGCGGTGGTCGAGGCATTCGAGGCCGCTGCTCGGAACGATCGGCCGACCTGCTTCGTCGCCTACACGATCAAGGGCTGGGGCCTGCCCTTCGCCGGGCACAAGGACAATCACGCCGGCCTCATGACCGAGGCGCAGATGGCGCAGTTTCAGGCGCAGCAGGGCATCGCCACGGGCGCCGAATGGGAAAAATTCGCCGGCCTCGATGCCGCGGCGGCGCGCAATCTTGCCGCGCTCCTCGAGCATCTGCCGACGAAGCTCGGCCTGCCGCGCGCATCGGCACGGGCAGAGACGCTGCCCATGCCGGCGCTCGCTCTCGCCGTGCCCGAGCGTTCATCGACCCAGGAAGGCTTCGGGCGGATCATGTTCGAGCTGGCGAAATCCGGCGCGCCCATCGCCGAGCGCGTCGTCACCGCCTCGCCAGATGTGACGGTGTCGACCAACCTCGGCGGCTGGGTCAATCAGGCGGGGGTTTTCGCGCGTGAGCGCCACGCCGATCTCTTTCGCGACCGCAAGCTGCCCTCGCTGCAGCGATGGCAGCAAGCGCCCGAGGGCCGGCACATCGAGCTCGGCATTGCCGAAAACAATCTCTTCCTGCTGCTCGCGGCCCTCGGCCTCGCCGAGCCGATCTTCGGCGCGCGGCTCTTGCCGGTGGGCACGCTCTACGATCCGTTCATCGCGCGCGGCCTCGATGCGCTCAACTATGCTTGTTATCAGGACGCGCGGTTTCTTTTGGTCGCCACACCGTCAGGGATCAGCCTGGCTCCCGAAGGCGGCGCGCATCAATCGCTGGTGACGCCGCTCATCGGTTTGGGCCAGCCCGGACTGACGCTCTTCGAGCCCGCCTTCATCGACGAGCTGCAGGCGATCATGGCCTGGGCCTTCGATCATCTGCAGCATCCCGAGGGCGGCTCGGTCTATCTGCGCCTCTCGACGCGCGCCATCGAGCAGCCGCGGCGCGCGCTCGATCCGGCGCTGGCGACCGAGGGCGGCTATTGGCTGCGCGCGCCCGGTCCCAATGCCGATGTCGCGATCGCGGCGTCCGGCGCGCTGATGCCCGAGGCGATCGAAGCCGCGGCGCGGCTCGGCGCACGCCACAAGTCGATCGGGCTCTTGAACGTGACCTCGGCCGATCTGTTGCATCGCGGCTGGTGCGAGGCACCGGGGCGATCGCTGATCGACCGGCTCCTCAAGCCGCTCGCGCGCGACGCCGCGCTCGTCACCGTGACCGACGGCCATCCTGCGACGCTCTCCTGGCTCGGCGCGGTGCGCGGCAGCCGGATCGCGCCGTTGGGCGTCAAAGGCTTCGGCCAGTCGGGCGACATCCCCGATCTCTACGCCGAATACGGCATCGACGCCGACGCGATCGAGGCCGCGGCGGAGGACGCGCTGCGGCGGTGATGCTGCGTGCGCTCTCTCGAAGCCCGATCGCAAGGATCGCTCAGGCTTCGACGTATTCCGCAATGCTGCTGGGCATGGGGACGGGCAGACCGTCTCCCTTCAAGCCCTCGATGTGAAACCGGATCGCGTTTCGAATTTCCTTTTCGACTTCCTCGACAGATGAGCCGGTTGCAATGCAGCCCGGCAGGTCCGGCACATAGGCCGAGTAGTTTTTCGCGGCTTTCTCGATCACCACGGCATAACGCATCACCGCGTCTCCTTAAGGCCCGCTTGCTTCAAGATACTGTTCAAAGTTCCGGCCGCGAGATCGTCCGACGGCTTGCCCGCCACGGTGACGCGGCCGGGCTTCGAAGCGTGCTTATACTGACGATGACTGCCACGCGTCGCAACCAGAACCCAACCATCCTGATCGAGCATCTTTATCGCATCGCGGATTTTCACACGGCAGACCTATCGACGAGCATGTCGCGTAAAGCGACGAACGCGCGCAGAGACGAACAAACGCGTCCGCCTGTCATCCCTTGCGCGCGACGTCTCAGTGATTGCGGCGGATTTCCTTCGCCGAATTAATCACGGCGTGGAGGTTGCGCGCGTAATCGACCGCGCCCGCCAGCGGCATATCGTAGGCGACGCGGGTGAACTCCTTGACCGCGCGGATCGCCACGGGCGGCGCCTTGAGGATCGCGCCAGTCAAATCATTGACGAAGTGATCGAGCTGCGCCGCCGGCACCACGTCGGAAACGATGCCGAAGGTCGCGGCGCGCTCGGCGCTGATGAGCTGCTGCGACCAGACGAGATAGGTCATGCCCTTGCGCGTGACGCGATCGATGAAGGACGACATCACCATGCCGGGCAGGATGTTGTGCGCCATCTCGGGCACTTGGAACGAGGCCTGATCGCTCGCGATCGTCACGTCGCAGGCGGCGGCGATGGCGCAGCCGAAGCCCAGCGCCTTGCCCTGCACGACCGCGATCACCGGGATCGGCGAGGAGCGCATCGCGCCATAGGCGTCGAACACGATGTCGCTGAAATCGCGGCGCTCGTAAGCGGTCGGCGGGGTCGCGGGCGGCGGCGCGCCCATGCCGGCGCGGCCGATGCAGAATTCCTTGCCCGCCCCGCGCAGCACGATGATCTGCGACGTCTTGGGCGCCTCGCGGATGATGCCCGTCAGCTCGACCACCATTGCGTCGGTCATGCCGTTGCCCTGCTCGGGCCGGTTGATGGTGACGCGCAGAATGGCGCCGTCTTGCTGGGTCAGAACTTCGTTGCTCATGATGCCTCCTTCGGTGATCTCGGTTCCAATTTGCCCTGTCATTGCGAGGACCGCGAGCGGAGCAAAGCGGGACGAAGCAATCCACTCTCGCGCTGCCCTGGATTGCTTTGCTCCGCTCGCAATGACGCTTAGGATTTGTCGCCGTGCGGTTTCAGCGCCCATTCGCCGTTCTTGAGACGCGTCAGCACGCCCTCTTCGCGCAGCGCGTCGAGCGCCACGGCGACCTCGCGCCCGTCCTTGCTGCCGACCGCGGCCATCAGCTGGCCGAAGAACAGCGGCCCCGCCTCGAGCGCCTGACGCACCGTCTGGAAACGCGCGGGCGCATCGGAGACGTGGAATCCGAAGGCGCGGCGGAACTCGAAATCCTCGCGCTGCGCCAGCAGCATCGTGCAGTCATAGCCCACCTTCGACACGGTGCCGTCGCCGAGCATGATCGGATCGGTGTAATAGCCCGGCATGCCGGCCTCGATCATGATGTCGCGGTCGGGACGCATCCGTGTCGACATCGCCCATTCGATCTCCTCGTCGTTGAAGATGTCGATATCGTCATCAACGACGAGGACGTTACGAATGCCCGAGACGCTAAAGATGGTCGAGATCGCGGCGCGCGCCTGGCCGGGCGGCGGGTTCTTGAGCGCGAGGCGCAGATGAACGCGGCCGCCGGCGGCGAGCACCGCATTCATCGCGGCCGGCTGGATGCGCGCTTCGCGCAGCAGCCGCCACACCTGGGCCTCGGCATGGGCCGCGGCGAGATTCGATGAATCGGCGCGGCCCAGCATGCGGCCGCTATGCAGCACGGATTGATAGATCGCGTCCTTCCTCTGCGTGATCGCGGTGACATGGAACACCGGATCGATATGGACGGGACCGTAGAAGCCCCAGAACTCGCCATAGGGTCCTTCGTTCTCGGTGTAGCCATGCTCGTGAAGATAGCCCTCGATCACCATCTCGGCGTCGGCCGGAACCATGACGTCGTTGGTGAGGCTCTTCACCATCGGCACCGGCTCGCCGCGGAAGGTGCCGACGAGGCCGAATTCGTCGACCGGAAAGCGCGCCGTCGCCGCGAGGAAATCCAACGGGTGCGAACCGATCGCGAAGCTGATCGGCAGCTTCTCTTTGCGTTCGACGCAGGCCTTGTAGCAAGCGCGCAGATCGGACGGCGCGGTCAAGTTGGTGCGCAGCGTGGTCTTGCTGCGCAGCATCAGGCGACGGCAGCCGACATTGGTCTTGCCGCTCGCGGGATCGACCGAATAGTCGATGGCCGAGGAGATATAGGTCCCGCCGTCATAGTCGTGCTGCGGGTGGAAGGGCAGCGCGGTGAGATCGATCTGGCCGCCCGTGCGCACCACCTCGTGCACCGGCGCTTCGCTCGACGGCACCTCGACGATCTTTTGCGGCTTGGCGATGCGGCGATTGTACTCCTGCGCGATCTCGCCCGGCTTGACGCCGAAAGCGGCGGCGATCCGCTTGCGGCTGCCCGAGACCGCGGCGATCACCTCGTATTGCTCGGCGCCGGCACGATTGAAGAGCACGGCCTTCGGCGTCTTCTCGATGATGCCGCTCATCTCGGCCAAGGCCACGGGCTCGTCGTGGATTTCGACCTCGCCGATCTCGATCAGCTTCTTGACGAAGGGGCGCAGCCGAAATTTCTCGAAATCGACCGCCGCGCGCGAACCGGGGGTTCTCGCATCCATGATCCATCTCCTCCCGAAACCGAAGCCGGACTGTAGCGGAAGGTGCCGGAAGGGGCTATGCAAAATCCCGGGGACCGCTGATCGTTGCGGAGTTAATTGTTGTCCGCGCCCGGCAAAATCCGAATAATGGCGGGCGCGGGGAAGACCCTCGCATCGATGGGAGGATGAATTGGCGACGAATTATGATGGCGGCGAAGCAATCATCGAGGCATTCCGCAGTCTCGGCGTCGAGCACATCATGTCCTCGCCGGGCTCGGAATGGTCGCCGGTCTGGGAAGCGCTGGCGCGCCAGAAGACAGGCAACCGGCCGGGGCCCGATTTCATCGAATGCTGGCACGAGACTCTCGCCGTCAACATGGCGATGGGCTACACACAATACACGGGAAAGATGCAGGCCGTTCTGCTTCATGCCGGCGTCGGCCTGATGCAGGGCGAGATCGGCATTCACACCGCGCGCAATTTCGAGATCCCGATGGTGGTGATGTCGGGCGAGTCCGTCACCTATGGCGAGGACCCCGAGGTCGAGCCTGGCGCACAATGGTATGGCAGCCTCGGCATTGTCGGCGGGCCGCATCGCATCGTCGAACCGGTGACCAAATGGGCATGCCAGGCCGGCAGCGTCCATACGCTTTACGAGCAGACCGTGCGCGCCGGCGAAATGGCGCAGCATGTGCCGCAGGCGCCGACTTATATTAACGTTCCGCTCGAGCACATGCTCAGCGAATGGACCCCGCCGCCCAATCTGCGCAATGTGCCGCCGGTGCCCAAGCTGCAGCCCATGGCCGCCGATATCGAGAAGATCGCCGGCATGCTGATCAAAGCGAAAACTCCGCTGATCGTCACCGATTCGGTCGGCAAGGAGCCCGAAGCGTTCCGCGCCCTCGTCGCCTTGGCGGAGCTGATGATGATCCCCGTCGCGGAAGGCCGCGTCACGGCTTACGGCAACTTTCCGAAGGATCACGCGATGTATCTCGGCATGAACGCGCCGAGCCTTGCCAAGGAAAGCGATTTCGTTCTGCTCGTCAAATCGCGCGCGCCTTGGTATCCGCCGAGCGACCGGCCGCAAAGCGCGACCGTGGTGGCGATCTCGGAAAACCCGCTCAAGGGGCAATACCCCTATCAGAATTTGCAGGCGGATCACTACCTCGAAGGCGATGTCGCGACGTCGCTGAAGGCGCTGACCGACGCGCTCAAAGCGCAAGGCGCCGCGCCGGCGAAATACGCCGAACGCCACGCCAAGATCAAAGCCGAGCATGATAAATGGGCCGCCCGGCTGCGCGAGGCCGAGCAGAAAGCCAAGGACAAGCCCGGCGCGATCGATCCGCTCTGGCTTGCCGGCGCCATCCGCGAGGTCATGCCGAAGGACACGATCTTTCTCGAAGAGACGATCATGCATAGCGGGCTCTTGAAAGAGCATCTGCCGTGGAACGATCCGCAATGCTTCTTCACTGTCGGCGGCGGACTCGGCCAGGGCACCGGCATCGCGCTCGGCGTGAAGCTCGCCGCGCCCAAGCGGCCGGTGGTGCTGTTCATCGGCGACGGCGCCTTCCTCTACAACCCGATCACCCAGGCGCTCGGCGCCTCGCGCCAGCACAATCTTCCGATCCTCATCATCGTCTGCAACAACAAGAAATACGCGGCGATGCAGCGCAACCACACCGACTATTATCCGAAGGGCGCGGCCGTGCAGCACGATTTGTGGCACGGCGTCCATATCGACGGGCCTGAATATTCCGAGCTCGGCAAGCCTTTCGGCTTCCATGGTCAGCGCGTCGAAAAACCCGGCGAGCTGGTCGGCGCGCTGAAAGCGGGATTGGCCTCGATTCAGAACGGCACGACATCGATCCTCAATGTCGTGTTGAGCCGATAGGACAGCGCCCCATTCACACCTCTCCGCGCGAAGCGGGGAGAGGGAGGGGCCCGGCGCGAAGCGACGGGAGGGTGAGGTGTCCATCGGCAACCCCACCTCACCCGCTCGCTTGCGCTCGCACCCTCTCCCCCCGAATGGGCGGAGAGGGTTATGCGCGGAGAGGGAAATCATGAAAGCCATCGTCACCAAGCCCGACAATAGCGGCCCCGTTCTCATCGAGCGCCCGGTGCCGGCTCCGGGCGCGGGCGAGGTCCTGATCAAGATCGCGGCGGCCGGCGTCAACGGCGCGGATTTGAGCCAGGCCAAGGGCCGCTATCCGGTGCCCGCGGGCGCCACCGACATTCTCGGCCTTGAAGCGTCGGGCGAGATCACGGCTTTGGGACCCGGCGTTTCGTCGTGGAAGGTCGGCGACAAGGTGTGCGCGCTTCTGGTCGGCGGCGGCTATGCCGAATATGTCGCGGTGCCGGCGGTGCAATGCCTGCCGGTGCCGAAGGGCCTCGGCCTCGTCGAGGCGGCGGCGCTGCCCGAATGCGTCATCACGGTGTGGCTCAACGTCTTCGAGCTTGGGGCGCTCAAGCCCGGCGAGAGGCTTCTCGTCCATGGCGGCTCGTCCGGCATCGGCACCACCGCGATCCAGATCGCGCGCGCCTTTGGGCACTCCGTCGCGATTACCGCGAGCTCGGCCGAGAAATGCCGCCGCTGCACGGAATTGGGCGCGGCGCTCGCAATCGACTACACGAAGGAGGATTACGTCGCGGCGATCGAGGCCGCGTTCGGTACGCGCAGCATCGATGTCTCGCTCAACATGGTCGGCGGCGATTACGTCATGCGCGACGTGCGGCTCTTGGCCCAGGGCGGGCGGCTCGTGATGATCGCCGCGCGCAAGGGCAGCAAAATCGAGTTCGACTACACCGCGCTCACCGAAAAGGACGGGCGCATGACCGGCTCGCGGCTGCGGCCGCGGCCGATCCCGGAAAAGGGCCGGCTGGTGGCGGCGGTGAGAAAAGCGGTGTGGCCGCTGATCGCGGATGGCCGCTTCAAGCCGGTGATCGAGAAGACCTATCCGCTCGATGCGATCGAGGCCGCGCATGCGCATATGGCGGGCGCGCATATCGGCAAGATTTTGCTGACGGTGTAGGGAAATCCCAAGAACCGGCGCGTCATTAAAGGCTGATGCCGTTCATAGAGTCTCCTCATCCCGAGCTTGTCGAGGGACGCAGGATGGATTTGCAGCGCGGCGCGAGCAATGCAGAAACGCCGCAGGGGCGCCGTGCGTCCCTCGACTTCGCTCGGGATGAGGGAGGTTTTTCCTGGCATCAAGCCTGGGCCGCTTCGCCTCCTCGCGATTGACAAGCTTCTACTTCACCACGCCCAGGCGCTTCGAGGCCGCATCGACGATGCTCATATCGGCATATTTCTTCACGTCGATGTCGCTCTTGAGATAGCCGAGCTCTTTTTCCATCTGCAAATTCTTGGTCACCGCGGCGAGATCGGGCCGGCCATTCGGGTTGCGATAGAAATCGCGCTTGGTGAACACCCAGTCGAGCGTTTGCGGCGGGCGCTTGGTGACCTTGGCGACGATCGTGACCGCCTCGGCGTGATTGGCCGGGTCGAAATACCAGCGCTGCATCCTGAGCACGTCTTCCATGAGATCGACCAGCGCGGCGTGGTTCTTCGCGATATAGCCGGTGCGCGACGCCCACATGAGGAGCTCGGCCGGGCCGATCTCGGCGCCCTGCTCGAACAGGGTGCGCCCGATCTTCACGAGCTCGGGATCGTACATGAACGGCAGCACCGCCGAGATGAGATCGACCTTGTGCTCGCCGAGCGCCGATTTCATGTTGGGAAAGTTGATCTCGACGTCATTGTAGTCGCGCTTCTCCTCGAGACCGTGCCGGCGCAGGATGTAGCGCAGCGCAATGTCGAGCCCGCTGCCGATGCCATTGGTTGCGACGACCTTGCCCTTCAAATCCTCGATCTTTTGGATCGGGCTGTCTTTCAGCACCATAAAGCGCGTCGTCGCATAGCCCGGCGCGCCGTCCTCGAGCTCGTCGGCGATCAGCCGTAAATCGCTCATATGTGCGTTCTCGACCGCGGCGCCGAAGCTCGAGAAGGCGAGCTGGGCGATATCGAGCTGGCCCGAAGCGAGCGCCGTGAGCTCCGCCGGCGTGCTGCTGAAGTGGATCGCCTCGACCGTGTAGGATTTGCCCCAGTGATGCAGCAGATCCATCTTCTCGGTCAAATAACCCGCGCGCGAGCCGGGCATCGCGATCCAGCCGATGCGGATCTTCACCGGCTCGGCCCTCGCGCTCACCGCGAGCATCCCGAGAATCGCAGCGGCCGCCAGCGTCGCGCGCATGTTCTTGAACATTCTTCTCTCCCCGTTTCGATTTTGCGGCAATGCTCTCGCGTTTGACGCTATGATCCCGCCCCCGGCGCGGTGATGCAAGCGTCGCGTGCGAGATGTTTGCCGATCCGGACCCGAGATGCCCGACACCGTACTTCTGACGAGCCTTTCGCCCGCGCGCCGGCGCATCGCATTCTACGTGCTGCTGGCTGGCTCGATCATGCCGCCGCTCAACGTCTTCATCGTCACCATCGCGCTTCCCGAGATCCGCGCGACGCTCAACGCAACCGCGTCGGAAACCGGCCTTATCGTCTCGGGCTATGCATCGGCTTATGCCGTCTGCCTCATCACCGGCGGAAGGCTGGGCGATTTGTTCGGACGGCGCTTCATTTTTCTCGTCGGCATGGCCGGCTTCACCGTCACGTCCTTTTTCGCGGGCATCGCGCCGAACGCGACCCTCCTCGTCATCAGCCGCGTGTTTCAAGGCGCGACAGCGGCGCTGATGGCGCCATCCGTGCTCGCGGCGCTGCGCTCGCTCTTCAGCGAACAAGAAGTGCCCTGGGCGCTCAATGTCTACGGCATCGGCATCGGCGTCGCCGTCGCGGGCGGGCAGTTTCTCGGCGGGATTCTGGTTGCGGCCAATCTGTGGGGCCTCGGCTGGCGCTCGGCTTTCCTCATCAATGTCCCCGCCGGACTTCTCTTGCTTCTCGCGGCGCCGCTTCTCGTTCCCGAAAGCGGCGGCCAGGACAAGCCGCGGCTCGATCTGATCGGCGTCGTCTTGCTGACGACCGCCTTGGGCAGCCTGGTTTTCGCGCTGTCGGTCGGCCGCGACCAGCATTGGGCGCCCTGGGTGCTCGCGCTGATCGCGCTATCGCCGGTGCTGGTCATCGCGTTTTTCGCTTACGAGCGCGCGCTGACGCGGCGTCACGGCATGCCGATACTCGACGCCGCGCTCTTGACAGTGCGGCGCTTCCGCCGCGGCCTCCTCGTCGCGCTGCTGTTCTTCTTCACCTCGCCGTTTTATCTCTTCTTCTCGATCTATCTCCAGGCCGGGGTCGGCGAAGGCGCGCTCGCCGCCGGGCTCGCCGTGCTGCCTTACGGCGTTGCGAATTTCCTGGCGCCGATGCTCGCAACCCGCGCGCCGGCAGCCTGGCGCCGCTATCTCTTCGGCGTCGGCATGGCGGTCGAAATCTTGGGCTATGCCAGCGTCGGACTCTGCGGCGCGACCCAGACCGGCGGCGCGGTGCTGTTCGCGGTGCTGTTCATCGGCGGCTTCGGCCAGGGCATCGCCATGCCGGAGATGATCCACACCATTCTCGCCGACGTGCCGCATCAATATACCGGGCTTGCCGCCGGCATCATGAATTCGACCTTGCAGATCGGCTCGGCGGTGAGCGTCGCCGGCGCCAGCGGCCTCTTCTTCACTGTCCTCGGCGACGGTGCGGGCGCCGCCGATTACGGTTACGCCTTCGCCACCGTCATGGCGACAGTGGTGGCGGCGCTCACGCTCTCGATGCTGCTTGGGCTCTGGAACGAGCGCGTGCGCTGACGGCACTTGCCGCGTCCAGTGGCTTCGAGCCGGCGCGTTCCGCCGCGCGCCAGAAATACCAGCTCGCGACGCTGCGATAAGGCTTCCAGCGCTCGCCGAATTTCGCGAGCGCCTTGGGCTGCGGCATTTGACGCTTGCGATAGGCAACCGCGAAGCCCTTGCGCACGCCGAAATCATCGACCGGCAAGATGTCGGGGCGCCCCAGCCGGAACATCAGCAGCATCTCGACGGTCCAGCGGCCGATGCCGCGCACTTGCGTCAGCCGCTCGATGACCGCCTCGTTCTCCATCGACTGCACCTCGGCGAGCGTCGGGATCGCGCCATCGACCGCCTTCTTCGCCAGATCGCGCAGCGACAAGAGCTTGGCCTGCGACAGCCCGACGCCGCGCAGCTGCGTATCCGACGCACGCAAAATCTGCGCGGCGGTCGGGCTTTCGGGCGCGTATGGGAAAAGCCCGCGCAGCCGCGCGAAGATCGCCGCCGCGGCCTTGCCGTGAAGCTGCTGATAGACGATCGACTCGGCGAGCGCCGGAAAAATCTCCGGCGCGCGTTTCAGCCGCATGCGGAACGGACCGATTTCGTCGATGAGGCGCCCGAAGATCGGATCGCAGCCGCGCAGATAGTCGATCGCGAAGAGCGGATCGAAGCCGAAGACGCCATCGCCCGCGAAAGTCTTGCCGGCGCCATTCGCCGCGGTGCCTTCGAGCGCCAACAGCCGCAGCTTGGTGGCAAGACCGCCATTGGCCGTGAATCCGCCGAGCTTGCCGCCCGCGGCGAGGATGCGGTGACATGGCACGATGATCGCGAAGGGATTGCGCCGCAGCGCCTGGCCCACGGCGCGCGCCGCGCCCGGTGCGCCCGCCCGCGCCGCGACTTCGCCATAGGACAGCGTCGCGCCCGGCGGAATGGCGCGCGCCGCTTCATAGACCCGGCGATGAAAGGGCGGCACGCCCGTCAGATCGAGCGCGATCGCGGCGAGATCGCTCGGCTTGCCGGCGAGCAGCAAGTCGATCGCGGCGATTGCGGCTTCGATCGCTGGCGGCGGAGCCATTTCCCGCGCTTCGGGGAAGAGCTTCGTCAGCCGCGCCCGCAGCTCGGCCTCGCGCGCCTCGGGCAGCAGCAGCCCGGCAATGCCGCGCGCGCTCCAGACGATGGCGCAGCGGCCGATCGGCGCATCGAACAGCGCGAAAGCATGTGCGCTCAGCCCTGTTCCGCGACGTTGCGGCGCAAGCGTTCCTGGCTCTCGGCCGGCCACAGCTCGGCGAGCTTGTACATCGCCGCGAAAGCCGGACTCTCCTTCGGCAGCTCGATCCATGGCAGCTTGCTCCGCGTAAAAATATGCACATCCGGCGCGAGGGCAGCGGGATCGTCGAGCGTCCCCGCGCGCACGAAGAGCGTATCGCCCGGCGCGCGATGGTAGCGGCTCCACAGCCTGG
>DATEKH010000031.1:0-62574 GCA_035277525.1 Allostellaceae bacterium
GGGCGGGAACATGCCGCCCAGCGCCTCGCGCGGCAAGGTCAGATAGGCGGAGCCGCGCGGTGCCGTCATCATCACTTCGAGGGCGCGCGGCACGAGTTCATCGGCCTGCATCGGCAGGCGCATCTCATAATCCCATTTGACGAATTCGCGCAGCATGCCGGCCTGGTCGAACATTTCCTGGCCCCAATGGATCGGGCCGCCGCGCGAGCCGAGCACGCCCTCCTCGGTGATCGGATTGCGGCCCGCCATCAACAGGATCGGCACGTTCTCGCGGCACGCATCGGCAAGGCAGTTTAAGGTGTTGGCCGTGCCGACATTGGTGTGCACCATCACCGCCTGGGGCTTGCCGGTTACCATGTAATAGCCATGCGCCATGGCGACGGCGCAATTCTCATGCGTGATCACCATCGTCTTCGGAATGGCCGCGTTCTTGCGCTGGCTGTGGACGAGCCCCTCGATCAGCGGGGCGAAATCGGTGCCGGGATTGACCAGCAAATGATCGATGCCGTTGGCCTTTAAGGAGCGCAACAGCACCTCGGCGGCGCTGTCGGTGCCTTGCTGGGTTCCGCTTGGAAACGGTGAATCGTCCACGGCCTGTGCCTCCCTTTTGACCTGTCGCGCGATGGTAGTCTGCGCTGAGAGGCTGTCAAAGCCTTTGCGGCAGGTTTCACCCGTTGTTAAGCACGGGGCGCGTAAGGTCGAAGGCGTCTCGCGTCCTTGCCTCAGGTCCCGTAGCCAGCGATGAACCGCCACGCCCGGCGTGCCATTTTCTTCGATCTCGACGGCATTGCAGCCGGGAGCGAGAGCGTCACGCGCCACGTCATTCGCAAATTCGCGGCGAGCTTCGGGCACACGGCGGATAGCATCGAATTCGACGCGCTCGACGGATCGCCCGCGCCGATCCTCATCGCCAAAGTGAAGCGTGAATGGGGCCTGACGCAAAGGCTCGATGAGCTCTTGCGCCTTTACGACACGCTGATGGATGCGGCCTTGCTGGCGCTTTCGCCGGCGCCAGCGGCTGCGGCGACCTTCGACACCGCATCGCAAAACGGATGGACGCTGGGCATTGTCACCTCGGTTGCAAGCGCACGCAGCCGCGCCTGGCTTGCCCGGCATGGTCTGGCTGCGCTGGTCGATTTCGTGGTCGGTGGCGACGATGTCTGCCTCGGGAAGCCCGAGCCCGAACCCTATCTCATGGCGTCGGCGCGATCCGGCTGCCCGCGCGACGCCACGCTGGCGGTCGAGGCTTCGCTGGCGGGAGCGCGGTCGGCGCTCGCCGCCGGGTTGCGCACCTTCGGCCTTGCGCCCGACGGCCGCGCCCCGATCGCCTGGCCCGACCCTATCCGGCTCGTCGGCGCGCTCGATGAATTGAGGCCGGAATTGACCGGTCAGCGCCTGCGCGGCGGCGGCCCGTTCCGCCGCACCCGCCTCAGCGAGCGAGCGGTGGGCTGAAAAAAAGCAGGGCGACCGCGAGGTCGCCCTGGGCCCTTACTCGGTCACTTTCGGTTACTTGGTCTTGTTGAGCTCTTTCCACGGATCCTTGACCGCGGTGCCGACGGTCTCGAGCTCGACATTGACGTAATGCCCGTTCTCCTTCTTGACCTCGCGCAGATATTCGTTCTGCACGATGTCGCGGGTTTCCGGATCGATCGAGATCGGACCGCGCGGGCTGTTCGGGTTCTTGTACTGCTTCAACAGCGCCATCGTCCTGTCGGGATCGATCTTCCCTTTCTGTTCGCGGATGACGTAATAGATCGCATCCATGCTGTCCCAGGCGCCGACGGCGACGAAGTTCGGCCGCAGCTCGGTGCCATAAGCCTTCCGCCAGGCGGCGACGAAAGCCTTGTTCGCCGGGCGAGTGGCGGCATCGGAATAGTGGAAAACCGTCGTCACCCCGAGCGCGACATCGCCCATCGTATCGAGATACATGTCGTCCGTGATGTCGCCGGGACCGATCAGCTTGACCCCGGCGGCTTTGAGGCCGAGATCGCCGAATCCCTTCATCACCGCCGTGGCCGTCGTCCCGGCGGGAACGAAGACCATGAGCGCGTCGGGCTTGGTATCCTTCACGCGCTGCAGGAAGGGCGCGAAATCGGGATTGACCACCGGCACGCGCACGCTGCCGACGATCTCGCCGCCGCCGGCCTTGAAGGCCTTGGTGAACGCCTCCTCGGCATCCCAACCCGGCCCGTAATCGCTGACCATCGTGTAAGCGCGCTTATAGTGCTTGGCCGCCCAGGTGCCGAGCGGATAGCTCGACTGCCAGAGGGTGAAGGATACGCGCGCGATATAGGGAGATTTGGTGGTGATGCTCGCGGTGCCGGCATTGCTGATGATGAACGGCACCTTGGCCTGGGTGACGACCGGAGCCATGGCCATCGCGTTAGGGGTGAAGATGACGCCGGTCAAAAGCTGGACCTTGTCGCGGACGATGAGGTCTTGGGCCAGCTGCTTCGCCTTATCGGGCACGGGACCGGTATCGTCCCGCGTCAGGAGCTCGACCTTGACCCCCGGCGGCAGGTCTTTGGCGTGCTCCTTCATATAAAGGCGCATCGCCTTTTCCATCACGGGCCCGATCTCGCCGTTGAGCCCGGAATAGCTGCTGATCATCCCGATTTTGATGGTCTGCGCCGAAGTCTGCGGCGCACCGAAGCCGAGGGCGGCCAGTGCCGCCGCCGCGATCGCGATTGTCCGATAAAGCTGCATGTTTCCCCCCAATCATTCTTGCCGGACGACCCGGCCGCCGACCGATCTTACGCCGGAGCTCCAGCCCGGACAAATTTTCCGCGACACGGCGCGAACTTCGTTAAACGTCGAGATTGGCGACCTCCAGAGCATTGGCCTGGATGAAATCGCGGCGCGGCTCGACCAGATCGCCCATCAGGGTCGAGAAAGTCTCCTCGGCCTGCGCGGCATGGGGCACCTTCACCTGCAGCAGCGAGCGGACATCCGGGTTGAGGGTCGTCTCCCACAATTGCTCGGGATTCATCTCGCCCAGCCCCTTATAGCGTTGAATGTCATCGCCCTTTGGCCCGCGCTCGAGCACGGCCTGCACGAGCGAGGTCGGTCCCTTGACCGGCACTTCCTTGTCCTTGGCGACAAGCTTGCCAGGCTTGGCGTAATATTCCTGCAGCTCGGCCGTGCGCTCGTCGAGCCGGCGCGCCTCGGCGCTGCGCAGGAACTGGCCCTCGAGCACATAGCGCTCGGTCACGCCATGGCGGGTGCGCGTCAAGACAAAGCCTTGACCCGCCGCCTCGCCGCGCCAGCCGCGATCGGCTGGCGCCGAGAGCGCGTCGAGCTTGCGGGCAAGGAACCTCGCAGCCTCGGCGATCTGGGTCGCGTTCTCGAGCACGGAAAGCCCGAGCAGCCCGTTGATCGCCGCCTGTTCGGCGACATCGAGATGACCGATCTTGCGCACCAGCGGCTGCAGGAGATTGCGCGTGAGGCGCGCGCGCTCAACCAGGTCGCGGAGATCGTTGCCGCTGCGCTGAACGCCGTCGTGCTGGACGAACACTGCGTCCCGGAGCCCGGCCGTCACCCGGTATTCCTCGAGCGCGGTGTCATCCTTTAAGTAGACCGCTTTCGCCGAGCCGCGCTTCACCTGATAGAGCGGCGGCTGGGCGATATAGAGAAAGCCCTTTTCGATGAGTTGCGGCATTTGACGGAAGAAAAACGTCAAGAGCAGCGTGCGGATGTGGCTGCCATCAACATCGGCGTCCGTCATGATGATGATGCGGTGATAACGCGCCTTGGCAGCATCGAACTCCTCGGCGCCGATGCCGGTGCCGATCGCGGCGATGAGGGTGCCGATCTCGGCCGAGCTCAGCATTTTGTCGAAGCGCGCGCGCTCGACGTTGAGGATCTTTCCCTTCAAGGGAAGGATGGCCTGGAAGCGCCGGTCGCGGCCCTGCTTGGCCGAGCCGCCGGCGCTGTCGCCCTCGACGATAAAGAGCTCGCATAGGGCCGGATCACGCTCCTGGCAGTCGGCGAGCTTGCCCGGGAGGCTTGCCATGTCGAGCGCGCCCTTGCGCCGGGTCAGGTCGCGCGCGCGCCGCGCCGCCTCGCGGGCTGCCGCCGCCTCCACCACCTTGGCGACGATCTTGCGTGCCTCGGCCGGATGCTCCTCGAGCCATTGCTGCAGCTTGTCGGCGATGATGCCCTCGACCACCGGTCGGACCTCGGACGAGACCAGCTTGTCCTTGGTCTGCGAGGAGAATTTAGGATCGGGTGCCTTGACCGAAAGGATCGAGCTCAGGCCCTCGCGCATGTCCTCGCCGGTCAGCGGGATCTTCTCCTTTTTGGCGATGCCGCTCTCATTGGCGTAGGTGTTGATGGTGCGTGTCAGCGCGGCGCGGAAGCCGGCGAGATGGGTGCCGCCGTCGCGCTGCGGGATGTTGTTGGTAAAGCACAGCATGGTCTCGTGGTAGGAATCGGTCCATTCCATCGCGACCTCGACCGTGATGCCGTCGCGCTCGGCGATCATCGCGATCGGCGGTGCATGCAGCGCCTGCTTGGAGCGGTCGAGATATTCGACGAAGGCGACGAGCCCGCCTTCGTAATGAAGCTTCACCGATTTCGGCTCGACCCCGCGCGCATCGGTCAATTCGAGGGTCACGCCGGAATTGAGGAAGGCCAATTCGCGCAACCGGTGCTCGAGCGTCGCGTAGTCGAATTCGGTCTTGCTGAAGGTCTTGGTGCTCGGCCAGAAAGTAATCTCGGTCCCGGTTCGATCGGCGCTGGGACCGACCATGGCAAGCGGGGCTTCCGGGTCGCCATCCTTGAAACGCATGAAGTATTCGTGGCCGTCGCGCCAGATGCGCAGATCGAGAACGGACGACAGCGCGTTGACGACCGAGACGCCCACGCCATGCAGCCCGCCCGAGACTTTGTAGGAGTTCTGGTCGAATTTTCCGCCGGCATGGAGCTGGGTCATGATGACCTCGGCCGCCGAGACGCCCTCTTCCTTGTGAATGCCGACCGGGATGCCGCGGCCATTGTCGCAGACGGTCACCGACCCGTCGGCATTGAGCGTGACGCTGACGGTGTCGCAATAGCCGGCCAGCGCCTCGTCGATCGAGTTGTCGACGACTTCGTAAACCATGTGATGGAGGCCGGAGCCGTCATCCGTGTCGCCGATATACATGCCCGGCCGTTTGCGTACGGCGTCCAGGCCGCGCAAGACCTTGATCGATTGGGCGTCATACGCCTCGTTCTGAGGCGTGCCGGGAGGTGCGGGTTCGCTCATTGTCACAAATCCATGGGTGAGATTCGGGCGTCGGCCACGGCGAGAAATTGAGCCTCGCCGCGCAGCGCCGAAAACAGTGCGGGATCGGTGCCGGTGAGCCAGGCCTGGGCGCGCAGATCGACAATTTCGCCGAACAGCGCCGCGCGCCGCTCGGCATCGAGATGGGCCGCGACCTCGTCCAAGAGCATGATGGGCGGGGCGCCGCGCTGCGCCGCCAAGAGCCGCGCCTGCGCCAGCAAAATGGCGAGAAGCAAGGCCTTTTGCTCGCCCGTCGAGCACAAAGCGGCCTTCACCCCGGTCCCGACGTGATGAACGAGAAGATCGGAGCGATGCGGTCCGACCAGCGTCGCGCCGCTTTCGGCATCGGCGCGGCGCTCGGCCTCGAGACGGCCGCGCAGCCTTTCCTCGGCGGCCAGCGCCGGCATCTCGGCGAGCCAACGATCCACCTCGCCCTCGACCGCGAGCCGCGCCTGGGGGAAGGGTCCGCTCGCCGCCGCGCAGGCGTGATCGAGCCGTGCTGCCGCCAGGCTGCGCGCCGCGGCGATTGCGACGCCATGCGCGGCCATTTCCTCCTCAAGCGCTTTGAGCCAGGACGCATCCGGCCCGGCCTCGCGCAACAACCGCAGCCGCTCGCGCATCGCGCGCTCATAGGCCGAGAGCCTGGCCGCATGCTCCGGATCGAAACCCAGGACGAGGCGGTCGAGGAATTGCCGGCGCAAGCTCGAGCCTTCGGCAAAGAGCCGGTCCATTTGCGGTGTCAGCCAGACGAGGCTGACAAGGCGCGGCAGCGCTGCCTGGCTCTTGGCGGGCGTGCCGTCGATACGCAGGATACGCCGCTCGCCGCTCTCGCTCTCAGCATCGCGGCCGGTGCCGATCTGTATTGCCCCATCGGGCGTCATCAGCGTGATCGCGAGAGCCCAAGGCGCGAGCGCGCCGAAACGGTCGATCTCGCTAAACCTGGCCCGGCGCAAGCCGCGGCCCGGAGCCAGGAAAGACAGCGCCTCGAGGAGATTCGTCTTTCCCGCGCCGTTGGGGCCGGTCAGCACCACGGGCTCCGGCCCGACCTCGAGCATCGCCGAGGCATAGGACCGGAATTCCGTGAGCATGAGCCGGGCGACGCTCGGCCCAGCGGCCGGCGCGGGGCCCGCCGCGAAACTAGCGACCGCGTTGGTCATTGCCCGCAATACCGGCGATCCTAGACGCGCATCGGCATCAGCACATAAAGCGCGCGCTCATCGGCGCTATCGCGCACGACGGTCGGCGAGGCGGCATCGGCCATGGCAAAGCGCGCCCCATCACCCTCGATCTGCTCGGTGATGTCGAGCAGGTAGCGGGCATTGAAACCGATCTCCAGAGGTTGCGCGCTATAGCGCACCTCGAGCTCTTCGGTCGCAGTGCCATTCTCCGGGCTGGTCGCCGAGAGGGTGACGCTGCCGCGCTCGATCGAAAGCTTCACCGCGCGGCTCTTTTCCGTCGAAATCGTCGAGACGCGATCCACCGCCTCGGCGAAGTCCTTGCGATTAACCTCGAGAATGCGGTCGTTGTTGACCGGGATAACCCGGTCATAGTCGGGGAACGTGCCGTCGATCAGCTTCGAGGTCAGGACAGTATCGCCGAAGGTGAAGCGGATCTTCGTATCGGAGAGCGCCACCGATACGTCCTGGTCGAGCTCGTCGAGCAATTTCCGCAACTCGGTGACGGTCTTGCGGGGAACGATCACGCCCGGCATGCCAGCGGCGCCCTCGGGTAAGGGGATTTCCATCCGGGCAAGGCGGTGCCCGTCGGTCGCGACCGCCCGAAGCATGCTGACCTTGTCGGTCTTGGCCGCGTGCAGATAGATGCCATTCAGGTAGTACCGCGTCTCCTCGGTTGAGATCGCGAAGCGGGTGCGGTCGATGAGGCGCTTCAGATCGGCCGCCGAGAGCAGGAAATTATGGGCGAGATCGCCGCCCGCCATCAGCGGATAATCCTCCGGCGGAAGGCAGGACAGGGTGAAGGTCGAACGGCCGGAGCGCAGGGTCATCAAGCCCTTTTCGCCGGTCGATTCGAGCTCGATCTGGGCGCCCTCGCGCAGTTTGCGGATGATGTCGTAGAGCGTATGCGCCGGCACCGTGGTGGTGCCGGGCTGTCCGCCCTGACAAGGGATCGCCGATACCATTTCGAGGTCCATATCGGTCGCCGAAAGCGACAGCTTTCCCCCTTCGGCCTTCAAAAGCACGTTCGACAGGATCGGGATCGTATTGCGCCGTTCGACGACGCTCTGCACATGGCCCAAAGCGCGGAGCAGCGCGGCGCGTTCGATGGTGAGCTTCATGGCTGGCGGGTTCACGCTCGTTGGAGGCGGAAATCAGCCTCCCGGGATGCCGGGAAACCCCGCCCAACCCGGCCCCAAAAGGCCGGGGCGGAACGGTGGAAAACTATAGCACGAGAGGGCCCTGACGTACACCACCGGTAGCAACAGAACAGTGCTCGAAATGCCCGATTTCGAGGGCTATTGGCGCTCGCTTTGGGCCGGTTCCGCGGCCGGCCGAGGGGCGCTTTTCGCTCGGGCAGCGAGACCCCGGCAGCGACGGACCCCTTAGCTTTCGAGCATGCGCCGCAGCAGCTCGATGTCCTCGGCCATGGCGCGGTCGGAGGCGCGCAATTCTTCGATCTTGCGCACCGCGTGCATGACCGTCGTGTGATCCCGGCCGCCGAATTTGCGGCCGATTTCCGGCAGCGAGCGCGGCGTCAGCTGCTTGCAGAGATACATGGCGACCTGGCGCGGCCGGGCCACGGCGCGGGCGCGGCGCGCGGAATGCATGTCGGCGAGGCGAATATTGTAGTGCTCGGCGACGCGCTTCTGGATTTCGTCGATCGTGACGCGGCGATCATTGGCGCGCAGCAGATCCTGGAGCACGTCCTGCGAGGTCTCGAGCGTCAGCTCGCGCCCGACGAACTGCGCGTGAGCGTAAATCCGGGTGAGCGCGCCTTCGAGCTCGCGCACATTCGAGGTGATGCGATGGGCGAGGAATTCGAGCACCTTGGGCGGCACCGCTGTCCTGCTGCGCTCGGCCTTGGCCTGGAGAATGCCCAAGCGCAGCTCGTAGGTCGTCGGATGGATGTCGGCGACGAGGCCCCAGCCCAGCCGCGAGCGCATGCGCTCTTCCATGCCTTCGAGGTCGGTCGGCGACTTGTCGGCGGAGATCACGATCTGCCGGTTCTGGTCGACCAGCGTATTGAAGGTATGGAAAAACTCTTCCTGGGTCGTGTCCTTGCCGGCGATGAACTGCACATCGTCGATCATCAGCACATCGACCGAGCGGAACTGCTCCTTGAACGCCATCGTGTCCTTGAAGCGCAGCGCCCGGATGAACTGATACATGAATTTTTCGGCCGAAAGGTAGATCACCTTGCGCTTCGGATCATGCGTCCGGATGTACCAGGCGATGGCGTGCATCAGATGCGTCTTGCCGAGCCCGACGCCGCCATAAAGGAAGAGCGGATTGAAGGGCACCGACCGGTTCGGCCCCACCTGCGCCTCGGCCACCCGGCGGGATGCGGCATGCGCCAGCTCGTTGGGCTTGCCGACGATGAAGTTTTCGAAGGTGAAGCGCGGATCGAGCGGCGCGCCGATGGCCTTTTCGTCAGCCGCCTCGGCGTTCTCGCGCGGCGGCGGCTCGGGCCGTTCGACCACGGGGCTCGCCGAGCCGGCGATCAACATGTCGATGGCGGTGACCGAGGCATTCTCGGCGTTCCACAGCGCTCTGATCCGGTCGGCGTAATGCGCGGCAACCCAGTCGCGCAAAAACCGCGTCGGCACCGTGATTTTCGCGCGGCCCGAATCGATGCCCTGCAAGGTCAGGTTGCGCAGCCAGCTGCGGTAGGCGGCATCGCCGAATTCGCGGCGCAACTTCGCCCGGACGCGCGCCCATTGGGACTGGACTTCATCGCCTTGCCCCAACGTATCCGCCATCCTTCACTCCCCCAACGAAGCAGAAACCGGACAACGAGCGCAATCGATCTTCGGCGGAGCCGAGGCGCTTTCCGCCTTCGCCGCGTGCCCTAAACCGTGACCGCTAGTTACCGCGCAACCCTCACGCAATTGACCCTAGCAGGCCACTAAACGCTTGGTTTGAAAACCGCCTCTCTCAGCCCGTGGCGCGTCCTTTTGTCTTTCAACGCCACGCGCCATCCGACGCGTGCTAACCTTACCCACGCAGAAACTCCGATGGCAATATCTCTGTCGAAAAAATGTCTCGGATTTTTTTGCGAGTGGCATCGCTGCCACGCTCAAAAAATTACAGCGTCTTGATTCGCGCGGAGAGTCGCGAAAGTTTGCGCGCGACGGTGCGATGGTGGAGGACGCCCTTGCCTGCGCCGCGTTGCAATTCCGGCGCAGCTTCGGCAAACGCGACTTTCGCGGCATCCTTGTTGCCAGACGCGATCGCGGTCTCGACTTTCTTAACGAAGGAACGAATTCGGCTCATGCGGGCGCGGTTAACTTCGGTACGGCGCGCGGTTTGCCGAATGCGCTTTTCTGCGGAGGGATGATTGGCCATCGCCGACCTGTCGAAGGATGTGTTGAGGAAGCGCGCGTTATAAAGAGATGCCGATCGCCCGTCAAGTCAGCGGTTTTTGAACGCGGGCTTGCGCTTGGCGATGAAGGCCGCCATTCCCTCCTTTTGGTCCTCGGTGGCGAACATCGCGTGAAACAGCCGCCTTTCGAACCGAACGCCTTCGGCAAGCGTGCTCTCGAACGCGCGATTGACGGCCTCTTTCGCGGCAAGCACGGCCGGCCGTGACAAAGTTGCGATCTGCCCGCCGAGCTTCAGTGCTTCTTCCACCAACTTGTCGTTCGCGACGACGCGGCTGACGAGCCCGCTGCGCTCGGCTTCGGCCGCATCCATCATGCGTCCGCTCAGCACCATCTCCATCGCCTTCGCCTTGCCGATCGCGCGCGTCAGCCGCTGGGTGCCACCCGAGCCCGGGATGATCCCAAGCGTGATCTCGGGCTGGCCGAACTTCGCGCTCTCGGCCGCGAGGACAGTGTCGCACATCATCGCCATTTCGCAGCCGCCGCCGAGCGCGAATCCCGCCACCGCGGCGATAATCGGCTTGCGGCAGGTCGTGATACGTTCCCAGCCATCGGTGATGAAGTCCGCGAGATAGCAGTCGACGAAGCTCTTTCCCGCCATCTCCTTGATATCGGCGCCGGCGGCGAAGGCGCGTTCGCTGCCGGTGATCACGATCGCGCCGACCGCATCATCGGATTCGAATGCGTCGAGCGCGGCGCCGAGCTCGCGCACCATGGCGTCGCACAACGCATTCAGCGCTTGCGGACGATTGAAGGTGATGAGGCCGACCGCGCCCCGCGTTTCGGCCAGGATGTTTTGATAATTCATGGGTTACTGCTCCGTCATTACGGCGACAGCGTGAAGCCGACCGTGAGGTGCCCGTCTTCGCCGCGAAAATCGAGTTTCAACCGCTCGGCATCGCGACGCCACTGATCGACACCGACCTTTTTCCATCCGAGCTGCGGCAGGCTCGAGGCGTAAAACGCTTGAACCGTGGACCGGCTGACCGCGCCGCGGGCTTGCGCCTCGACGATCCGGCCTTCGGGCTTGTCAAAGACGAGGTCCGATCCCGCGATCGGCGCCAAGCCCGGCATGAGTGGAACATCCTCGGTTCCGGGGACGAATTCGTCGGCCCGCGCCGTGCCGAAGGCGAGGAGCGCGAGCAGGAGAACAAGGACGAAACGGGCGCGCATGGGGCCAGCCTAGAGCATGATCTTCCGGGATGGAATCGCTCGCGTGGCCTCAGCGCTGACGCTTCGCACAATAGAAGGTCGACCGGCCGCCTTGCACGATCCGCCGGATCCGTGCGGGGCAGTCGCAGCCGGGGCAGGCTTCGCCTTCCCGGCCATAGACCGCCCATTGATGCTGGAAATAGCCGAGCTCGCCCGAAGCCTGCACGTAATCGCGCAACGAGCTGCCGCCCGCCGCGATCGCGCGGTTGAGCACGTCGCGGATTGCCGCGACAAGACGCTCGGCGCGCTCGCCCTGCACCGTGCCGGCAAGACGGCGCGGCGACAGGCAGGCCGCGTAGAGCGCTTCGCAGGCATAGATATTGCCCAACCCCACGACCACGCGCTGATCGAGCAGGGCCGCCTTTATCGAGGTCTTCTTGCCTTTCAAGAGAAGCGCGAGCGCGGGGCCGTTGAACGCATTGCCGAGCGGCTCGGGACCGAGATGGTGGAAGCGCGGGTGATCGACAAGCCCAGATTCGGTCGCGAAATCGAGGAGGCCGAAACGTCGCGCATCGTTGAATCGCAACTCCGTGCCGTCCTCGAATCCGAACACCGCGTGATCATGCTTGGCGCGCGGCGGCGCCGCGCCGGGCGGCGCAATTATCAGCCGGCCGGACATGCCGAGATGCGCGATCAGCACGCCATCCTCTTCGAAATGGGCGAGGATGTATTTGGCGCGCCGCGAAAAGCGCAGGATGCGGCGGTTTTCGATGCGCCGTGCGAGATCGGGGGGAATGACGCTGCGCAGGTCCGGCCGAGAAAGTTGGAGCCGCACCAGCCTTTTGCCTTCGAGCGCGCGCGCCAAGCCGCGCATCACGGTCTCGACTTCGGGAAGCTCGGGCATGGTTGAGAGGTGCGGGTTTGGCTCGGGACTCGGGAAGACGCTATGTTGTAGGGATGCCGCGCCAAGACACAAGTCGTTCCGGCTCCGACGAGACCGATTTCGGCTTTCGCCGCGTCAGCGAGGCCGAGAAGACGCGTCTCGTCAGGGACGTCTTCGCGCGCGTTGCACGGCGTTATGACCTGATGAACGACCTGATGAGCGGCGGGATTCATCGCCTGTGGAAGGCGTCCTTGATCGATCGGCTGGCGCCCTGCCCGGGCCAAGTCCTGCTCGATGTCGCCGGCGGCACGGGCGACATCGCCCGCCGATTTCTCGAACGCGCCGGTTCGGGCGCACGTGTCATCGTTTGCGACATCAACGAAGCGATGCTCCGCCGCGGCCGGGATCGCGCACTCGATGCCGGCCTCTTTCGCGACATCGCGTGGATCGCCGGCGATGCGGCGGCGCTGCCCTTGCCCGCGGGATGCGTCGATGCCTGCACCATTTCCTTCGGCCTGCGCAACGTCACGCGTATCCAGGCGGCGCTGCGCGAGGCGTGGCGCGTGCTGAAGCCGGGCGGCCATTTCCTCTGCCTCGAATTCAGCCATGTCGAGCCGCCCCTGCTGCGCCGCGCCTATGATCTTTATTCCTTCGCCGTGCTGCCGCGGCTCGGCGAAGCGGTGGCGCGGGACCGGGCGGCCTATCAATACCTCGTCGAAAGCATTCGCCGCTTTCCGCCCCAGGCGGAACTCGGCGCGATGATGCGGCAGGCGGGGTTCGAGCAGGTGAGCTGGCGCAATCTTTCGGGCGGAATCGCGGCCATTCACTCGGGCTGGCGGCTCTGAGCCCGCGCCTTGCGCCTCGGCGGGGTCGCGCCTATAGAAAGACCGACCAACCTCAGGGCGAAAGCCGATGCTGCACGGCCGGCGCATCCTGCTGATCATCTCGGGCGGCATCGCCGCGTATAAGAGCCTCGATCTCATTCGCCGCCTGCGCGAGCGAGGCGCCACGGTCGGTTGCGTCCTAACCGCGGGCGCACAGCAATTCATCACGCCGCTTTCCGCCGCGGCGCTGTCCGGCGAAACCGTGCATACCGATCTCTTCTCGCTCACCGAGGAGAGCGAAATGGGGCATTTGCGCCTGGCGCAGCAATCGGATCTGCTGGTCGTGGCACCCGCTTCGGCCGACCTCATCGCCAAGATGGCGGGCGGGCTCGCCGATGATCTCGCCTCGGCCGTGCTGCTTGCGACCGACAAGCCGATCCTTATCGCGCCGGCGATGAATTTCCGCATGTGGCAGCACCCTGCGACGCAGGACAACCTTGCCGTCTTGGAGCGGCGCGGCATCAAGCGCATCGGCCCCAATTCGGGCCTCTTGGCCGAGAACGAAAGCGGCATGGGCCGTGTCGCCGAATCGCTCGAGATCGTCGCCGCAATCGAGAATGCGTTCGCGGCCTCGGCCGCGCTCGCGGGACGGCGCGCGCTCGTCACCAGCGGCCCGACGCAAGAGCCGATCGACCCGGTGCGCTATATCGCCAACCGCTCTTCTGGCAAGCAGGGTCATGCGATCGCGGCAGCTCTGGCGCGGCTCGGTGCCGACTGCACCCTGGTTTCGGGTCCCACCGGGGAGCCCGACCCGCCCGGAGTCAAGGTCGTCCGCGTGTCAACCGCGCGCGAGATGCTGGCGGCCTGCGGGACGGCACTCCCGGTCGATGTCGCCGTGTGCGCCGCCGCGGTCGCCGATTGGCGGCCCGAACCCGCGGCGGCGAAGCTCAAGAAAAAGGACGCCGCACCCGCGCCTTTGAAGCTCGTCGAGAATCCCGACATCCTCGCCACGCTGAGCCGGGCAGGCAATCGCCGTCCGCGGCTCGTTATCGGCTTCGCCGCCGAGACGGAGAAAGTGATCGAGAACGCCGAGGCGAAGCGTGCCAAGAAAGGCTGCGACTGGATTCTGGCCAACGATGTCTCGGCCGGGAGCGGCGTGTTCGGCGGCGACAGCAACACGATCCACCTGCTCGATGGCTCGGGCATCGAGCATTGGCCCGCTTTGTCGAAGCGCGACGTCGGCGAGAGACTGGCGCAACGCATTGCCGCGGCGCTTTCAGCCAAGGCCGCCGAATGACGCTCGTCACGGTGGCGGTGCACGTCTTGCCGCACGGACATGGCCTGCCCTTGCCGCATTACGCGACAAAAGGCAGCGCCGGTGTCGATCTCGCCGCAGCGGTCGCGGCTCCCGTTACCCTGGCGGCGGGCGGGCGCGCCGATATCCCGACCGGCATCGCGCTCTCCTTGCCGCCGGGATGGGAGGGGCAGGTGCGGCCGCGCTCCGGACTTGCGCTGCGTCAAGGGCTTACTGTGCTCAACAGCCCGGGCACGATCGATGCGGATTATCGCGGCGAGATCCGCGTCATTCTTGCCAACCTTGGCAGCGAGCCGGTGACGATCGCGCGCGGCGAGCGGATCGCTCAACTCGTGATCGCGCCGGTGGCACGCGCGCAATGGCAGGTCGTCGCCGCGCTGCCGCCGACCGAGCGCGGGGCGGGCGGGTTCGGCTCGACCGGGCGCTGAGTCGCAATGCTGCGGCTGACCAAGAAGCTGCTGTTCGCAATCGAGGCGGTGCTCGACATCGCCTATAACGGGGGCACCCGTCCGGTCCAGTCGGGGGACATCACCGCCCGCCAGGGCATCCCGCGCCGCTACCTCGAACAGGTGCTGCAGCAGCTCGTGCGCACGGGTATTCTTGAAGGGGTGCGCGGCCCCAAAGGCGGCTATCGTCTCGCGCGCGAGCGGCGGCGGATTACCCTCGGCGAAATCGTCCGCGTCGTGCAGAGCCTCGATGGCGCCAGCGATCCGCTCGGCGAGGAAGGCGGGGCCGAGCTCGGCCGGCGGGTGGTGCGCCCCTTATGGATGGATTTGCAGGAAGAGCTGATGAAGCGGCTCGATACGGTCACCATCGAAGAACTGTGCAGCCGCGCGCACAAGGCCGGCGTCGCCGGCGAATATGCGGGGCGGCTCGATTTTTCGATCTGAACGAGAAGCGGAGGAGGACGGCCATGAATGAAGGCAGCAATGCGGGCGCATCGCGCGCCGAATTCCGCGGCCGCGTCTATGACAGCATCGTCGAGACCATCGGGGCAACGCCGCTGGTGCGCCTGAAGCGGCTCGCCGCGGCGCATAAGGTGAAAGCCGAGTTGCTCGGCAAATGCGAATTCTTCAACCCGTTGAGCTCGGTCAAGGACCGCATCGGTGTCGCGATGGTCGAGGCGGCGGAAAAGACCGGGCGGATCACCCCCGGCAAGACCGTCCTGATCGAGCCGACCTCGGGCAATACCGGCATTGCGCTGGCCTTCGTCGCCGCGGCCAAAGGCTATCGCTGCATCCTCGTCATGCCGGATAGCATGTCGATGGAGCGGCGCCGGATGCTGAAGCTGCTCGGCGCCGAGCTGGAATTGACGCCGGCGGCGCAGGGCATGCGCTTCGCCATCCAGCGCGCGGAGGAATTGATGAAGAGCCTGCCCGACGCCTTCATTCCGCAGCAATTCCAGAATCCGGCCAATCCCGATATCCATCGCCGCACGACGGCCGAGGAGCTGTGGCGCGACACGGATGGACGGATCGATGTGGTGGTGAGCGGCGTCGGCACGGGCGGCACCCTGACCGGGGTCGGCGCGGTGCTGAAGCCGCGCAAGCCCAGTCTCAAGATGGTCGCGGTCGAGCCGGAAGACAGCGCGGTGCTGTCCGGCGGCCCGCCAGGGCCGCATAAAATCCAAGGCCTGGGTGCCGGCTTCATTCCGCAAATCCTCGATACCAAGCTGATCGACGAGGTATTGCGCATTTCCAACGATGGCGCGATGCGCATGGCCCGCGAGGTCGCGCGGCTCGAAGGCGTGGCGGTCGGGATCTCCTCGGGCGCAGCGCTCGCGGCGGGCATCGAGCTTGGCCAGCGCACCGACATGGCTGGCAAGGTCATCGCCGTTGTCTTGCCCGATACGGGCGAGCGGTATTTGTCGACCGCCTTGTTCGAGGGGCTGTGACGCGCTGATGGAATTGAGCGACGCGCAGTTCGAGCGCTACGCCCGCCATTTGGTGCTGGACGAGGTTGGCGAGGAAGGCCAACAGAAGCTCCTCGCCGCCAAAGTCCTCGTGGTGGGCGCCGGCGGGCTCGGCTCGCCGCTCCTGCTTTACCTGGCGGCGGCCGGCATCGGCACAATCGGCATCGTCGACGATGATGCGGTCGATCTCTCGAATCTTCAGCGGCAGATCATTCACGCGACCGAAAGCATCGGCCGGCCCAAAGTCGAAAGCGCGCGCCAAACCCTTCGGCACATCAACCCCGAGGTCAAGGTCGTGCTTCATCGGGAGCGTCTCGGCGAGGGCAATGCCGCGCCGCTGGTCGGGGCTTACGATCTCGTCGCCGATGGCAGCGACAATTTCGCGACCCGCTATCTCCTCAACGATACGTGCTTCCGCTTGAGAAAGCCGCTCGTCGGCGCGGCTTTGGCGCCGTTCGAGGGTCAGCTTTCGACCTTCAAGGCCTATCTCGGCCCGCCCCATCCTTGTTATCGCTGCCTCTTCCGCGAACCGCCGCCGCCCGATTCCGTGCCGCGCTGCGAAACGGCGGGCATCCTCGGCGCGATCGCCGGCGTCATGGGTACGTTGCAGGCAACCGAGGTGCTGAAGGAGATCCTTGGCCTCGGCGAGAGTCTTTCGGGCAATCTCTTGATTTACGACGCGCTGCGCGCCGGCTTTCAAAAAATCAAATTGCCACGCGATCCCGATTGCCCGACCTGCGGAGCAAAGCCCTGAAGCGCGCCATCATCGCTTTTGCCGCGGCAATGCTGCTGTTCGGGGCTGCGCGCGCGGCCGAAAAAAGCGAGCCGCTGCCGCGTTTCGTCAGCCTGCGCGCCGACGTGGTCAATCTGCGCACCGGCCCGGGCAGCCGCTATCCGGTCGAATGGGTCTATCGGCGCAAGGGATTGCCCGTCGAAATCGTCGCGCAGCACGATCAATGGCGACAGGTGCGCGATTGGCAGGGCACCGAGGGCTGGGTCCATGAGCGCCTCGTCACCAGCGCCCGCACCGTCATCGTCAAGGGCGCGCAACGCGTCATCCGTGCCGCGCCGGAGACAACGGCATCGCCGGTCGCGAAGCTCGATCCGGGCGTGATCGCCCGCCTGCTCGAATGCCGCGGCGCATGGTGCCGGATCGAGGCCGACAGCATCAAAGGCTGGCTCGAGCGCGACGGGGTCTGGGGCGTCTACCCCGACGAGCTCGTGCGCTGATCGGGCCGCGGCGGCCTCAGGCGAAATCCTCGGCGAGCGCGGCGCGAACCGCCTCCGGCAATACCGCCATATGGCGGTATTGCGGATGGTCGATGCCGCAGAGCACCTCGGCGCCGGGCTGGCGGAACGCCGCCTTTTGTTGGGCGGTGAAGGGGAAGCGCACGAATTGCACCGCCGAGGCCTTGCCATCGGGCGAGGTGTTTTCGCGGGTCGGATCGGGAACTCCTTTGACGCGCGCGCCGCCGAGCGACAGGTAAATGTCGTTTTCGATGCCGCCCAGCCGCGCGAGCGTCGCGTTGCGCCGCTCGGGGTTCTCGATCTCGAACATCACCGTGGCAATGAGCTCGTCGCCCTGGGGAATGAGCGGGTTATAGGCGGCGAGCTCGTCGACGATCTGGGCTTCGCCGCCGCGCTCGATGTGCAGCATCTCGTGGACCTGGTGCCACATGGTCTCGTAATTCTCGAAATAGAAGGTCGCAAACGGCCCCACTTCGACGCGGCGATTCCTTTTTACGTCGCTGATCTTGCGTTTGAGCTCGCGCCGTTCCTTGGCATAGAGCTCCGGGTCGAGGATGTCGGCGCGGGTAATGGCGCGCTTCGCGCCCGCAGCGGTCGTCATGGTCGATCTCCTTCGTCAAGACCGTAGGCCATCGCCATCAACTCGATCGGGTGGAGGGTGCTCATGGCTTTCCCATCGAGCGCCGCGATGCCTTGCTGCAGATGGAGCGCCGCGAGCGGGCATTCCGAGGATAGGTAGGCCTTGCCGTCCTTCGCCGCCTGGCGCGCGGCCGGACGTCCCACTTTCATCGCGACTCGAAAATTTTCCTTCTTGACCCCCCAAGAGCCGCCATGGCCGGAGCAGCGCTCGACGATGTCGACATCGGCCTTTGGAACGAGGCGCAGCATCTCGGCGGCTTTGGCGCCCATGTTTTGCGCGCGCGCGTGACAGGCGAGATGCAGGCTGACGCCGCCCGGCAGCGGCTGCATGCCCGGCGCGATGCCCTCCTTCTTCGCGATGTCGACGACATACTCGCTGAGATCGAAGGTCGCGGCCGCCAGCTTGCCAACGCTTTCGTCCCGCGGCAGCAAAAGCGGCCATTCGAACTTCACCATCAAGGCGCAAGACGGCACCAGCGCGACGATGTCGTAGCCGCGTTCGATAAACGGAAGCAGTGCCGCCGCGACGTTGCGTGCCTTGGCGGCGACGCGCGACAGCTCGCCCTGCTCGAATTGCGGCATGCCGCAGCATTCGGGGTAAATCACCTCGGTCGCGACACCATTCTTGGCAAGAACGGCGCGCGCGGTCTCGCCGATCGCCGGGTTGTTGTAATTGACGAAGCAGGTGGCATAGAGCACGGCCTTGCGCCCGAAAGCAGGTGCGCTGGGATCGGGCTCGCAGCCCTCGCTGCGCGCGCGCAATTCGAAGGTGCGCGCATGGAATTTCGGCAACGCCGCCTCGCGATCGATGCCGGCCACGGCCTCCAGCAGCGGCCGCGTCAGCCCGTTGCCGCGCTTGCTCGCCCAATTCGCCAAGCCCGCGACCGGGCGCGCCATCTGCCCGTTACGGTCGGTTTCGGCGAGCGCGCGGTCGGCCCAGCGCACTTTGCCAGCCCTTTCCTGGGCCGCGCGATAACGCAGCATGAGATGGGGAAAATCGACGTTGAACTCATGCGGCGGCACGTAGGGGCATTTGGTCATGAAGCACATGTCGCAGAGCGTGCAGGCTTCGACGACCTTGGCGTAATCCTTGTGATCGACCGCATCGAGCTCGCCGGTCGCGGACTCGTCGATCATGTCGAAGAGCCGCGGGAAGCTGTCGCACAAATTGAAGCATCGCCGGCAAGTGTGGCAGATGTCGAAGATGCGATGCATTTCGGCATCGATCTTCGCCGGATCGTAAAAATCCGGATCGTCCCAGGCGATGGGGTGGCGCGTCGGCGCGCCGAGACCGCCTTCGCGCATCTCCCGCGGCTCCTCGCTCGAGCAGAAAAGAGGAAGCGAAGGGGCGCTCTAGAGCGCCCCTTCCGGCGTTATTTGCCGAGAGATTCGAGCGCTTTCTGGAAGCGCCCCGCATGCGATTTCTCGGCCTTGGCGAGGGTCTCGAACCAGTCGGCGATCTCGTCGAAGCCTTCTTGGCGAGCCGTGCGCGCCATGCCCGGATACATGTCGGTGTATTCGTGGGTTTCGCCTGCGATCGCGGAAGCGAGATTCTTGGCCGTGTCGCCGATCGGCTTGCCGGTCGCCGGATCGCCGACCTCTTGGAGATATTCGAGATGGCCATGAGCGTGGCCGGTCTCGCCCTCCGCGGTCGAGCGGAACACGGCGGAGACATCGTTAAATCCCTCGACATCCGCCTTTTGCGCGAAATAGAGATAGCGGCGATTGGCCTGGCTTTCGCCGGCGAAGGCGTCCTTGAGATTGGCTTCGGTCTTCGAGCCTTGGAGTTTCGGCATTGCATCCTCCTCACCGAATTAGAATTATTCTAAATTAGCGCTGTTTCGCGGCGCCGTCAACTTCCGGTTTTGCCGACGCGGATCGTCACGTCGACACGCTTGATGGCGCCGTGAGGCGGCTGCGGCAGGCTGGTCACGCCGATATGGTCGCTCGGGATATCCATCAGCCGGCCGGTTTCCTCGAAGAAGAAGTGATGATGGTCGGCCGTGTTCGTGTCGAAATAAGAGCAGCCCGGATTGACGACGACTTCGCGCAGCAGCCCCGCTGCGACGAATTGATGCAAAGTGTTGTAGACGGTCGCGAGCGATACCGTCACCGATGCCGCGAGCGCCTCGCAATGCAGCTGTTCGGCGGTGACGTGCCGATCACCCTTCTCGAACAGGAGACGCGACAGCGCGAGTCTTTGGCGCGTCGGCCGCAGCTTGGCAGCGCGCAGCAATTCGAGGGCGTTGGCAAAGGGGCGAGGCGAAGTCATGGCGCCAGCTTGGGCATCGTTCGGATATCAGATTAGAGCCGGTCCAGAAAATATTTCAACCTTCTGATTGCGCCAAATCTGTGGCAACCGCTCGAAACCGCTGGTTAACCATGCGACGGCGACCTAATCGCCGGTTTTCAGCCGCTCGACCAGCTCGCGCACCGTCGGGATGAAACCGTTTGCGTAGAACGGGTCGGTGGCGAAGCGGAAGGCGTTGTGCCCGGCGAACATCAGCTCGAATTCGCAATCGTCCGAATGGCTGATGGCTTGGAGAGTCTTCTGGATGCAGAAGCTGCGCGGATCGGCCTTCTTGCCCGTCGTTCCATTCTCGTTCTGCGCCCAGTTCGAGAATTGGCAGGCGGAGAGGCAGCCCATGCAGTTGATCTGATCATTGCGGATCTCGAACGCCTTCGCGCCCGTGACGAAGATCAGAGTCGAATCCGGCGTCCGCAGCGCCTCGGTAAAGCCCTGATTGATCCAGGTGAGCGCCCGCTCGCGATCATGCGGCGTCAGATAGACCACGCGCTTGCGCGCGCCGACCTCGAGCGGCGCCAGGTGATCGCCCACCGGCTCGATCGAATAGGCGACCTGGCGATCGTTGCGCTCGGCCAATTCGTTGAGGAAGCTGTTGCGCACCGCCGAGGAATAAAACCCGGTCGGGCTGAAGCGGTTGAGATAGATGTCGCCCTCTCTCAAGGTCAGAAGCTTGCGCTTCCACGCGTCGGAAATCGGGCTCTCTCTGGTCAGAAGCGGGCGCGTGCCGAATTGAAACGCGATCGGGCCCAAATCCGGATTGTCGATCCAATCCTCCCATTCGCGCAAGCACCACACCCCGCCCGCCATGATGATCGGCGTCTGGTCGAGCCCAAATTCGCGCATCAACTGGCGCAGTTCGAGAACGCGCGGGAAGGGCGGCTCGGGCTTTTCCGGATTTTCGCTGTTGGTGATGCCGTTATGGCCGCCGGCAAGCCACGGATCCTCGTAGACGACCGCGCCCATCCAGTCGCGGAACTTGTGGTAGGCGCGCTTCCACAGGGCGCGGAAGGCGCGCGCCGAGGAAATGATCGGATAATACTGCACGCTGTAGCGCGCGCAGATCTCGGCGATGCGATAGGGCATGCCCGCGCCGCAAGTGACGCCGTTGACGAGGCCGCGCGCGCCTTCTAGCACCCCATGCAGGATGCGCTCGGCCGCGGCCATCTCCCACAGGATGTTCATGTGGATGCGGCCGAGGCCGCCGGCGTTCTCGTGGGCGATCCGCGCCTGATGGATGCCGCCGGCGATCGCGAATTGGATCAGCTCCTCGTGACGCTCGCGGCGCGTGCGGCCGCGATAGATTTGCGGCTTCTTGCGGCCGTGCTCGTCAAAGCTGTCGGCATTGACGCCCGAGAAGGTGCCGACGCCGCCGCACGCCGCCCAGGCGCCCGAGCTCTCGCCGTTGGACACGGAAATGCCCTTGCCGCCCTCGACCAGCGGCAGCACTTCGCGCCCCGACATGAGAACGGGGTTGAGGGTCTTCACGCGTCGCTCCTCCAGCGCTCAGCCTACCAGATATCGCCGCATCGCGCCGCAAACCCCCGCCGGGCCGGCGCCTCAGGACGCCGGTGCCTGGGCGGCTTTGCTCTCCTCGCGTTGCCGGCGTTCCTCGGCGAGCTTGGCGCTGATGTCATCGCCCGTGACTTGATCGACCTGCTTCATGCTGAGCTTGACCTTGCCCCGGTCATCGAAGCCCAGCACCTTGACCTTCACCTGATCGCCGACCTTGACGATATCGGTGGTCTTGCCGACGCGGTGCGGCGCCAGCTCGCTGATATGGACGAGGCCGTCGCGTGCGCCGAGGAAATTGACGAAAGCGCCGAAATCGACCGTCTTCACCACCTTGCCGCTATAGATCACCCCGACCTCCGGCTCGGCGACGATGCCGCGGATCCAGTCGATCGCGGCGCGCGAGGCGTCGGCGTCGACCGCCGCCACCTTGATCGTGCCATCATCCTCGATGTCGATCTTGGCGCCCGTCACCTCGCAGATCTCGCGGATGACCTTGCCGCCCGAGCCGATCACCTCGCGGATCTTGTCTTTCGGGATCGTGATGGTGGTGATGCGCGGCGCGTTGGCGGACACCCCCTCGCGGGCGCTGTCGATCGCCTTCGACATTTCGCCGAGGATGTGCATCCGGCCTGCCTGCGCCTGGTTGAGCGCCACGCGCATGATCTCTTCGGTGATCGAGGTGATCTTGATGTCCATCTGCAGCGCGGTGACGCCGTTCTCGGTGCCGGCGACCTTGAAATCCATGTCGCCGAGATGGTCCTCGTCGCCAAGGATGTCCGACAGAACCGCGAATTTGTCGCCTTCCTTGATAAGCCCCATTGCGATGCCGGCAACCGGCCGGGCCAAGGGCACGCCGGCATCCATCAACGAGAGCGAGGCGCCGCAGACCGACGCCATGGAGGACGAACCGTTCGATTCCGTGATCTCGGAGACGACGCGGATCGTATAGGGGAATTTCTCCTTCTCCGGGAGCAGCGGATGGACCGCGCGCCAGGCGAGCTTGCCATGGCCGATCTCGCGCCGGCCCGGACTGCCCATGCGCCCGGCCTCGCCGGTCGCGTAGGGCGGGAAATTGTAGTGCAGCAGGAAATGCGCCCGATACTCGCCTTCGAGCGCGTCGATGATCTGCTCGTCCTGGCCGGTGCCGAGCGTCGCGACAACGATCGCCTGAGTTTCGCCGCGGGTGAACAGCGCCGAGCCATGGGCGCGCGGCAGCACGCCGACCTCGACCGAGATCGGCCGCACGGTCTTGGTATCGCGGCCGTCGATGCGTGCCTTGCCGTCGAGGATCGCGCCGCGCACGATGTCCTTTTCGAGATCCTTGAAGAATTTGCCGGCGAGCGAGCGCTCAGCCTCGTCGCTGAAAAGCTCGGCGAGCTTGCCCTTGGCCTCATCGAGCTTGTTGGAGCGCACCTGCTTCTCGCGCTCGGCATAGGCGGCGGCGAGATCGGCCGCGACCGCGGCGCTCAACTTCGCCTCGATCGCGGCGGCGCTCGCGGGCTTTTCCGGCAGGTCCCATGGCTCCTTGGCCGCGGCCTCGGCGAGCTCGATGATTGCCTGGATGACCGGCTGGAACGAGCGGTGACCAAACATCACGGCGCCCAGCATCACATCCTCGGACAACTCCTTCGCCTCGGATTCGACCATCAGCACGCCCTCGACCGTGCCGGCGACGACCAGATCGAGCTTCGAATTCGGCAACTCGTCGAGCTTGGGGTTGAGCACATATTCGCCGCCGATAAAGCCGACGCGCGCGCCGCCGATCGGGCCGAGGAAGGGAATGCCCGACAAGGTCAGCGCGGCCGAGGCGCCGATCAGCGAGACGATGTCGGGATCGTTTTCGAGATCGTGGCTCAGCACTGTGCAGACGACCTGGGTCTCGTTGCGGAATTCCGGCGCGAAGAGCGGGCGGATCGGGCGGTCGATCAACCGCGAAGTCAGCACTTCCTTCTCCGAAGGACGTCCCTCGCGCTTGAAGAATCCGCCGGGGATTTTGCCCGCGGCGAAGGTCTTTTCCTGATAATTGACGGTGAGCGGAAAAAAATCCTGTCCCGGCTTGGGCTGCTTGGCGCCAACGGCGGTGCAAAGCACCGTGGTCTCGCCATAAGTCGCCATCACGGCGCCATCGGCCTGCCTTGCGACTTTGCCGGTCTCGAGCACGAGGCGGCGGCCGCCCCATATCAGCTCTTTTCGAAACACCTCGAACATAGCGGTTCTCTCTCTTCTCTCTCTTCAGGAACGCGTGCGGGCGCGGCGCGACCGACCTTGCTGGTCGTCGCGGCACGAACGCCCATGAACGGAAATATATCCGGACTCGGTCTCAGCGGCGGAGTCCCAGGCGCTCGATCAAGCGGCTGTAGCGCGCGGCATCCGAGCGCTTCAAGTAATCGAGCAGGCTGCGGCGCTGGCCAACCATCACGAGCAAGCCGCGGCGCGAATGGAAATCTTTTTGATGGCGCGCCAAGTGCTCGGTCAAACTCGTGATCCGTTCGGACAGAAGCGCGACCTGCACTTCGGGCGATCCGGTATCGCCCTCTTTGAGAGCGTATTGCTTGACCACCTCTTGCTTGCGCGCAAGCGACAGCGACATCGATAACTCCTTTACCCTAGAGGTTCATCACCCGCACGGGACGGATCAGGCCTGCTTCGATTGCGACCAGCGCCACCAGCCTCCCGTTGCTGGTCGCGCGGACCGTCGCGCCGTCAGCGAATGCATCGATGCGCGCCCGATCCCAAGGGCGCAAGGGCGCTACGGACCGTCCGCAACGCAAGGCCTGAACCTCGTCCTCCGTCATGGCCAGCGCCGGGATGTCGTCCAGCGCGGTCTCGAGCGGAAGCAGGTGCTCGGAAGCGGCGGCACTATGCCCCAGCGCGGCCAGTTTATCCAGGGAAATCGCCCGATCGAGGGTAAACCCGCCCACGGAAAGGCGTTTCAGCGCCGTGACATGCGCAAAGGTTCCAAGCGCCAGCCCGAGATCGCGCGCGAGCGCACGGATATAGGTCCCCTTGCCGACCTCGGCCTCGAACACGGCATGGTCGGCATCCGGCTGCTCGATTAAAGCGATGTCGGCGATCTCGACCGGCCTTTCCACCAGCACTGGCTCGGACCCGCCGCGGGCCAAGGCGTAAGCGCGCCGGCCACCGAGCTTTATCGCCGAATAGGCCGGCGGGCGCTGCTGGACGCAACCGATGAAGCGCGGCAGCGCTGCGAGAATGGCTTCAGGCCCCGGCCGCTGCGCACTGACCGCAACGATCCGGCCCTCGCCGTCATCGGTATCGCGCGCCTCGCCCCAGCGCAGCGCGAAGCGGTAGCGCTTCTTGCCCGCCATGGCATAGGCGACGGTCTTGGTCGCCTCGCCGAGCGCGATCGGCAGCACGCCCGTCGCCAGGGGATCGAGCGTGCCGCCATGGCCGGCCTTGGCAGCATTCAGAAGCTGTCGCACCGCCGTCACCGCCCGGCTCGAGCTCATGCCCAAGGGCTTGTCGAGGATGAGCCAGCCATGCACCGGCAAGCCGCGGCTCCTACGAGCCATCGTCCGAACCTTCTCTCCCCAAATCGCGCGCGACCTCGGGGCGATGGAGAAGCGACTCGATCCGCCTCGCCTCATCGAAACTTTCATCGAGCGCGAAGGCGAGCGTCGGCGCAACCCGCAGCTTGACGGCGCGGGCCACTTCCATCCGCAGATAGGCCGCGCCGCGCCGCAACCCCGCCAGGGTTTCGGCCGCGTTCTGGCCGCCCAACGGCATGATGAAGACAGTTGCGTGCTTTAGATCGGGGGCGACGCGCACTTCGCTGACCGTGAGGCTCACCTCTTGGAGCGCCGGGTCGTGCAGATTGCCGCGCCTAAAAATCTCCGCGAGCGCGTGGCGCATCGCCTCGCCGACGCGGAGCGGACGATGGCTTGCGCCGATCCGCGAGGACGGCGCGCGGGGGCGTGCTCCGGCCGTCACCGGGGGAAAGCCGTGCGCGGCGACGCGCGCCGAACCTGGATTGCATCTCGGATCACAGCGCGCGTGCGACTTCTTCGACCTCGAAGCATTCGATGACGTCGCCCTTTTCGATGTTGTCGTAATTCTCGAAGGCCATGCCGCACTCGAAGCCTTCGCGCACTTCGCGCACTTCGTCCTTGATGCGCTTCAAGGTCTTGAGGGTGCCTTCGTGGATGACGACGTTGTCGCGCAAGAGGCGCACCTTGGCGCCGCGCTTGACGAGGCCTTCGGTGACCATGCAGCCCGCGACCTTGCCGACTTTCGAGATATTGAATACCTCGCGGATTTCGGCGTTGCCAAGGAAGCGCTCACGCTTGGCGGGCGACAGCAGGCCGGTCAGCGCCGCTTTGATGTCGTCGATCACCTCGTAGATGATCGAGTAGTAGCGGATCTCGACATTGTCGCGCCGCGCCATGTCGCGCGCCTGCGGGTTGGCGCGGACGTTGAAGCCGATGATGACGGCGTGCGACGCCTTGGCGAGGATCACGTCGCTCTCGTTGATCCCGCCCACCGCGGCATGCAGCACGCGCACGCTCACTTCCTTGGTGCCGAGCTTCTCGAGCGAGGCGTTGATCGCCTCGAGCGATCCCTGGACGTCGGATTTGACGACCACGGCCAGCTCCTTGGCGGCGCCGGCCGCGGCTTGGGCGAACATCTGCTCGAGCGTGCCGCGCGCGCCGGCCGCGGCCTGCTGCTCGCGCCGGCGGCGCTGACGGTAATCCGCGATGTCGCGCGCCTGGCTTTCATTCTCGGCGACCGTGAAATCATCGCCGGCGAGCGGCGTGCCATTGAGCCCCAGCACCTCGACCGGCATCGCCGGCCCGGCCGCGTCGAGCGTCATGCCGCGGTCGTCGATGAGCGCGCGGACACGGCCCCATTCGCTGCCGGCGACGAAGATGTCTCCGACCTTCAGCGTGCCACGCTTGATGAGCACCGTCGCCACCGGGCCGCGGCCGCGTTCGAGTTGCGCCTCGATCACGCTGCCTTCGGCGGCCCGGTTCGGATTGGCCTTCAAATCGAGGATTTCCGCCTGCAGGAGGATCGCTTCCTCGAGCCTGTCGAGGTTGATCTTCTTGGTCGCGGAGACCTCGATATCGAGCACGTCGCCGCCCATTTTCTCGACCACGATCTCGTGCTGCAGCAATTCCTGGCGCACGCGCTCGGGATTGGCGTCCGGCTTGTCGATCTTGTTGATCGCGACGATGATCGGCGCGTTCGCCGCCTTCGCGTGGCGGATCGCCTCGACCGTCTGCTCCTTGATGCCGTCATCGGCCGCGACCACCAGCACGATGATGTCGGTGACATGCGCGCCGCGCGCACGCATCGCGGTGAAGGCCTGGTGGCCCGGCGTGTCGATGAAGGTGATGCGCTGACCGCTCTTCAGCGCGACCTGATAGGCGCCGATATGCTGCGTGATCCCGCCGGCCTCGCCCGCCGCCACGTCGGTCTGGCGGAGCGCGTCGAGAAGCGAGGTCTTGCCGTGGTCGACATGGCCCATGACGGTGACGACCGGCGGCCTCGGCTCCATCGCCTCGGGCGAATCCTCTTCGCCTTTGAGGCCGATCTCGACGTCGGATTCGGAGACGCGCTTGATCTTGTGCCCGAACTCGGTGACCACGAGCTCGGCGGTGTCGGCGTCGATCGACTGATTGATCGTCGCCATCACGCCCATTTTCATCAGCGCCTTGATCACGTCGCCGCTGCGTTCGGCCATGCGGTTGGCGAGCTCCTGCACGGTGATCGTCTCGGGAACGACCACCTCGCGCACGATCTTGGTCTGCTCCTGCAGCATTTGCAGCGCGCGCTGCTTCTCGCGCTCGCGATGGCGGCGCACCGAAGCGAGGCTGCGCTGCCGCTCGCCCTCGTCCTCGTTGAGCACCTTGGTGATGGTGAGCTTGCCGCTGCGGCGATGCTCGTCGCGCCGGGGCGTGGCCGCCGGCCGCTTGGGGCTCGCGTTGCGCACCCCGCCGCGGCGGTTCGCGGGCTCGTCCTCGATCTCCTCCTCGACCACCTTGACCTTGCCGGCGGCCGTGAGCGCGGCGACCTTCGCCGCCGCAGCCTTGCCGGCGCGCTCGGCAACCTCGCGGCGCGAATCCTCTTCCGCCTTCTCAGCCTTGCGGCGTGCGTCGTCGTCGGTCTTGCGTCGCGCTTCTTCTTCGACTTTCTGGCGCGCCTCTTCCTCGGCTTTGTGCCGCGCTGCCTCTTCGGCGTGCCGCGCCGCTTCCTCGGCCAGCCGCGCCTCCTCCTCGCGTTGCCGGTCGGCATCGGCGAGCGCCTGGCGGCGCGCCTCTTCATCGGCGCGGATCGCCCCCTTCAAGGCGCGCACGCGATGCGCTCTTTCCTCTTCGGTCAGGCCTTGCGGGAGCACCGCCGGGCGACGAACCGGCGCGGACGGAGCGGGCTTGGCCGCGGCGGAGGACGCCGCCGCCGGCGCCGCCGTCTCCGCGGGCTTCTCGGGCGTGGTGCCGACGACGCGCTTCTTGCGCACTTCGACCTGCACGGTCTTGGTGCGGCCGTGCGGGAAGCTCTGCCGGACCTGGCCAGTCTCGATCGGCTTGCGCAGCTCGAGCTTTCCGCCGGTGCGGCCGAGGCTTAGCGGGCGCTTGTCCTGTTCCGTGTTATCGCTCACTCACATCCACCTTTGCACCGGCGCGGAAGCCGGCCAAACGCCGCGCTTCCGCGAGAAAGAGTTCCGCGAGCCGCCCCGGCTTCAACGCCGCGTGAACGGCATGCTCGCGTCCGATCGCCGCTCCCGTCTCCCGCGCGCTGAGGCATGACACGACTGGCAAGCCGCGCGCAACGCCGCTCAGCTTGCCGCGGCCATCCGCGGCGGCATCCATCGCCTCGACCAGGACCGCGATGTCGTCCTTGTCCAGTGCGGCCTTGACCTTGACGAAGCCGGCCGTCAACTGCCCCGAGCGGCGCGCCAAGCCGAGAAGCTCGCCGCAGCGCCGCGCGAGCAGCGCTTCAACGCGATCCTCGAGTCCCGGTTCGACCACGACCGGCGCCTTCGCAGCACGCGCGAAAAGCCGCTTGCGGACGGCCTCTGCCACTATATCGCGGCGTGCCGTCAACCACAAACCCCGGCCCGGCAACCGCTGCGCGGCATCGGCGACGATGCGACCTTGCGGGTCGACGACGAAGCGCATCATCTCCGCGGGCGGGAGAAGAGCCCCAGTCGCAAGGCAGCGCCGCACCCGGCCCGTTTCGGACCCGGCCTCAGCCGTCATGGTGCGAGCCGGAAGCGCCATTCGCCGCTATTCCGTCTTCGCCGCTTCGCCGTCGGCCGCCGGGCTGTCGGCAAACCAATGCGCGCGCGCGGCCATGATGATGTCGTTCGCCTCGCCCTCTTCGAGCTTTAGCGTCGGGCCTGCCATTTCGATCAATTCATCGGCAGCGAGGTCGGCGAGGTCGTCGAGGGTTTTGACGCCCTTTTCGCCGACCGCGACGAGCAGCGCCGGCGTCATCCCGTTGATCGCCGCCACGTCGTCGCCGACCCCCAGCTCCTTGCGCCGGATCTCGAAGCGCTGGTTCTGCTCCTCGAGGAAGGTGCGCGCGCGCTGCTGCAATTCGCCGGCGACCTCCTCGTCGAAGCCTTCGACGCTCGCGAGCTCCTGCACCGGAACGAAGGCCACTTCCTCGACCGAGGTGAAGCCTTCGGTGACGAGCAGATGGGCGATCACGTCGTCGACGTCAAGCGCTTCGATGAACATCTTGGAGCGGGTGCGGAATTCCTCCTGCCGCCGTTCGCTTTCCTCGGCCTCGGTCAGGATGTCGATATCCCAGCCGGTGAGCTGCGAGGCAAGGCGCACATTCTGCCCGCGCCGGCCGATCGCCAGCGAGAGCTGCTCGTCGGGCACGACCACCTCGATGCGGCGCTGCTCCTCGTCCATCACCACCTTCGCGACCTCGGCGGGCGCCAGCGCATTGACGACGAAGGTCGCCGGGTCTTGTGACCAGGGAATGATGTCGATCTTCTCGCCCTGGAGTTCCGCCACCACCGCCTGGACGCGGCTGCCGCGCATGCCGACGCAGGCGCCCACGGGATCGATGCCGCTATCGTTCGAGATCACCGCGATCTTGGCGCGGCTGCCGGGATCGCGCGCCACCGCCTTGATCTCGATGATGCCGTCGTAGATCTCGGGCACTTCCTGCGCGAACAGCTTGGCCATGAATTGCGGATGCGTGCGCGAGAGGAAAATCTGCGGCCCGCGGACTTCCTGACGCACGTCATAGATATAGGCGCGAACGCGCTCGCCCTGGCGGAAGCTCTCGCGCGGCAGCAGCTCGTCGCGGCGCAGGATTGCCTCGGCGCGCCCGAGATCGACCACGACATTGCCGAACTCGACGCGCTTGACGAGCCCGTTGACGATCTCGCCGACGCGGTCCTTGAACTCCTTATATTGGCGCTGCCGTTCGGCGTCGCGAACGCGCTGGACGATGACCTGCTTCGCCGTCTGCGCGGCGATGCGGCCAAAATCGATCGGCGGCAGCGGATCGGTGAGGAAATCGCCGATCTCGGCTTCGGGATTGAGGCTCTTCGCCTCGGCAACCGCGATCTGCGTCGCTTCGTTCTCGACCGGATCGGCTACCTCGCGAAAGCGCATCAGCTTGATCTCGCCGTTCTTGCGGTCGATCTCGGCGCGGATGTCGTATTCGAGCCCGTATTTCGACCGCCCAGCCTTCTGGATGGCCTGCTCCATCGCCTGCAGCACCTCGTCGCGATCGATGCCCTTGTCGCGCGCGACCGTGTCTGCGACTTGCAGGAGTTCGGGCCGGGGATAGGAGGTGGCGGTTGCCATAGGGCTCATCTTTCTAGCTGCGGTGTTGCGGTTGGGTGCCGGCGATCAACTCGTCGCTCAAGACGAGTTTCGCGCGCGCGATCGAAGACAGAGGGAGCAGCATGGGCTCGGAGCCGACCTGCAGCTTGACGCTGTCGTCGGCGAGCCCCAGGAGCTTGCCGCGAAACCGACGCCGGCCGTCGAGCGGGCGCTGCAATTCGATCTTTGCCTCGAAGCCCGCGAAGCGCTCGTAATCGGCGGGCCGCACCAGCGGCCGGTCGATGCCGGGCGAGCTGATCTCGAGTTGATAGGCGGTCGCGATCGGGTCGGCGACGTCGAGCAACGCCGAAACCGAATGGCTCACCGTTGCGCAATCTTCCACCGTCATCGGGCTCGCGTCGCGGTGCTCGACCATGATCTGCAAGGTCGGGCGGCGCCCGCCGGTGAAGCTCACGCGTACGACATCGTAACCCATCGCCTCGAGCGAGGGCGCGATCATGGTTTCGATGTGACCCGCGTCAAACAAGCCTGTCGCCATGCTCCAATAACAAAAAGTGGGCCTCTCGGCCCACCGATCGTAGCGGCCCGCTTATACCGGGCCTATGGGACTCTTATTTTGCGTGAAATATAGCGGGTTTTCAGGCCGCTTCAAGGCTCAACCCCGGCCCGGACCCGCCGCCGACCGCGAAAAAGCCGCGCCGCGCGGCCCGTCGCCGCGGCCTTCTGTTCATAGCGGGTTGGCGGCCAATCCGCAGGCCGCTCGCCCGCCGCGAGCAATTCGAAATCCGCGTGAGCGCCCAGGCGCTCCGCGATCCACTGCGCGTAGTCCGCATCGTCGGTGGCGATGCGGAGTTCGCCGCCATCGGTCATTGCCGCGGCAAGGTCGTCGAGCATTTCGAGCGACACGATGCGGCGCTTCTTGTGGCGCTCCTTGGGCCAAGGATCGGGAAAGAGAATGAACGCGCGGTCGAGCGAGCGCGGCGTGAGCGCGGCGGCGAGCAGCCTCGCATCATCCGTGAAAAGCCTGATGTTTTGCAGCCCGCGCCGCTCGACCTCGGCGAGAAGCCGGGCGATCCCGGGCTCGAACACCTCGCAGCCGATCATTCCGGTCGCGGGCCTTGCCGCGGCCTGCGCGACCAAATGCTCGCCCGCGCCGAAACCGATTTCGAGCCAAACCTCACTGCAAGAAAAGGCAAACAGGCGCTGCGGCTCGAGCAAGCCGCCACCTTCCGGCAAGGAGAAGCGGAGGCGGGGAAGCAGTTTATCGATCAGCGCGCGCTGCCCCGGCCGCAATGCGCGGCCGCGACGCCGGCCATAGAGGCGCCGCTGCCGAAGGGCATCTCGGCTTCCCGAAGCGACATTCATAGCCAGAGCATGATCTCCTGGGATGGAATCGTCTGCGTTGTGCGCGGGCGAGGCGATCCGCCAGGAGCCGCGCGAAGAGCGTATCGGGCCATACGGTCGAGCGCGGCGACGAAGCGGGCATCCGCCCGCGCGCAACCCGCACGGGCCGGGGGCTTTTGCGCCGTGCGTGCGTCGAAAGGCTCGCCCGTAGTCCCGCTACGCGCTTCGCCCTTCTCCTGCTCACGTCGCAAAAGCCCCTCGGCGCAGACGCTTCGATCCCAGGAGATCATGCTCTAGGGTCTGGCAGGCCTCGCCGGCGGAGGTCAAGCCTCAGTCGTCGGTCTTCGCAGAGGGAAAAGTCGCAAGCGCTTTTGCGAGCTCGAACAGGCGGCGCTTGATTTGCGGATCGGAGATCCGCAAATACGCCCGCACCAGCTCAAGCGTCTCGCGCTTCATCATCGGATTGGCTTGGTACGGCTCGGCGGCGGCATCGCTCATCCCGCTCACCGGCGAGGCCTCGCCCAGCTCCTCGAAGAAGAACGACACCGGGACATCGAGCACGCGCGAGAGATCGTAAAGCCGGCTCGCGCCGACGCGATTGGCGCCGCGCTCGTATTTCTGCACCTGCTGAAAGGTAAGCCCGATCGCGTCGCCGAGCTTTTCCTGGCTCATTCCGAGAAGCGTGCGGCGCAGCCGCACGCGCGAGCCAACATGCACGTCGATCGGATTGGGCTTGTCCGCTTTTTGCCGTCGCCCTGATTTATCCATGGTACCAAATATCGTCGAAACGCAGCGCCGCGCAGGTGTCGGCGACCGTCGCCGGTGGAGGTGCAATCGTAGGCGCTGACTATCACGCGATCAATCAACAAACCGATGAATGTCCACACGCGTGACGAGCGGACGCAACTTAAGCGCGATATCGCGACAGAGTTCCCTGCAATCCTAAATTTGACCGGAAATTTGTTTCCTGCCGCGCGCCGCGACGAGAATCGCCACCATAAAGAGTAGGGCGGCGAAAAAGGGTATGTCACCATAGCGCGCATAAAGCGTCGCCGGCAAAGCGTCGGGCAATTTCACGTCGAGGACGCCGATTGCATCGAGATCGAGCCGCGCGAGCACCCGGCCATAGGGATCGAACAGCGCCGAGATGCCATTGTTCGCGACGCGCGCCATCGGCAGGCCCTCTTCGACGGCGCGGGTCCGAGCGATCGCGACATGTTGGAACGGACCGGAGGTAAATCCGTACCAGGCATCGTTGGTGACGTTGAGAAGCCAGGCCGGGCGATGCGCCGGATCCGTGACCTCGCCGGGAAATATCGCCTCATAGCAGATGAGCGGGCTGAAAGGCGGCAAGCCGGGCACGGTGATGGTCCGCGGCCCCGGACCCGCGGAGAAATCGATCGCGCCGGGCGTGATCTTCTCCATCGGCAAGATCGACCGCAGCGGCACGTACTCGCCGAACGGCACAAGGTGGAATTTGTCGTAGGTTGCCTCGATCGCGCCGGCATGGTTGATGGCGACGAGACTGTTCCAGACATGGATCGGCGGCAGCGGCGCCGGATCGGTGCGCACCGTGCCGGTGATGATGTAGCCGCCGGCCGGCGCCGCCTGCGCCAAGGCGTTGCGCGCGCCGCCGTCGCGGTGGAGAAAGGGCGGGGCCGCGGCCTCGGGCCAAACCACCGCGCTTGCGTGCTCGGCTCCGGGCGCGGTGCTGAGCGCAAACAGCCGGCGGAAATTCACCAGCACTTGCGTCGGATCGTTCTTGGCGGATTCCGGAATCGAGGGCTGGACGAGGCGCAGCGACACGCCGGGCACATCGCCCGGATGGCCATGCGCCAGGCGATAGCTTCCCCAGGCGGCCGGCGCCGCGATGAGAATGGCGGCGGCGAGGACGGGTGCCCAGCGATTGCCGGAAAAGTCCCCCAGCCGCGCCGGCAAGGTTACGGCCAAGACTGTGACAAGGCTCAGTCCATAAATCCCGACCAGCGCCGTGAGTTGCAGCATAGCGAGCCCGCCCGGGAACGCGCCGGACCAGGCATAGCCGATCAGGTTCCAGGGGAATCCGGTCAGAACATGACCACGCAGCCACTCGGCCGCCGCCCAGCATAGGACAAGGGCCACGACGCGGCCGGTGCCGCCGAGGCGCAGCACTCGTCGCAGGAGATGAGACACAAAGAGCGCACCGCCGGTGAAAATCGCCAGCCCCGCCGGAATTCCCGCGACCGCGAAGGGCACGAGCCACCAGAAGCGGGCGATGTCGACGAACAGGGCCGCCGCGATCCAATAGAGCCCGGCGACAAAAAACCCAAAGCCGAAGCTCCATCCGAGGCCAAAGGCGCCGAAAACGCCGCCGCTGCCATCGGCGAGCCACACGAGACCGGGGAAGGAGATGAGAAGTACCGGCGTCAGGTCGACCGGCGGCAAGGCGCAAGCGGCGAGCGCGCCGAGGGCAAGGGCCATTGCATGCCGCCGCCAGCCGCGCAGCTCGGCAAGCCACAGGGCGCAACGCTGCAGCGGCGCGGCAGGCCCGGCGCTGCCGCGCAACGCCATGGTTATGGATTTACCCATGCGCTTGGGATGCCGTGCTTGGAAGCCCGCGCAGCCGCAATCGTTTGACCCGGCGAGGGTCGGCATCGAGAATTTCGAAATCGAAGCCGAGCGGATGCTGGACGATCTCGCCGCGCGCCGGAACCCGCCCGGCCAGCGCAACCACCAGCCCGCCCAGCGTGGTCACGCCTTCCTCCATGCCGGCGGGGACGATCTCGCCCTGAATGTGATCTTCGAGCGCGGTCAGCGGGGTGCGCCCCGACGCCAGCATGGTGCCATCGGGCCGGACGGTGAGCTTGGGCTGATCGGCTTCGTCGTGCTCGTCCTTGATGTCGCCGACGATTTCCTCGATCACATCCTCGATCGTCACGAGCCCGTCCGTGCCACCGAATTCATCGACCACGATCGCCATGTGGATGCGCGCCAACCGCATCTGCAGCAGGAGATCGAGCAGCGGCATGGTCGGGGCGACGAATAGCAGCTTGCGCGCGATGTCCTTGAGCGCAACCGTGCGGCCATCGACCGCATAGGTCAGGACATCCTTGATGTGGACCATGCCGACAATGTCGTCGAGCGTGTCGTGATAGATCGGCACGCGCGAATGGCCCCATTCGACGAGTTGGCGCACCGCGGCGGCGAAGGGCGTCTCGGCTTCGAGCGCGACGATATCGACGCGCGGCACCATGATATCGGCGGCGGTCTGCTCGTGCAGCTTGAGGATGTTGACGAGCAAGGTCCGCTCATGCGGATCGATCGGCTGGCTCGCATCTTGCGCGGCAAGCATATCGGCGAGCGCCGCGCGCAAGCTCGGTGCGCGCTCGGGCTCGCCGCGCAACTGCCGCAGCCAGTTGAGCAGGCCTTGAAGCGGTCCCTCTTCCTGATCGTGCGGCGGGTGCTCGGCGCCGGCGTCAGCCATGGGCGTCCTCGCGCAGCCGGTAGGGATCGGCGATGCCGAGCGTCGCGAGAATTCGCTTCTCCAGCGCCTCCATGCGTCGCGCCATCGCCGCCTCTTCGTGATCATGGCCGAGAAGGTGGAGAACCCCGTGAATCACGAGATGGCGCAGATGATCGGAGAGCGTCTTGCCCTGCTCCTTTGCCTCGCGCGCGACGGTCTCGAAGGCCAGGATCACGTCGCCGAGCAGAAGCGGCGCGGCTGAATCGGGCCCGCCGCCGCCGGGAAACGCCAGCACGTTGGTGGGACCGGCACGATGGCGCCAGCGCTGGTTGAGCGCGGCGATGGTCGCATCGTCCGCGAGCACGAGCGACAGTTCGGCGCCGCGGATCCGACGTCCAGCCCGCGCGAGCGCCGCGCGGGCCGCTTGCGTTGCAAGCGTCGCGACATTCGGCACGGCGCGCCGCCACTGCGCGCAGGGGATCGCCAGATCGATGGCGACCGCATCAGCCGGAGCGCGCTTCCTGTCAGGCATTGTCTTTCTTGCGCCGAGCCTTGCTATCGCGCCGGTCATAGGCGCGCACGATCCTCGACACCAGAGGATGGCGAACGACGTCGAGATCGGTGAAATCGACGCGCGCAATCCCCGGCTCGCCGGCGAGGGTCTCGAGCGCGTCGGCAAGGCCCGAGCGCGTGCGCGGCGGCAGATCGACCTGCGACAGATCGCCGGTCACGGCCATGCGCGAATGTTCGCCGAGGCGCGTCAAAAACATCTTCATTTGCACCGGCGTCGTGTTCTGCGCTTCATCGAGGATGACGAAAGCCTTGGCGAGCGTCCGGCCGCGCATGAACGCGAGCGGCGCGATCTCGATCTCGCCCGAATCGAGCCGCTTCATCACTTGCTCGCCGGGCATCATGTCGTAGAGCGCGTCGTAGAGCGGCCGCAAATAGGGATCGACCTTTTCGCGCAGATCGCCGGGCAGGAAGCCCAGCCTCTCGCCCGCCTCGACAGCGGGCCGTGACAGAATGATGCGCTCGACCCCGCCGCTCATCAGCATGTCGACCGCCATGGCGACCGCGAGATAGGTCTTGCCGGTTCCGGCCGGCCCAAGGCCAAAGACGAGATCGTGCGTCCGCAACGCCTTGACATAAGCCGCCTGGTTGGCGCTGCGCGGCGTGACGCGGCGCTTGCGGGTGCGGATTTCCTCGGCCTCGCCCCAGCGCTCGTCGGAGTGGAGGCTGGCGCGCTTGACCGCGGCGTCGACCGCGGCGGCGTCCACCTCGAGGCCGCGCTTCAGCCGCTCGTACAGGCTTGCGAGCGCGTTGCGCGCAACGTCGGCATTGGCGTGCGGCCCGGCGATCGCCAGGCGATTGCCGCGCGAGGTCACCGAGACGCCGAGCTCGCGCTCGATCCGGTCGAGATTGCGATCACGCTCGCCATAGAGTTGCGGCAACAAGGAATTGTCGTCGAACTGCATCTGCAAGCGCTCGCTATCTTCCGTCACGCCGTCGCCTCCGCCATCGCCACCTCGCCCGACAGACTGTTGAGCCCGCCGCCCGTGATGCGCACGGGCAAGACTTTGCCGCGACACCACGCCGGCGCCGGCGCGTGAACCCCCTGCAAGAAGGGGCTTCGCCCCACCCATTGGCCGGGATGACGCCCGGGACGTTCGAACAGCACCGGAAGCACGCGGCCGACGCAGGATTGGTTGAACGCAAGCCGCGCCGCATCGAGCGCGGTTTGCAGGCGCTGCAACCGCACGGATTTGACGGCCTCGGGGATCTGCTGTTGCAGCTGCGCCGCCGGCGTGCCGGGGCGCTTGCTGTATTTGAACGAGAAGGCCTGCGCGAAGCCGATGTCGCGCACGAGCGCCAGCGTCGCGTCGAAATCGCTGTCGGTCTCGCCGGGAAAGCCGACGATGAAATCGGAGGAGACCGCAATATCGGGTCGCGCGGCGCGCAGCCTGTCGATGATGCGGCGGTAATCGGCGACGGCATGACGCCGGTTCATCGCCGCGAGCACGCGATCCGAGCCCGATTGCACCGGCAGATGCAGGAAGGGCATGAGCGCCGGCACATCGCGATGCGCCTCGATCAATTCCTCATCCATATCGCCCGGATGCGAGGTGGTGTAGCGCAGCCGCTCGAGGCCCGGCAGCTCGGCCAGCGCGCGGATGAGCTTGCCGAGACTCCAATCTTGGCCGTGCGGGCCGGCGCCGTGATAGGCATTGACGTTCTGTCCCAAGAGCGTGATCTCGCGCGCGCCGCCGGCGATAAGGCGCCGCGCCTCGTCAAGGATCGAGCCGGCGGGGCGCGAGAATTCCGCGCCGCGCGTATAGGGCACGACGCAGAAGGTGCAGAATTTGTCGCAGCCTTCCTGCACGGACAGAAACGCCGATACGCTTTGCGGCGTTTCCTCCTGCGGCAGAAAGTCGAATTTCGGCTCGACCGGAAATTCGGTGTCGAGCACCGGACCTTGTCCGCGCAGCAATTTAGCCACCATCTCTGGCAGACGGTGATAGGTCTGCGGGCCGAGGACGAGATCGACGAACGGCGCGCGCGCCAGGATTTCGGCGCCTTCGGCTTGCGCGACGCAGCCCGCGACCGCCAGCACGAGCGCGCCGCCCTTTTGCTCCTTCTGCGTCTTCAAGGGTCGCAGCCGGCCGAGGTCGGAGAACAGCTTCTCCGCTGCCTTCTCGCGGATATGGCAGGTGTTGAGGAGGATCATATCCGCCTCCTCGGCGCGATCTGTCGCGGCATAGCCCAACGGCGCCAAAACCTCCGCCATCCGGGCGGAATCGTAGACGTTCATCTGGCAGCCATAGGTCTTGATGTAGAGCTTTCGCGTCACGTCCGTGATTGCTTTCTCATTGGGCGGCAAGCGCCGCCGGAACCGGCGGAGCCAGGATTTCGCCGGCGCGACCGGCCAGCGCGTCGGCAAGACCTCGCACGATCTCGCCGCGGCAATACTCGGCCAGCGCCTTGCGCGAGCCCAGATCCTTCAAGCGCACCGGCGCGTGAAACTGCACCACCACGGTCAATCGCCCCAATCCCAGCGCCTTCCAGAGGTGCGGCGCCATCGCCATATCGCCATACCAGGCAAAGAAGGGGCGATAGAAACGCCCGAGCGGAATCCCGTCAAGCAATTGATAAGCGACGGAAACCGGCTGAATCACGACGCGCTCGTCCTCGGCCGCGGCAAAGAGCGCCGTCTTGAAGGGCAGCACGTGAAGCCCGTCGCTGCTCGTTCCCTCGGGAAAGAGAATGAGATTGTCGCCGTCCTCGAGACGCTGGCGAATGGCGTCGCGCTGGCGCGCGGCGCCGGCGCGATCCGAGCGCTCGACGAAAATCGAGCGCTGGAGCTTGGCGAGCCAGCCGAAAATCGGCCAGTGCGCGACCTCGGCTTTCGAGACGAAGCTTCCCTCGATCGAAGCGCCGAGGATCGTGATATCGAGATAGGAGGTGTGGTTGGCGGCAAAGAGGGTCGGCCGGTGGGTGGATGGCGGGCCGCGGCGCTCGAGTGCAATGCCGAGAATGCGGCAGCACAGCCGGTGATAAGCGAGCGGAAACCGCCGCGAGGCCGGGCTTTTCGCGATCAGGAAAGCAGCCTGCACCGGCATGGCGGGAAGGGTCACCGCGAGATAGGCGGCGATGCGGCCGAGGCGCAGGAGAAGGCCGCTCATTCGGCGGCAGCGTCCTCGCGTGCGCGCCGCTCGTAGTGCCGGTAATACTTGCCGGCGACGAGATCGGTCTTCACGACGATCGACACGTCCGTCGTGTTGAACGGACGATCAATGACCGCGCCGTCGCCGACGAAGCCGCCGAGACGCAGATAGCCCTTGATGAGCGGCGGCAGCACGGCTTGAGCGCGAGCCGGATCGATCGCGTCTTTCGCCAGGCGGTTCATCTCGACATAGCGGTCATCGAGCGCGCGCATCCGCAAGCTCGGCGGCGCGCGATGAAAATGGTGGAGGTAGGCGAGCGGCAGGGCGAGCGCGTCGGGATCCGTGCCGTGCAGGCTCGCACAGCCGAACATCACCGCGATGCGGTAATGGAACACATAGGCGGCAATGCCGCGCCACATCAGCTTCGCCGCGGGCCCGGTACGCGCCGCGGCGTCGGTGCAGGAGCGCCCCAATTCGAGGATTTCGCCGGGGTGCTGGGGAATGGGACCGAGATCGTATTCGGTGGCCGAATAGAATCCGCCGCTTTGCGCCGCCATTGAGCGCCGGATCAGACGATAGGTGCCGACCACCTCGGCGCCGCGCGGGCGGCTGTGGTCGAGCACGAGGAGATGATCGCAGACGTCGTCGAAACGGTCGAAGTCGCGCTGCCGCCTCGCCATCTCGGCGGTCGGCTCGGCGCCCATCTCGTCGTAGAAGACGCGGTAGCGCAACGCCTGGGCGGCGTCGATCTCGGTCGCGTTCTCCGCGAGCCTCACTTGCAGCGATTCGAATCGGACATCGACGATTCGATCGAGGGAACGCCCCCGGCCGACCTCGCGCGCGATCTCCGTCACAGCACCTCGCGGCTCATCGCTCTCATTTCTTCTCGTCCGATGCGTTTTTCCCCTCGATCGGCACGGCGAAGAGCTCGAGCCGATGATCGACGAGTTTGTAGCCGAGGCGGGCAGCGACATCGCGCTGGAGCTTTTCGATTTCTTCGTTGCGAAACTCGATCACCCGCCCCGATTGAAGGTCGATCAGGTGGTCGTGATGATCGGAGGGCATTTCCTCGTAACGTGCGCGCCCGTCGCCGAAATCGTGGCGGGCCAGAATGTTGGCCTCCTGGAACAGCCGGACGGTGCGATAGACCGTGGCGATGCTGATCTTTGGATCGAGCTCGCTCGCCCGGCGGTAAACGGCGTCGACATCCGGGTGATCGGCAGAGTCGGAGAGCACGCGCGCGATGATGCGCCGCTGCTCGGTCATTTTAAGACCCTTGTCGATACATAGCTGCTCGAGCCGGGACGTCATGCCTTCCCAACGCTCTTTGATGGCGAATGAAGCTCAGTATAGCCCAAACCCGCCCGCGAGCCTATACGAGGCGCGGTCATCACGCCGTCATCCCGCGGCCGAATCACCCGGCCCGCGCGCGCCGGCCGCGCGTGCCAAGCCCTATATCCTTGGCGAGCTTGCTGCGCTGCTTCGCATAATTCGGGGCCACCATGGGGTAATCGGGCGGCAAGCCCCAGCGCTCGCGATATTGCTCGGGCGTGAGATTGTACGAGGTCTTGAGGTGACGTTTCAGCATCTTGAGCTTCTTGGCGTCCTCGAGACAGATGAGATAATCGGGATGAATCGATTTCTTCACCGGCACCGCGGGTTGCGGCCGCTCCACCGCCGCGACCGGGGTTTTGCCGATATTCATAAGCGATTGATAAACCTGACTGATGAGCTGAGGCAGATCGGCGACGCCGACCGTGTTGTTCGACACATGCGCGGCGACGATCTCGGTCGTGAGCGCGAGCAAGTCTTTTGGATTGGAATTATCGCTCATGGTTATAGTTTTCCTCCGCCGCTATCGTCAGTCTATATATGGACATTTCTCGGCCCCTGCAAGTTACCGGGGCCAATAATTGAAGAAACGAAATTAGAATGATTGTATCGGCGCGATCGCGCGACTCAAGCGCCACGCGTCGATGCTCGGCCCGGAATCGCGGCGGTAATAGGCGCGGCGAATTCCGTCGCGAACGAAGCCCATCGAAAGATAGAGAGCGTGCGCCGCTTCGTTGTCGGCCGCGACCTCGAGCATCACGCGCGCGGCTCCGCTGGCCTGGGCGCGGCTGAAAAGATCGCTCAGCAAACCGCGCGCAATTCCCTGGCGGCGTGATACCGGGAGCACGCCGAGCGTCAGCACTTCGGCATCCTCGCCCAGACATTGATCGATGAGGAGACCCAGCGGCTCGCCGCTCTCGGCGACGGCGATCCGGCCGTCGGCGCCCGGCATGCAGAGCACCGTGGCAAGCGCCGCGCTGTCCCACGGATCCTCGGGAAAGCACGCCTCATGGAGCGTCGCAACGGCGCCCAGATTCGCGCGCGGCAGCGGATGGAGGAGGAACGTCACGTGACGCGCGCCGCCATCGTCGTATCGGGCGCGCGCAGATAAAGCGGCGCGGGCGCGGGCGGGCGAAGCCCGGGACGCCACCGGCTGGCGCCGAGACGCGCAACCGGCGTGGCGTCGATGCCGGCCGCGGAGAGAATATCGGCCTCGCTTCGTCCGATCGCCGCGGCCAAGCGCGTGGCTCCGTCGCCAGCGAGCCAAGCGGCGGGCCCGCCGACATAGCTGCGCCAGAGATCGGGCGGCACGAGCGATGCTCGGCCCGGGCCCCTCACGTCAAAGCGCTGAAGAAACAGCTCATCGCGCTTGCTTTCGAGGGCGATAACGAGCGGCCGGCCTTGGGCTTGCGCGCGCACGGCCTCGGCCACCGCCTCGAAACTCGTCACGCCGATCAGCGGCAGCCCCGCGGCAAGCGCCAGGCCGCGCGCCGCCGCGAGCCCGGTGCGCACCCCGGTGAAGCTGCCGGGGCCGGTCGTTACCGCGACGAGATCGAGCTGCGTCGTGCCGAGCCCCGCCTCATCGAGCGCCGCGCGGATCATCGGCAAAAGCGCCTCGGCTTGGCCGCGCTCCATCGCCGCGAAGCGATGGGCGCGAAGCTCGCTTTCGGCAAGGATCGCGGCCGAGCAGGACGCGCCCGAGCAATCGAGGCCCAGGACCTTCACCAAAGCCGCGCCCTCCATGCGATTTTCGTGCTAGGAGACAGGCCATGCCGCTGGTCGAGATCACCCCGCAAACCCATGGCGTCGTCTTGGAGATCGCCTATGCGACGCCGCACAACTTCACCGGCCGCCCGGTCTATGCGCGGCCTCTCTGCTACCTCCATCCCGACGCCGCAGCGCGACTCGAGCGGGCGATCGCCTTGGCCGCGGCCTTGCAGCTGCGGCTCAAGGTTTTCGACGCTTTTCGTCCCAGCGAAGCGCAATGGGCGCTGTGGAACCACACGCCCGATGCCAATTTTCTCGCCGATCCGCGGCGCGGCTCGCCGCATTCGCGCGGCGTTGCCGTCGATGTGACGCTGCTTGCCGCCGACGGCGGCGCGCTCGACATGGGAACAGGCTTCGACGATTTCACGCCCTTGTCGCATCACGGCTCGACCGCGATTCCCGCCCCGGCGCAACGCAACCGCTTCCTGTTGCTGGGGCTGATGAGCGCCGCAGGTTGGGACTTCTACGGCAATGAGTGGTGGCATTACCAGCTCTTCGACGCCAAGCGCTATCCGCTTTTGAGCGACGCCGATGCGCCGCAGCGCTTGATGCCGCCGGCTTGAGCCTGGCGGTTCAGACCGCGCGGACTTCGACGACTTCCGGAATGTAGTGGCGCAGCATGTTCTCGATGCCCGCCTTGAGCGTTGCCGTCGAGCTAGGGCACCCGGAGCACGAGCCATGCATTTGCAGATAGACGACGCCCTCGGCATAGGCTTCGAAAATGATGTCGCCGCCGTCTTGGGCGACCGCCGGCCGGACCCGCGTTTCGATCAATTCCTTGATCTGGGTGACCACCTCGTCGTCTTCCTCGGCCGCGGCTTCGGGAACGGGCGCCTCGCTATGCAGCAAGAGCGGCCGGCCCGAGGTGAAATGCTCCATGATCGCGCCGAGAATGAGCGGCTTCAGCTGCTGCCAGGACGCGTCCTCGTCTTTGGTTACGGTGACGAAATCGGCGCCGAAGAACACGCCGCCGACGCCGCCCAATTCGAAGAGGCGCTGCGCCAAGGGCGAGCGCGTCGCCGCGTCGGCATCGACGAAATTCGCCGTCCCGCTCGCCATCACCGCGCGTCCGGGCAGGAATTTGAGGGTTGCGGGATTGGGTGTCGTCTCGGTCTCGATGAACATGCGACTCTCCGGCTGGCTCACCCTCAATGTGGATAAAGCCGGAGCGGAGTCAACCCCTTAGTGGGCCCACGGCGGGTAGGGTTAAGCAAGCGCCGCGAGCTGGTCGTCGCTGAGGCCGCCCGGGACGATGGTGATCGGTACGCGCAGCTGACCGGTGCGTCCCATCAGCGCGGTAATCAGCGGCCCCGGCCCTTCCTGGCCCGTCCCCGAAGCGAGCACGACCACCGAGATGCTGGGCTCCTCGTCGAGAAGCGCGAAGAATGCATCGCGGCGGCGACCCTCGCGGATATAGATGATCGGCATGCCGCCGCAGGTTTCCTTGACCTCGGCGGTAAGCTTTGCCAGGAGCTGTTCCGCCGCCTCGCGCCGCTCCTCGATCATGCGCTGCTCGATGGCCGCGAATTGCTGCGCGCTGGGTGGCTCGATGACCGAGAGCAGGGCGACGCGGCCGCCGGTATGGAACGCCCGCAGCGCCGCATAGCGCAGCGCAATGCGCATTTCTTCGGTCTCGTCGACGACCACGAGGAAGATCCGCTCGCGGCTCGGCGGCTCGGTTATCTTCGGCTCGGTCATGGCGGGGCGCGCCTCCGTTGGTTCATGCGTCGCGGAACGGCAGGCTTGCAAGCCAGCCCAGCAAGGCGGCGCCGGCTACGGCGAGGAATCCGTAGAGCCAGGCATTGGCCAGCGCGAATTCGGCGAGATCGGCGTTGAGGCCGATCTCGGAGACGACAAGCGGCGTGGTCTGGCCGCTGATGACATTGCCCTGGCGCAGCAACAGAACCTCGACGAGGTAGGTCCCGGTGGGAACGTTCGAGGGAAAGGCGATGGTAGCGCGGAACAGCCGGTCGCCCAGAAAGCTGACGCTTCCCGGTTGCTCCGACCACACGCCCGCGCGCCGTTCCTCGTCGATCAACGCCGCGCGGAAGGTCGCGATCTCGTCGGGCGGACGGTTCGGATCGCGCGGATCGAGGCGCAAATTCTTGATGCCGATCTGGTGCAAGGCCTGCATGCCCGGCGGCGCGACCTGATCGAGCGCACGACTGCTGAACACGGCGTAATAGCTCGGCACAGCGGCGAAGGTGACATCGTGCGCGTTGATCCAGATCCCGGCGAGGTGTCGTTTCTGGCGCACGACGAGATCGCTTTCCGGGCCGCGCACGATGATGATGATGTCGCCCGGCCCGTCGGTCGCGCCGAACAGCACCACCGAGGTCCCGGTGAAGCCGGTGGTGATGGCGATCAAATGGCTGGTGAGATCGGCCAAAAGAGGCTGATCGGCACGCACCGCCTCGGCCGGAAGGAGGAGTACCGCGACGACCAGCAACCAGCGCAGCGCGATCATGACTCCACCGGCGCGAGCGAAAACGGGATGGCCGGCCGCACGGTCAAATCGAAGACCAGCTTCGCCGCGACCGCGAGCAGGATCACCGCCAGGAGCGCGCGCAATTCCTCGCCGCGCAGCTTGGCGCCCCAGCGCGTTCCCAACTGGGCGCCGAACACGCCGCCGAGCAGGAGGATCAGCGCCAGAACCACATCGACCGTGTTGTTCGCGACGGCCTGCAAGATGGTGACGGCGGCGGTGACGAAGATGATTTGGAAGAGCGACGTCCCAGGCACGATCGAGGTCGGCATGCCAAGCAAGTAGATCATCGCCGGCACGGTGACGAAGCCGCCGCCCACTCCCATCACCGCCGAGAGCAGTCCGACGAGGAAGCCGAGCATGATCGGCAGAAAAGCGCTGATATAAAGCTTCGAGCGGCGGAAGCGCAGCTTCAGCGGCAGGCCGTGCAGCCAATTGTGCTGATGCAGCTTGTGGCGTTGGGCGCCGGGCAGGCGGCGGCGCAGCCAGGCGCGGCTGCTTTCGATCAGCATCAGCGCGCCAAGCACCGTCAGCAGCATGGCGTAGCTGAGGCTGATGACGAGCTCGATCTGGCCGACCCGGCGCAGCAGCGCGAAGAGCCACACGCCCGCGGCAGAGCCGGCGAGCCCGCCGACGAGCATCAGAAGCCCCATCAGGAAATCGACGCTGCCGCGGCGCCAGTAAGCGAGCGCCCCGGTGACCGACGCGCCGACGAGCTGGTTCGCCGAGGAGGCGACCGCGACCGGCGGCGGCACGCCGATGAAAATGAGCAGCGGCGTCATCAGAAAGCCGCCGCCGACGCCGAGCACGCCGGAGAGGAACCCGACCGCCGCGCCCAGCAGCAGCAAGCCCACCACGTCGAGGGAGATACCGGCAATGGGCAGATAGATTTGGAGTATGCCCAATCCCGTTGCTCCCGTTTGGCTTGGCTAGGGCCGCAGCAATCCCATGATGTCGAAGACCTCGCGCAAATTCGGCGCGGCGATCGCGTTGGCGCGTTCCATTCCGCGGACGAGCACGGCGTCGAGATATCCCGGCTCGGCGAGGAGCCGGCGCATCTCGCCGCCGATCTTGCCGAGGATTTCGGCGGCGAGATCGGCGAGATCGGTCTTGAAGGCGGAAAAATTCTTGCCCGCCCAGCGCTCGATCGCCTCGGCGCGCGTTAGATCGGCCAGCGCCGCGTAGATGCCGAGAAGATTGTCGGCCTCGGGCCGTGCCGCCGCGTCCTTCTCGCTCTCGGGCAGCGGCGCGGGATCGGTCTTCGCCTTGCGGATCTTGAGCGCGATGGCCTCGGCGTCGTCCGTCATGTTGAGGCGCGAGTAATCCGAGGTGTCGGATTTCGACATTTTCTTCGTGCCGTCGCGCAGGCTCATGACGCGCGTCGCGGCACCGAAGATCATCGGCTCGGGCAGCGGAAAAAATTCGATCCCGTAGCGGCGGTTGAACGCCCCGGCGATATCCCGCGACAATTCCAGATGCTGCTTCTGGTCTTCGCCTACCGGCACATGCGTCGCTTTGTAGAGGAGAATGTCCGCCGCCATCAGCACCGGATAGGCATAAAGGCCAAGCCCGGCCTCCTCGCGCTGCTTGCCGGCCTTTTCCTTGAATTGAGTCATGCGATTGAGCCAGCCCAGCGGCGTCAAACAGCCGAGCAGCCAGGCCAGCTCCGCATGACCCGAGACCGCGCTTTGATTGAAGATGATGCAGCGCTCGGGATCGATGCCGGCGGCGATGTAGGCGGCGGTCACTTCGCGCGTCTGCGCCTTGAGCTGCGCCGGGTCCTGCGGCAGGGTCAGCGCATGCAAATCGACGATGCAGAAGATGCAATCGTATTGCCGCTGCAGCGCGACCCAGTTGCGAATGGCGCCGAGATAATTGCCGAGGTGCAAATTGCCGGTGGGCTGGACGCCCGAAAAGATGCGGCTCATGGGGGAATGCATGATGGAGTTATCGCCGCCCTGGGGCCGCCCGGTCAAGCGACCGCGGCGCCCACGCTGTCACGAGAAGCGGCGGGCGAAGCGCGCCTTGACCTCGCGCCATTGCGCCGCGCCCGCGACGAGCGCCAGCACGCCATAGGCTGCCACCCCCAGCGCGATCACCACGGCCAGCGCCACGGTGCGCTCGAGAAAGCGCCCGGCGAAGAACGGCGCGCAGGCCTCATCCAACGCCCAGAGCACAAGGCCCATGCCGAGGGCCGCGGCGAGGATGCGCGGCAGCGCGCGGCGCGAGCGCGCATCGAGCGTGAAATGGCGGCGGCGATGCAGCACGACGATCAGCGACAGCGCATTGACCCAGCCGGCAATCGAAGTCGCGGCGGCGACGCCGACATGGCCGAAGCCCAGGGCCAGGCCGAGAAGGAGGGTCAAGGCGAGATTCGTTGCCATGGCGGCGAAGGCGATCTTGACCGGCGTCGCCGTATCGTGCCGCGCGAAAAATCCCGGCGCCATCACCTTGATGAGAACGAAGGCGGGAAGCCCCGCCGCATAAGCCGCGAGCGCCGCCGCGGTGGCATGCGCCGCCGCAGGTCCAAACGCGCCGCGCTGGAACAGCACGGTCATGATCGGCAAAGCCGTGACACCGAGCCCGATCGCCGATGGCACGGTGAGGAAAAGCGCGAGCTCGAGGCCGCGATTCTGCGTATTCCGTGCAGCGTCATCGTCGCCGAGCCGCACCTGGCGCGACAGCGACGGCAGAATCGCCGTGCCCACCGCGATGCCGACGACCGCGAGCGGCAGCTGATTGAGCCGGTCGGCATAATAGAGATAGGAGACGGCGCCGGTCGGCAGGAGCGAAGCGACCGCGGTCGAGACGACGAGGTTGAGCTGGGTCACGCCCGCGCCGAACACGCCCGGCAGCATCAACCGCAGCATGCGCTTGACCTCCGGCGTCAGGCGCGGGACGGGAAGCGAGAGTCCGAGCCCCGCTTGGTGGCATGAAATCATGAGCCAGAGGAACTGCGCGAAGCCGGAGAGCGACAGCGCCCAGGCCATTGCTTCGCCCGTCAGCGGCCGCACCAAGACGAGGGCGCCAATGAGGAAAATGTTGAGCAGCATCGGCGTCGCCGCCGTCGCCGCGAAGCGCTCGACGGAGTTCAAGATGCCGCCCTGCAGCGCCGTGAGCGAGATGAAAAGCAGGTAAGGGAAGGTGATGCGCGTCAGGCCGACGGTGAGCGCGAATTTTTCGGGCTCGGCGCGGAACCCGGGCGCCAGGATATCGAGCAGCCAGGGCGTCGCGAATTCGCCCGCCAGAACGAAGAGGAACAGCGCCGAAAGCAAGACCGCCATCGCATCCTCGGCAAACCGCTTGGCTTGCGGCTTGCCGTCATGCGCGATCATGCCGGCGAAAAGCGGCACGAAGGCGGCGGAGAACGCACCCTCGGCAAACAGGCTGCGAAACAAATTGGGGAGGCGCTGCGCCACGAAAAACGCATCGGCCACGGGTCCGGCGCCGAGGAACGCCGCGGTCAGCACGTCCCGCACGAAGCCGAGAACCCGGCTCGCCATGGTGTAGCCGCCGACGGTCGCGGCCGAGCGCAATAAGGCCATGAGACGAATGATGTAGAGGATAGGCGCGCGGCTGCAAAGGGCGGCGCGGCGATTCCGCCCAAGCGCCTCGTGCGCGCAGCATTCAGCGCTTGACGGCTCGGGGTGCGCGGTCCAGGGTCGGGCCGCATCGTCATGATTGTCGCGCCAAGATTAGCCCGGTTGGGCAGGGTTTTTTTTGCGGTTTCCGCCGGCGTGATGCTGCTCTCCGCCTATCTCGGCGCGATGCCGCCAGCCGAGGCGCAGGCCGACCGCACGCTCGTTGAATCCCGCGAGTCGCTCTACAACAACGTCTATGTCTACAAGCAGGGCAACTATTACGAGATGACCTTCGGCTACAACCGGAGGCTCTATACCGAGAGCGTCTACAATTCGCTCGACGACCGCGACTTGCCCGTCGCCTACACGCGCTACATGACCGCATCGCTGATATATGCGAAGGACGTCCGGTCCGTTCTCGAGATCGGCTTCGGCGGCGGGCGCACCAGTTGGTACCTGCACCGCTTTCTGCCGGACGCCTCGGTCACCTCGGTCGAGCTCGATCCGGTGGTGGCGCAGCTCGCGCATAAATATTTCGGCATCAGCGACGAACCGAATTTTCACCTCGTCACGCGCGACGGCCGCATCTTCCTGCAGCAATCGAAGGACAAATACGACATCATCCTGATCGACGCCTATCGCGGTCCGTTCGTGCCATTCCACCTGCTGACCAAGCAATTCTATCAGCTGGTGAAGGACCATCTCGCCGAAGGCGGCGTGGTCGCGCAGAACGTCGAGCCGTCCACCATGCTGTTCGATTCGGCGGTGAAGACGATCCACTCCGTCTTTCCGCAAGAGGATTTCTACCTCGCCGAGGGCAATGTGGTGACGATCGCCTATGACGGTCCGCCGCGCGCGCCCGAGGATCTCGGCAAGATGGCGCAGCAGCGCCAGGCCGCGCTTCACCTGCGCTACGATCTTTCGCAGATGCTGGCGCAGCGCCGGCGGCTGCCGCCCGACACGGGCACGATCAATCCCAATGCCAAGGTGTTGACCGACGACTTCGCGCCGGTCGAAGCGCTCAAAGCTATCGAAGTCCACAACCGCAAATGGCCCGATCCGCAAGCGAGCGATCCGCAGCAGACCAGCCGCTAGCGCGTTGGCTCACGGACGCAGCGGTCCTCGCCAACGCGTTTTTCGTGGGCAGTGTGCTGATGGGATTCGAAATGCTCGGCAGCCGCTATCTCTTTCCTTATTTCGGCGGCGGAATCGATACCTGGGCGGGCCTCATCTCGACGGTGCTGGCGGCGCTCACGCTCGGCTATTTCGGCGGCGGGATCGTGGTCGACCGCTACCCGAGCCCGCGCGTCATCGCCGCGGCCTGCGCGCTCGCCGCGCTCTATCTCGCCCTCGTACCGGCGGCCGCCGACCCGGTCATGAGCTGGATACTCGGCCGGTTTGGCGACGGGCCGGGCGCGATCTTGACGGCGGCGGCCGCGCTGCTCTTGGCGCCGCTGACCTGCCTTGGCACATTCTCGCCCGTGGCGGTGCGGCTGCTGCTGCGCTCGACGCATCACACCGGGCGCATCGCCGGCCTGGTTTACGGGGTTTCGACGATCGGCAACATTTTCGGCACGCTCTTCACCACCTTTGGCCTGATCCCGACCATCGGCTCGCGTGCCATCACCTATCTCGATGCCGCCGTGTTGGCCGTCTCGGCGGTGAGCATGCTGTTCGTGTCGCGGCGGGCAATGTGAGCGGCGGCATGGCGAGCGCGCGCGCCTCAATGGCGGCAAAGCGATGGGGATGCCGCGGCTTGCTCCTCGCCGGCTTGACCGCGGCGCTCGCCGCGCCCGCCGGGGCGCAAAGCGCGCAAGCGGTCGCCGAGTCCTGGCAAGGCAGCCGCGCGCTGCACGACATCGCCCAGCAGCTCTCCTTTGGCGGGCGCGCGCTCGACTCCCCGGGACATGTGAAGGTGATCGCCTATATCGAAGCCCAATTGCGCGCCGCCGGCGTCGAGCCGGAGCAGCAGCGCTTCGAATCGGACGCGGGCGGCCAAAAGCACACCATCGTCAACATCGTCGCGCGTTTCTATCCCGATGCGCCGCACCGCATCCTGCTCGGCACGCATTACGACAGCATCATCCGCGCTTATCGGGACAAGACTCATCCCGACGCGCCGATGCCGGGCGCGAACAATTCCGCTTCGGGCGTGGCCCTCCTGCTCGAGACCGCGCGCGTCTTGAAAGCCGCGAAAGCGCCGCCGCCCCTCGGCATCGATCTGGTGTTTTTCGACGGCGAGGAAGGGCCTTTGTCGCTGGGCGCCGGCGATCAGCATTGGCAGCCTTTGGGCTCGCCCTATTTCGCCGCTCATTTGAGCCAGTTCTATCCGGTCGCGCCGCCCGACAAGGCCGCCATCTTCGACATGGTGTGCTGGCGCGAGGAAAAGCTTAGGCCGGAGCAGGCCTCGCTGATCTATGCCGGCAGCGAGGTGGATAAATTCTGGGCGCTCGGCCGTGCCTTGGCGCCGCGCTTTTTCACCGACGCCGCGACAACCCAGCCGATTTTCGACGATCAGATCGCGCTCGATCAGGTGCATGTTCCGGCCTTCCTCGTCATCGGCTTCGAGTACGAGCCCTGGTTCAACACCACCGGCGACACGCTCGACAAATGCTCCGAGGACGCGATGAACGCTGTCGGCCGCACGCTGATCCGTTATATTTACGCGCCTTGAACGGGATGGCGGCGGTTTCATCATGGCCAAGCTTCGCGTCGGGATATCGGGCTGCGGCGGACGAATGGGCCGCATGCTGGTTGCCGAAGTCGCGTCGACCGCGGAGTGTCAATTGGCCGGCGGCATCGACGCGCCCGCGAGCGCGGTGCTGGGCAAGGATATCGGCGAGGTCGCCGGGATCGGGGCGATCGGGCTCTTGGCCTCCACCGATATCGCGGCGCTTTTTGCCGCCAGCGATGCGGTGATCGATTTTTCGACGCCGGAAGCCAGCGTCGCCCATGCGCGCGCCGCGGCCGCGGCCAAGAAGGCGCTGGTGATCGGCACGACCGGGCTCGATAACGCGGCGAGCGCGGCCGTCGCCGAAGCCGCCAAAGCGGCGCCGATCCTCTGGGCCGCCAACATGAGCCTCGGCGTCAATTTGATGCTCGGCCTCGTTCAGCACATGGCGCGCGGCCTCAGTGACGATTACGACATCGAGGTTCTCGAGATGCATCACCGCCACAAGGTCGACGCACCCTCGGGCACGGCCTTGGCGCTGGGCCGAGCCGCAGCCGAGGGGCGCGGCGTCGATCTCGCCGCCCATAGCCAGCGCGTGCGCGACGGCATTACCGGACCGCGCAAGCGCGGCGATATCGGCTTTGCCACGCTGCGCGGCGGCGACAATGCAGGCGAGCATCGCGTTATCTTTGCGGCCGAGGGCGAGCAGATCGAAATCGTCCATCGCGCCGGCAGCCGCCGCATCTTTGCGCGCGGCGCGGTCAAGGCGGCGCTATGGCTCGCGGGCAAACCCGCGGGGCTCTACAGCATGAAGGACGTGCTCGGGCTCTAGCCTGCCGCCTCCGGCCGCGCCGGCTCCGCCGTCGCAATGGCTGTGGTCTTGCCTTTGAATTCGCACACTTTGCGCACGATGCAGGCCGGGCATTTCGGCCTGCGCGCGGTGCAGACATAGCGGCCGTGCAGGATGAGCCAGTGATGGGCATGCCGCAGGTAGCGCTTGGGCACGATCTTGGCGAGGCCATCTTCGACGGCGCGCGGGGTCTTGCCCGACGCGAGGCCGGTGCGGTTGGCGACACGGAAGATATGCGTGTCGACCGCGATCGTCGGCTCGCCGAAAGCGACATTCAGCACGACATTGGCGGTCTTGCGGCCGACGCCCGGCAGTGCTTCGAGCGCCTCGCGCGTACGCGGCACCTGCCCGCCATGCCGTTCGACGAGGAGCCGGCTCAAGGCGATGACGTTCTTCGCCTTGGTGTTGAAGAGCCCGATGGTCTTGATGAAACCCTTGAGCCGTGCCTCGCCGAGCGCGAGCATTGTTTCCGGCGTGTCGGCGATCTTGAACAACGGCTCGGTGGCCTTGTTCACCGAGACGTCGGTCGCCTGCGCCGAAAGGACGACGGCAACCAGCAGCGTGTAGGGGTTGAGATAGCCGAGTTCGGTCGCGGGATCGGGCCGATCTTTGGCAAGAAGCGCAAAAAATCTCGCAGCCTTGTCCCGCGTCATGTGTTCATCCTAGCGAGACACGGAGCCGCCCGCCATCTGCGAGCGGCTTTGCCGGGCGGTCGGAAGTCGATTAAGCTTTGCCGCGCATGATCGATACGACAGACGAGACGGTCTTTTTCAACGCGAGGCTTGCGCCGTTTCGCAGCCTCCCGCCCAAGGGTTTTTTCTGGGTGATGGCGGTGCTCGCCGCCATCGGCTTTTGCAGCGGCATCGGCTTCGTGCTGGCCGGCGCCTGGCCGGTCACCGGATTTTTCGGCCTCGATGTCGCCCTGGTCTATCTCGCTTTTCGCTTGAGCTATCGCAGCGCGCGGCAGACCGAGACGGTGCGCCTGACGGATAGCGCGCTCGACGTCGAGCGCGTCGGCATCCGGGGCGACCAGCGCCGCTGGCGCTTCGAGCCGTTCTGGCTCAAGGTCGTGTTCGAGGAACGCGACGAAGGGCAGAACCGGTTGCTGCTCGCCTCGCACGGGAAATCGCTCGCGCTCGGCACGTTTTTAAGCTCGCCCGAGCGGCGCAGCCTGGCGCTGGGATTGAGCGCGGCGCTCGAGGCCTGGCGGCGCTCGCTGCGTCACCGAGACGTATAGCCCCCCTGCGGCGAGGGTGGTATCCTCCGCGCAAAACCAAGCTTTTGGATGGAGGAAACCACAATGCCGGTCATCAAGGTCAGAGACATCGCCTGGGGACGCATCCGCTCGCCCGACCTCGACAAGCAGGAAGAGTTTCTGCTCGATTTTGGCATGGTGCGCGCCGGGCGGACCAAAGATAAGTTGTTCATGCGGGGCACGGATCCCGAGCATCACCTGCACGTCACCGAGCTCGGCCCGCCCGGCTTCATCGGTCTCGCCTATTACGCCAAGAGCGAGGAAGACCTCGACAAGCTGTCCCGCGTTCCGGGCGCTTCGCCGGTGGAATCGATCGACGAGCCCGGCGGCGGCAAGCGCGTGCGTTTGCGCGAGCCCAATGGCTATCAGGTCGAGGTGGTGTGGGGTCTCGAGAAAGTCGATCCGCTTCCCGTGCGGCCGAACGTGATCAATTGGGGCACGGAGAAATACCGCCGCGCCGGCGACCTCTGCCGCCTGCAGCAGGGCCCCTCGCAGGTGAAGCGCATCGGCCACGGCGTGATGACGACCCGCGATCTGCCCGAGACGCTCAAATGGTTCCGCGAGACCCTGGGCTTCATCTGCTCGGACGATGTCTGGGCCGGAACCCCGGACCATCTCATCGGCTCGTTCAATCGCTGCGATTGCGGCGATGATTACGTCGATCACCACGTTTTCTTCGGCATCAAGAGCGAGAAAGTCGGGCTCAACCACCTTTCCTTCGAGGTGCAGGATTTCGACGATGTGATGGTGGGGCACGAATACCTCGCCAAGAAAGGCAAGTACGAGCATATGTGGGGCATCGGCCGGCACGTGCTCGGCAGCCAGGTGTTCGACTACTGGGCCGATCCCTGGGGCCGCGTTCATGAGCACTGGACCGACAGCGACGTCCTCAACGTGCAGAACGGCTCGAACAGCCTGCCGGCGCATGAGGCGCTCAACTCGCAATGGGGCGAGCCGGCGCCGCAACGCTTCATCGAGCACACCTCGCCCTAGGCGGCCGCGAGCAAGCGCCCCGAATGCAAACCGGCCCCCTTTTGGGGGCCGGTTTTTTTCCCGCGGCGCGTTTGCAATTTCGCTTCGCATACCGGCACGCCGCTATCGACGGCGTAGCCATGCTCGGCGCTAGCGCAGCGGGATCACGACACTGAAAGACGGCACGGCCGGCGCCGCCGTCGCGGTGATCGCCGCGGCCATCAGCGCCGTCGCGAGCCCGCGCCGAAGGCAAGGCCTCGTTGCGCTTCTCCGAAACATGACGCTCAGCCCCGATCCGGCATCATTGCGGCTGTATTCCCGCAGACGCGGCCCTATTCCCGCGGACGCGGCGCCCGAAAATCGCATCCGCCGTTGCCTTCTGCGTGTCCGGCATGGCCTCGTAAAGCGCGGTGAAGACGGGAACGAGCTTTTTCAGCCCGTCGGCATGGGCGTCGGCGATCTGCTGGTAATTGCGCAGATTATCGAGCGCCGACATGATGCCTGCTTGCTGGTCGCGCTGTTCGATCAAAGCCTCGAGCTCGCGGGCATTGGCGCGCATGATCTGCGCGACCGCGTCCCATTGCGCTTCCTCTGCCGCCGTGATCTTCAGCCGGTCGTGCAGCCGCTCGATGCGCGCCTCGACGGCGGCGTCGGAATAGTGCTGCGCCGTGATCGCCGGGGATGGCTCGGCTGCGGGCGGGGCGGGGGACTGAGCCTTGGACGCCGCCAGCATGGAACCGGCGAGAAAAGCCGCGGTGGCCGGGACGGCGAGGCTGCGGGTGAAACTTCCGGCGATCATGGCGATCATGTCGTGTGCATTAGCTCCGCTTCGGACGAGGGCGCCAACCGGGCACCCGGTTTCGATGCTAGGCGGGGCTGGTGGCCAAAATGCGTCTGTTGTGCGGCCTCAACGCGGCTCGCAGGTTACGCAAATTTAATGAAACGCCACGGGCGCGTTGCATTTTCTGCGCGCATATAAGGGGTGTTAGATCGCACGTTCTGTGAGTGACGATATCAACCGAGCCGAGGAGAACGCTATGAAACGCATGCTCCACCGACGCCTGAAATCGCCCCGCATCGTTGCCTTGGTTGCCGGTATCGCGCTCGCAGCCGCGCTCTCGGGCTGCGTCGTCTACCCCGCCGGGCCGGGCTACTACCATCCGTATTATCACCACCACGACTGGCGGTGAATGAGGCGGCCGTGAAACGGCGCGGCGGCCGGCCCGCCCGGAGCGAAGCGCCGCTGATTACGGAAAAGATCCTCGCTACGGCGACGGATCTTTTCCTCACCCGCGGCTTCGGTGCCTCCAGCATCGAAGCGATCGCCGCGCGCGTGCGGATCTCGAAGCGGACCTTCTATCATCGCTTTCGCGACAAATCCGATTTGTTCCGCGCCGTCTTCGAGCGTCTGGTGCGGCGCTGGCTGCCGCAATTCGACGCCGCTTTCGAAGAGCCGGCGCCGGTCGAAGCCGTGTTGGTACGCTCGGCGCGGCGCATGCTGGCGATGGCGCTGGAACCCGAGGCCCTGGCGCTGCGCCGCCTGCTGCTCACCGAGGCGGGCCGCTTTCCCGAGCTGGTCGAGATCGCGATCAAGGAAGGAGCGACCAAAGGGATCGAGCGCATTGCGGTGCTTCTTGCCGACGCGACCCGCGCCGGGACGCTGCGGGTGGCAGACCCTCTTTTTGCCGCGATCCAGTTTCAAGAGATGGTCCTCTCCGTACCGATGCGGCGTGCCATGGGCTTCGGCAAGGCGTTCACCGAAGCCGAGCTCGACGATTGGGCGAAGCACACCGTCGAGCTCTTCCTTCACGGTTGCGGCGGCACGCCGGCGCGCTGAGCCTCGCGCGGCGCACCGTCAACCGACAGATCACGCACATATTCGATCATGGTGCGCGCGATTTCGCGCTCGCCCATGATGACGATATCCGCCCCGAACTGCACGAGCTGATCGACTTCGGCATCGAAATGCGCGCGCGCCACGATTTCGAGGCCGGGATTGAGGGCGCGCGCGTGCTTCACGATTTCGCAAGCCTCGAAGCCGTTGGGGATGGCGACGAGCAGGATGCGCGCAGCCGCGAGATTCGCCGCGGCAAGGACGCGGTCCTCGGCGGCATTGCCGAAAATCGTTTCGGTCCCGGCGGCACGAACCCGCTTGACGGTCTCGACCGAGTCCTCGATCACGAGAAGCGGCCAGCCCCGCTGCCGGAGCGCATCGCCGACCAGGCTGCCGACCCGGCCAAAGCCCACGAGCACGGCGTGGCCCTGCAAGCCGGTCATGCGCAACTCCTCCCGCATCGCCTCGATATCGGCGTCCGGCGGCGCCAGCTTGCCGTCGCGCCGATCGATCCACGGACGCAAGCGGTCGATCGCGGCGAGCAAGATCGGATTGGCAAGGATCGAGAGAATCGACGTGGCCAGGACGAGGTCCCGCCCGCTCGGCGGCAACAGGCCGAGACCGATGCCGAGATCGGCGAGGATGAAGGAGAACTCGCCAATCTGCGCCAAGCCCGCCCCCACCAACAGCGCGGTGCCGAGTGGGGAGCCAAAGGCGCGTATCATGAGCACGGCGGTGCCGGCTCCGCCGACCATCACGACGAGGAGCATGCCGATGAGCGACAGCGGCTCGCGCACCAGCACGGCGGGATCGAACAGCATGCCGACCGAGACGAAGAACAACACGGCAAAAGCATCGCGCAGGGGCAGCGATTCCTCGGCGGCCTGCTGGCTCAGCTGCGACTCGCTCAAGACCATGCCGGCAAAAAACGCGCCCAGCGCGAAGGAGACGCCGAACAGCTCGGCCGCCAGAAAGGCGACGCCGAGGGCGACCGACAGCACCGCGAGCCGGAAGAGCTCGCGCGAGCCGGTATGGACGATGTAGTGCAGGATCGCGGGGATCACGCGCCTGCCGATGACCAGCATGACGGCGATGAAGCCAACGACTTTGGCGAGCGTCAGCCCCAGGGCAAGAGCGAGCGCACCGAGGTCGACGGCGCCCGCCTCGCCCTTCAAGAGCCCGCTCAGCGGCGGAAGCAACACCAGCACGATCACGGTCAGCAGGTCCTGGAAGACGAGCCACCCGATGGCGATGCGTCCGCGCTCGCTGTCGATGAGGCGGCGCTCCTGCATGGTCCGCATCACCACCACCGTGCTCGCGACGGAAAAGCAGAGGCCGAAGACCACGTCGACGCCCCAGCTCCAGCCCATCAGGCGCGCGACGATGGTGCCGAGCAGGGTCGAGACCACGATCTGGACCGTCGCTCCCGGGAAAACGATGCGGCGCACCGACAGGATATCCGCGAGCGAAAAATGCAATCCGACGCCGAACATGAGGAGGATGACGCCGATCTCGGCGAGTTGCGCGGCGAGCTCCTGGTTGGCGACGAAGCCCGGAGTGAAAGGCCCCACGACGACGCCCGCCAGCAGATAGCCGACGAGCGGCGAAATCTTCAGCCGGTGGGCGATCGCGCCGAGAACGAAGGCGAGAACGAGGCCGATGACGATGATCGCGATGAGGGAGGATGAATCGTGAGCCATGCGCAGCGGAGCCTTTGTCGCTGGAAGCATAGCGGGTGTCGCCGCCCGGTAACCATGAGTTTGACGCCCGGTCTTTCGCTTCGGCTGGATTCCCGCTCACACTTGCGGCGAAGCGGCGCGCCTAACCTCAACTCATAAGGCGGTTTAGCCGGTGTTAACGGAGTGCGTGCTTCTCTTCTCGGATGTTCGCGCCGATTTACCTCTGCATTACGCAGCAGCACGATCTCCGCCTCGTCGTTCTTGCCGCCTTTCTCTGCCTCTTCTCCTGCTTTACCACCAGCAACCTGTTCACCCATGCCGGCGACGCCAAGGGCGCCGCGCGCCATTATTGGCATGGCGCGGCGGCAATCGTGTTCGGCGCCGGCGTCTGGGCCACCCATTTCGTCGCCGAGCTCGCCTATAAGCCGGGCGTGCCGGTCGGTTACGATTTCAACCTGACGGCGCTTTCCATCGCCATCGCCATCCTCGTGACCTGGATCGGAATGGTGGTGGCGCTCCATCTGCGCGCCAGCGAGGTCGGAGGCGCCATCATCGGCGCGGCCATCTGTTCGATGCACTACGTCGGAATGGCCGCTTTGCGGCTGCCCGCGAACATCCACTGGAACTTCTCCTATGTCGGCCTATCCCTCGCGGTCGCCATTTGCTTTGGCGCGGCCGCGTTCAGGGTTCTGGCGATGGGCGGATCGCTCCGCCATCGCCTGGCCGCGACCGGCCTGCTCCTCATCGCCATTTGCGGCCTTCATTTCATCGCCATGGCCGCGGTGGTGCTGGAGATCGATCCCTCGGTCGCAGTCCCGCACCAGGTGATGGCGCCCGAGCTCCTCGCCGTCGCCATCGCCGCGGTCGCCATCGTCATCATCACCCTGGGCTTGTCGGGATCCTTCATCGACAATGAGCTCGCGCGCCGAGCGATCGGCGAGGCCGAGCGTCTGGCGCAGCGCGTGGCGGAACGCACTGCCGAGCTGAAGCACGCACAGGAATTGCTGTTGCGCCAGGAACGGCTGTCGGCGCTCGGCGAGCTGACCGCCACCGTCGCTCGCGAATTGCGCAATCCGATGAGCGCCGCGACCAACACGGTTTACACCATCAAGCAGATGATCCGCGGCAGCGCGCTCGATCTCAGCCGTCCGATCGAGCGCCTGGAGCGCAGCATTTCGCGCTGCGAGCGGATCATCAGCGACTTGCTCGACTTCTCCAATCTGCGCGAAATCCGCTGCCACTCGGCGACGCTCGATCGCTGGCTCGACGCCATGCTCGACGACCAGAAGCTGCCCGAGGACATAACGATCCGGCGGCGGCTCGGCACCGGCGAGCGGCTCGTCGATTTCGACTCGGCGCTGATGCGCCGCGCGCTCGAGAACGTGATCGAGAATGCCGGCCAGGCGCTGGGCGATGCCGCCGCGCCGCCCGCCAAGCAGATCACCGTGGCCTCGCGGCTCATCGCCGATCAGATCGAGATCAGCATCGCGGATAACGGCGTCGGGATCCCGGCCTCGATCCTGCCGAAAGTGTTCGAGCCGCTGTTCTCAACGCGGAGCTTCGGCATCGGGCTCGGCCTCGCCGTAGCCAAGCAGATCGTCGAGCAGCATGACGGCCGCATTGCGATCGAGAGTGTCGAGGGCAAAGGCACGACCGTGCGGCTGCGCCTGCCCCTGCCGGCCGCTGCCGCCGTGGCGGCTTAAACACCCTCGGTCGCCAAAGACGGTGGCCGCCGGACTCGCCAAGCGGGCAATGTTCCCGTAAGGTTCCCTTTGGCTTCGGCGGGGAGAAGCATCTTGGTCGCGCGGATTCGGACCGTCGCCTTTCTGGGCATCGATGCGCTCGATGTCGAGGCCCAGGTGACGATGGCATCGGGGCTGCCCGCCTTCATGGTCGTCGGCCTGCCCGACAAGGCCGTCGCCGAATCGCGCGAGCGCGTGCGCGCCGCGCTCACCACCATGGGCCTGGCGCTGCCGCCCAGGCGCATCATCGTCAACCTCGCCCCGGCCGATCTCGTCAAGGAGGGCAGCCATTTCGATCTGCCGATCGCCTTGGGGCTGCTCGCGGCCATGGGCGTGCTCCCCGGCGACGAGACCGAGCATTATGTCGCGCTGGGCGAGCTTGCCTTGGACGGCTCGCTCTTGTCGGTCGCGGGGGTGCTGCCGGCCGCGGTTGGCGCGCTGGCGCAAGGCCACGGCCTCATCTGCCCGGCCGCGTCGGGCGGCGAGGCGGCCTGGGCCGGCGGGCTCGACGTGCTGGCCGCGCCCTCGTTGCTGGCCATCATCAATCACTTCAAGGGCACGCAGATCCTGTCGCCGCCGGCGCCGCGCATCGCACGGGATCGCGGCCACGCGCTCGACCTCAAGGACATCAAGGGCCAAGAGACCGCCAAGCGCGCGCTCGAAGTGGCGGCCGCCGGCGGGCACAACCTTTTGATGATCGGGCCGCCGGGGGCGGGCAAATCGATGCTCGCGGCACGGCTGCCCGGCATCCTGCCGCCGCTCGATCCGGGCGAGGCGCTCGAGGTCAGCATGATCCATTCGGTCGCCGGCCTCTTACGCGACGGCGAGTTGATCCGGCAGCGGCCGTTTCGCGACCCGCATCACTCGGCCTCGCTCGCAGCTCTGGTCGGCGGCGGCTTACGCGCCAAGCCGGGCGAGCTGTCGCTCGCGCATCTCGGCGTGCTGTTCCTCGATGAGCTGCCGGAATTCCAGCGCGCGAGTCTCGAAGCCTTGCGCCAGCCGATCGAGACCGGGCGCGCCGTGGTGGCGCGCGCCAACGCGCATGTCACCTATCCGGCGCGCGTCCAGCTCGTCGCCGCGATGAATCCTTGCCGCTGCGGTTATCTCGACGATCCGGCGCAGGGCTGCGGCCGCGCGCCCAAATGCGCGCAGGATTACCAGTCGCGCATCTCGGGCCCGCTCTTCGACCGCATCGATCTGCATATCGACGTGCCGGCGGTGAAGGCGTCGGATCTAAGCCTGCCGCCGCCTGCCGAGGGCTCGGCCGAGATCGCCAAGCGGGTCGCCGCCGCGCGCGAGCGCCAGCGCGCGCGCTTTGCCCGCCTGCCCCAGGACCGCCGCATCCGCACCAATGCGGAGGCCGACGGCACCTTTCTCGACGAGATCGCGACGCCAGATGCCGAAGGCCGCAAGCTCCTCCACGATGCCGCCGACCGGCTGCGGCTCTCGGCGCGCGGCTATCACCGCGTGCTGCGCGTGGCGCGCAGCCTCGCCGATCTCGATGCGAGCGACGCGGTCCGTCGCCTCCATATCGCCGAGGCACTGTCCTATCGAAGGATCAGCCTCGGCGGGTGAGCCGCACCGACCGAGATGTCGCCCGATTGGATGGGTGCTGTGATGAAAATTAAGTGCCGAAGAGAAGAAATGGTTGATTTTCCATAATCTACTTCAAATTTTGAATCCCGATTTGGATTCACTCACGTGCTTCAAGATTATTGGCAGTTGGCTTTCGGCGCCCTTCCGAAAGTCCCGCACTGTGTCACGGAAGCGATTTGTCGATCATTTCCAAAACGCGCTTGGCTTCATCTCTGCGATTTTTGGCCCTGAGAATTTGACGCCCCATCACGATATAATCAGCGCCCGCCCTGATTGCCGATTCTGGCGTTGCTACTCTTTTTTGGTCATCATGACTCACGCCGGCTGAGCGAATGCCGGGCGTAACTATCAGAAGTTTTGAAAGCATATCATCTGCAAGTTCACGCACCATACCGGCTTCTAGACCAGACGTAATCACACCATCGCAGCCAGCGGCAATCGCAGATCGAGTCTTGTAAGCAACCATTTTATCAACTGGGACCGTGTAGCCCATTTCCAACAAATCTTTGTCGTCCAGACTCGTCAGAACGGTGATTGCGAAAACTTTTGTGGCGGTATTGCCGCGACCAGCGACGCCTTCTTTGAGGACTGACGTGTTGCCGTGGACCGTGACAAAATCCATACCCATTGCTGCAATAGACTGAACTGCGGAAAATGTGGTTGCTTCGATGTCCCAAATTTTGGAATCGAGAAAGACTCTCTTTCCGTATTTCTTTTTTAGTTCCTCCGCCAGCGGGATACCGCCTCGGAACTGCAAGCCGAGTCCAACTTTGTAGAAGCTCACAGATTCTCCAAGTTCGTCTACGATCCGCCGAGCTTCAGCATCAGACTCAACATCTAACGCGACGATCAGACGCTCAGTGACCGGAATCGCTTTTTTGGAAGGTCTTTCGGCCATCGGCTTTGCGCGTTCATCGATCTCTGTGATCGCCATCATTCTCCCCCGAGCCCCGCTAGGCAAGGGAGCGCGCCGTGTAGCTAACATGGGCGCTCCTGTCCAGCATCTTGTTGGTGGCTTAAGGTCTCACACAATTAGTGGTATGACAAGAGACTCGTTCTAATAGATGTTGCGATTCGAAAGAATCGTTTTCGGTGTAAGAAACGTCGCTCCGAAGCTTGCTAGCTAATACCGGAATTCCCCGGTATTCGGTGCCAAACGGACTTATACGCCAGCGGCTTCCTTCTGCGCCTGCGTCCGTGCCGCTTTCCGAATCCGCTTCCAGAACTGCCGCTTCGTCCGCACCGCCTCGCTGCGGCGCAGACGGATTCGCCGCCGGAAGCGAGTCAATACATCGTATTCATCCCCGCCAGCAAGCAGGCAGCTCGCGTGTTCCCATCATCAAAGTGAGATGTAGCAAGGATTCCAGGTTCCAAAAGGCGACGCGACGACTCCAACCGGGCCGCGCCCATCACAAATGCCGCACGGCGTGCCAGATCGCGAGGCTTTGCAAGACGAGCAGCACGGCCTCGACAATCTCTTCGGGCAGGAGCCAGTGGAGCCCGAAGCCGAACAACAGCTCGGCGAGCTCGAGAACGGCGAAAGCGAGGACGAGCGCGTTGAGCACCGCCACGAACGGGTGTTTTCGCGCCGCAGCGCGAAATTCGGCTCGGCTCACCATGGCTGGGATTTTGGCCGAGTCCGCAGGCTGAGGAAAGGCTGCGCAAGCGTTGCCTTGGCTTGGCCGGCAGGGCTAGGCTTTGCCGCGGGGAAGCGCTGAGAGGAATGATGGCAATGTCCGACCCATATGAGGAGATCGTCCGCACCGGCCCGGGCACGCCGATGGGCGAGCTGATGCGGCAATATTGGATCCCGGCCGCGCGCTCCAATGAGCTCGAGCCGGACGGGCCGCCGGTGCGCACCCTGCTGCTTGGCGAGAAGCTCATCGCCTTCCGCGACACGTCCGGCCGGGTCGGCATGATGGATCATCGCTGCCCGCATCGCTGCGCCTCGCTGTTCTTCGGCCGCAACGAGGAGAA
>DATEKH010000032.1:0-7478 GCA_035277525.1 Allostellaceae bacterium
GTGCCGATCTACATGCATCCGGCGACGATGCATCCCGCGGTGACGGAGATTTATCTGAAGGATTATTTGAAGAAATGGCCGTCGCTCGAAGGCGCGGGCTGGGGCTTCACCATCGAGACCGCGACCATCGGGTTGCGCATGGTGCTCTCGGGCGTGTTCGAGCGCTATCCGAGGCTGCAGATCATATTGGGGCATATGGGCGAGGCCTTGCCGTTCCTCGTCCATCGCGAGACCGAGACGCTGCGCGCCGTGGGCGCTGAGGGCAAGACCTTCCGCGACGTGTTCTGCAACCACTTCTATATCACGACGAGCGGCTATTACTCGACGCCGGCGCTGCAATTCACCATCACCGAGATGGGCATCGACCGCGTGCTGTTCTCGGTCGATTATCCTTATGTCGACAGCAAGGCCGGCACGGATTGGCTGAAGGGCGTGCAGATGAGCGCCGCCGACAAGGAGAAGATCTATGGCGGCAATGCGCGACGGCTGCTGAAGATTTAATGGCTGCATAGCGATCGCCGGTCCCCTGAGCTTGACGAAGGGCGAGACGCCGTTTCTCGCCAAGCTCGGAACGGCTCCTCAGGACGAGGGAGATGTCTCGTGGCTTCGTTGGCGGATGCCGTAACCAAATCCTCCTCGTGCTGAGGAGGCGCGAAGCGCCGTCTCGAAGCACGCATCGTCGTCTTTGCAGCCTTCTTCCGCTCGCGCCGACAAGGGAGACCCTCATGGATAACCGCGCCGCGATCTGGCCCGAGCTCGATTACGCCTCGTGGCGCGACACGCTCCAGACCCTGCAGCTCTGGACGCAGATCATCGGCAAGGTGCGCTTGACGCTGACGCCATGGGTCAATCATGGCTGGCAGGTCCCGCTCTATGTCACGTCGCGCGGGCTCGGCAGCTCGCCGATCCCGGCGGGGCACGAGCTCCTGGAGGTCGATTTCGATTTCATCGCCCATCGCTTCATCGCGCGCACCAGCCGCGGCGAGGCGCGCGCGCTGGCGCTCACGCCGCAAAGCGTCGCCGATTTCCATTCGCGCGTGATGGCGATCTTGAAGGATCTCGGCATCCGCATCGCGATCAACGAGCGTCCCAACGAGGTCGCGAACCCGATCCGCTTCTCCGAGGATCGCGTGCACGCCGCCTACGACGCCGCGGCCGTGCATCGCTTCTGGCGCGTGCTGATCCAGGCCGACCGCATCTTCAAGCATTTCCGCAGCGGCTTTTTGGGCAAGGTCAGCCCGGTGCATTTCTTCTGGGGCAGCTTCGATCTGGCGGTGACGCGGTTTTCCGGCCGCCGCGCGCCGCTCCATCCGGGCGGCGTGCCCGGCCTGCCCGACAAGGTCACGCGCGAGGCCTATTCGCACGAGGTTTCGAGCGCCGGATTCTGGCCGGGGAACGACGCGTTCCCGCGCGCCGCCTTCTATGCCTATGCCTATCCCGAGCCCAAGGGCTTTCGCGAGCGCGCCATGCCGAAGGGCGCGGCGTTCGAGCCGGCGCTCGGCGAGTTCATCCTGCCCTATGACACGCTGCGCGCGGCCGCCGACCCCGAGGCGCTGCTGCTCGAATTTTTAGAGGCGAGCTACGCGGCCGCGGCCGATCTCGGCAACTGGGACCGCGCCGCGCTCGACTGCGCGCTCGGCGCTCCCGCCCGCGTGCGGCCGGTGTGAGTGCGCTCCGCTGACCCTCACCCTGTCCCTCTCCCGCTGCGCGGGCGAAGGGACGCGCGTCGAGATCGCAGCAGCGGCGTCCCCTCTCCCATGAAATGGGAGAGGGGACGGGGTGAGGGGACACGCCCATAACGGCGTTAGCGTGTGCGCGATAAGCCAGCCCGCGTAAACCACTCATTGACCCTCGCGGCGGCACTCTCGTCGGCGCGGGGTGCTCGCGTGAGCGCGCGCTCGCGAGGATTTTCGACGAATTGCGGCGATTGCCGCTCCAAGAGGATCGATGCCATGAAAGCCTTGATCGCAAGCTTGAGCCTGGCCGCGGCTTTGAGCCTCGGCTTCGGCGCCAACACACCGGCGCATGCCGGCGCGTGCGGCCCCGGCATGGGAACGGGCCAGACCGTCGGCACGCTCGCGGGCGCCGCCGCGGGCGGCGTCATCGGCAACCAGTTCGGCCATGGCTCGGGCAAGGACGCGGCGACCGTCGCCGGCGTGGTCGCGGGCGCGGTCATCGGCAATCAGGCGGGCGAGGCGATGGACGCGCAAGATTGTCCGCCGCCGGCGCAGCCGGTCTATGCCGCGCCGCCGCCCGCGCCGGCCTATGCCGCGCCGCCGCCGGCCGTGGTCTATCAACCCGGGCCGCCGACCGTGATCTATCAGCCAGCGCCGCCGCCAGCGGTGGTCTATCAGCCCGCGCCGACCTACATCATCGCCGACCAGGTCACCTGGGGCGCGCCGGTGTGGATGGGGCCGGGCCGCAGCTGCCGCTCCTACAGCCAATGGGCGATGATCAATGGCGCGATGACGCCGGTCTATGGCGTCGCCTGCCTCGAAGGCGCGGGCTGGCGCTATGTCGAGCCCTATCATGGCGCCTGGCATGTCGATGTCGCGTTCGACCGCGAGCGCCATCACGACTTCGATCGCGATCACGATCGCGGCGAGCATCGCGGCTGGGACCACGACGACCACGATCACGATCACGGGCATCATCACTGAGAAATGATGCGTCCCTCTCCGCGCGAAGCGGGGAGAGGGAAGGGTCCCGTTGCGCCAGCAACGGGGAGGGTGAGGTGGTGCTTGCAACAGACACCCACCTCACCCGCTCAGCCGGCTTGCGCCGGCTTCACACCCTCTCCCCCCGCAAGCAAGCGGGCGGAGAGGGTTATCGCGGGCTGGGTCCAGTCGATCGAAATCCGCCCCACGCCCGCGCGCGCCGCATCGAACCGCGGCTTCGCGAATTTCCGAGCAAAACAACGGTCTACTCGGATTTAGCGGCGCGGGCATCGCGGTGAGCCCAATTGGCGCTAGAAAGGAAAGGCCGGGCGGTTGAGCGGCGCCGGCTTCCGTTTCGTCACGCCAATGCAAGGAGGAACAATCATGCCCAACACGGTTCGTTTGCACCGCGTCCTCGCCACCAGGCCGGAGAAAGTCTATCGCGCCTTCCTCGAGGCGGACGCGCTCGCGAAATGGCTGCCGCCCAATGGCTTTGCCTGCACCGTGCATCATCTGGAGCCGAAAGTCGGCGGCACGTTCAGAATGTCGTTCCGGAACTTTACCACCGGCAACGGCCATTCCTTTGGCGGCGAATATATCGAGCTCGTTCCGAACCAACGCCTGCGGTACACGGACAAGTTCGAGGACCCCAATCTCGCCGGCGACATCCGGGTGACGGTGAGCTTGAGGAAAGTGTCGGTCGGCACCGAGCTCGACATCGTGCAGGAAGGCCTGCCGGACGTCATTCCGGTGGAGGCGTGCTATCTCGGCTGGCAGGACTCGTTGCGCAACCTCGCAAGGCTCGTCGAGCCCGAAATCAATCAATAGCGCGCCAGAGCATGATCCGATGAGGTTGATCGCGCTTTTCTCGTCACCCGCGCTAGCGCAGGGCGATCGCCGAACAAGGAAGAAACCCTCTCCGCCCGCTTGGCGGGGGGAGAGGGTGCGAAGCCGGCGCAAGCCGGCTGAGCGGGTGAGGTGGGCCTCAATCGCGGAAAGATCGCGTGACGGCAACACACCTCACCTCCCATCGCTCTCCCCGCTTCGCGCGGAGAGGGTTATCGCGCGCCGCGCGCGACGCTTGCTTCGCTGTGCGCGTTGGAGGAAGCTTCCCGTAGCTGTCCTCGCGCGAGGGCTTGGGCATGGCAACCGCAAACGGCAGAGACGCGGAACCGCTCGGCGATAAGGGCAACGCCAACGGGCCGGTGATCGTTGCCATCGGCGCCTCTGCAGGCGGCGTTCAGGCGCTGCAAAACTTCTTCGGCGCCGCTCCGAGAGACACGGGCGCGGCCTTCATCGTCGTGGTTCATCTCGACCCGCAGCATCGCAGCGAGCTGTCGTCGATCGTGGCGGCGCGCACGACCATGCCGGTCATTCAGGTCGAGACGAAGGCGCATATCGAGCCCAACCATGTCTATGTCATCCCGCCCGACCGGCGCCTGCAAGTCATCGATCACGAGCTCCAGGCGACCGAGTTCGACGAGCCGCGTGGGCAGAGGCTGCCGATCGATTTTCTGTTCCGCTCCGTCGCCGCGCGGCTCGGCGACGGGTTTGCCGTCATCTTGAGCGGCGCCGGCTCGGACGGGGCGGTCGGGGTGCGCGCCGTCAAAGAATCCGGCGGGATCATCCTGGTGCAAGATCCGAACGAAGCCGACTACGCGTCGATGCCGCGCAGCGCCATCGAGACCGGAGCGGTCGATTTCGTACTTCCGGTCCGCGAGCTCGCAAAGCGCTTGAGCGATCTCATTCGCATCAAGGAAACGATCTGGCCGCCCGAGATGGGCGACCTCGACGATGACACTCTGCGCCGCATTCTGGCTCATCTCCGCGTGCGGACCGGGCACGACTTTTCCAAATACAAGCGGTCGACCGTGGTTCGGCGGATCGCGCGCCGCATGCAGGTCAAGCGGACGGACAGCTTGCCGAAATACTACGACATCATTCGCGAAAATCAGGACGAAGTCCAAGCGCTGCTCGGCGATCTTTTGATCTCCGTCACCACCTTCTTCCGCGACCGCGAAGCCTTCGAGGCGTTCGCGCGGCTGTTGCCCGCCATCTTCGAGAGCCGCAAGCAAAGCCAGGGCCTGCGCGTGTGGGTGGCGGGGTGCGCCACCGGCGAGGAGGCCTATTCCGTCGCGATGCTTTTGCTGGAGGAAGCCGCGCGTCACGAGATCCCTCCGCCGATCCAGGTGTTCGGCACCGATCTCGACGTGCGCGCGTTGGCGGCGGCGCGAGAAGGGCGCTACCCGGTTGCGATCGAAGCCGACGTCAACGAGCTGCGCCTGCGCCGGTTCTTTTTGCGCGAGGGCGACTATTACCGGGTGCGGCCCGAGTTGCGGGATGTCGTGTTGTTTGCCTTGCACGACTTGCTCAAGGATCCGCCGTTCTCGCATATCGCCATCGTGTCCTGCCGCAACGTCCTGATCTATCTCGACCGAGAGCCGCAAGAGCAGCTCTGCAGCACGTTTCACTACGCGCTCAACCCCGGCGGATATTTGTTCTTGGGCGCCGCGGAGACAGCCGAGAATCCGGCGGGTCTGTTCCGCACCATCGATCGCCATGCCCGGATTTACCAGTCGACCCTCGCGGCCGACGCCAAGCGCGAAGTGCTGCCGCGGCTGCTGGGGTCGGTTCGCATCCGCGACCAGATGCTGCCTCTGCCCTCCAATGTCACGCCGGCCGCGGCCTTGAGCGAGGCGGCCGCGCACCGCCGCGCCATCGAGCAGATCGCGCCGCCGAGCATCCTGGTGGACGAGGCGCAGCGCGTGCTTCACCTCTCCGACAGCGCGGGACGGTATCTCATGCCTTCAGGAGGTCCGTTGACGGCCGATGTCGCCGAGCTGGTTCGGCCGGAGCTGCGGTTCGAAGTCCGCTCCTGTCTCCACCGCGCGTTCGAGCAACACCGGGCCACGCTGAGCTTGCCCATTTGGCTGAGCGCGAATGGCGGCGGGCACTATCCCGTGCAGGTCAACGTCAAGCCGGTCGGGGAAGCGGGAGAGTGGCGCCGCGCCGTGATCCTGTTCATCGAAGGAGACGCCGTCGCGGAAACGCCCGCGGGCGAGCCGCCGGTCACGAACGAATCGGTTCGCCGCCTCAAGGAGGAGCTGGAGCTCACGCGGCAGCGGCTGCGCACGATGCGCGAGGAGTCGGACGCGGCCACCGAAGAGCTGCGCGCCTCGAACGAGGAGCTGCAATCGATCAACGAGGAATACCGCTCGACCTCGGAGGAGCTCGAGACCAGTCGCGAGGAGCTTCAGTCGATCAATGAAGAGCTGCAGACGGTCAATAGCGAGCTGAAGGCGAAGCTCGACTTGATTTCGCGTGCGAACAGCGATCTCCAGAACCTTCTGGCCGCGACCGACTTCGGCACGCTGTTTCTCGACGCCGGCCTCAACATCAAGCGCTTCACCGAGCCGGTCAGGGATTTGTTCAGCGTCACGACCAGCGACGAGGGCCGGCCGATCACCGATTTCGCGCATCAGCTCGACTATCAGGACCTGGTCAAGGATGCGCGCTCGGTCATCGCCGATTTGACCCCGCTCCGCCGCGAGATCAGCAGCCGCAAGGGGCATTGGTACGATTTGCGCATGCGCCCCTATCGGACCGTGGACGACAAGATCGATGGCGTCGTGATCACCTTCGTCGACATCACCGAGCGAAGGCTGATGGAAGAGCGTCTCAAAGCGCTCGCCGGTGCCGCAGGCGGGGAGAATCGGAACCCCGCCGGATAAGGGCGGTGGCCTTCTTCCCCCAAAGGGCGGAGAGGGTTGTCAGCGGCGGCGGCGTCCTAGGCGCGCGCGGGCTCGCGGCGCCGTCCATGCGCGACATTGATCGCGATGGCGAGCGCGGAATAGGCGAGGATCGAGGCGAGCACCGGCGCGGAATAGTGCAGCCGCCCGTCGAATTGCTCGAGCGCGAAGATGAAGACCGGCCCCAGCGCGCGGATGATCTGCGCCGTCGCCGGCGCGCTCAGCGCGATCCCGACTTGAAGAATGAAAAGCGGGAGCACCACCAGGCCCGTCGCCGCCGCGGCGAGCAAGCCGAGCTGCGCGGGCCCCGCGATGCCGCTCGGCCGCGACGAGGCGAGCTCGATCACGGCCGCGACGAGGATGAGCAGAAAATAGCGCGTCGCCGTGACGCTGGTCGATGTGACGCCGCGGTCGTTGAGGCGCTTGGCAAAGAGCAGGCTCAGCGTGATCGAGCCGCCGCTCACCAAGAGCGCCGCCAGCGCCAGCGCGAGGGTGGCGAGATCGCCGCCGCGATCGCCCGAGCGGCCGGTCAGCACCACGAACCACAAGGCGGCGGTCACCAGCAGGATGCCGGCGCAGCCGGCGAGCTCGGCGCGGTCGATCGGGCGCGCCCCGACGAGCCGCCCGCCCCATAGCCCCAGCACCGCGACCGTCAGCGGCGCCATGCCGCTATGGATGGTGTTGACGATGGCCGGCTCGAGATGGGTGAGGCCGAAGAAATAGCAGCTCCAGGCGATGGCGGTCAGGAGATTCATCGCCAGGACGGGGCCGGGATTGGCGTAGAGGATCGCGAGGTCCTTGCGGCAGCGCGCCAAAGCGAGCCCGCCGAAGATCGCGGTCGAGATCGCAAAGGACAGCAGCAGGACGGCGAAGAAATCGACGCCCTGGAACAGATTGCCGAAATAGACATCGCGCAAAGCCTGCGAGAGGCAAAAGATCACGACGAGGAGGGGGCCGAGAAGACCGGACATGCGAATTCCTTCGAGAACGCTCGCCTCCGGCTTCGGAGGCCTGCTGCATCGGCGTCATGCGTCCCTCGCACCGACCGCGTGCAGCCTCGTTGCGGGGCGCG
>DATEKH010000033.1:0-11887 GCA_035277525.1 Allostellaceae bacterium
GCCGCGGTCTGGGCGGCGCTGAGCCAAGCGATCCGCGAGCCGGTCGCCGTCTGCTGCACCGGCTCCTCGGGCGGCATGTACAATGTGCGCCTCTCCATGAAGCAGCGCTATCCGGGCGAGCCGCGCAACGCCATCGCGGCCGTCTTCTGCTCGACCGCCGATGTGAAGCATGTGATCGTCGTCGACGAGGATGTCGATGTGTTCTCCGACGAGCAGATCGATTGGGCGCTGGCGACGCGCTTCCAGGCCGACCGCGATCTCGTCGTCGCTACGGGCTTTCGCGCCGTGCCGCTCGATCCCTCCCTCGCCGGCAGCCGCACCGGCGCCAAGGCGGGCTTCGACTGCACCAAGCCCTTCGGCGCGAGAGAGGCTTTCGATTTCGTCGTGCCCGAGCCGCCGGTTTTGCCGCAGCGCCCGCGGCGCTCGGTCGAGGCGGTGCTGGCCGAGGGCCCCGCGACCTATCTCGAGCTGATGGCTGCGCTCGGCACGCGCGATGGGCGCGAAATCCTGCCGATCCTCGAAGAGCTCTATGCCGCCGGACGGCTCGCGCGCCTCGAAGACGGCCGCTACACCCTGGCACCGCCGCGCGCGTGACCGCGGCCCCGCGCCTCAACGATCGATCACGCGAAGAGGAGGAGTAGATGCGCAACAAGCCGACGATTACCGCCGACGACGCTCACAAGATGATGGCCGCCTGCAAGGCCGAAGCCGCCAAGAACAATTGGAAAGTCTCGATCGCCATCACCGACGATGCCGGCGCGCTCTGGCTCCTGGAGCGGGTCGAGGGTGCGGGCCGCGTCACCGCCAATGTCGCGCTCGGCAAGGCGCGCACCGCGGCGATGATGGGCCGGCCGAGCAAGATGATCGAAGACCGCGCCAAGGAGCGGCCGGGCTTCCTCAACTTCCCCGACATATTGCCGATCCAGGGCGGGCTGCCGATCACCGTCCAGGGCGAGTGCATCGGCGCCATCGGCGTCTCGGGCGTGCAGTCGCATGAAGACGAGCAAGTCGCCAAAGCCGGCATCGACGCGCTGGGGTAAGGTCGCGCGATCAAGTTACCCTCTCCGCTGCGAAGCGGGGGAGAGGGTGCGAAGTCGGCGTAAGCCGACTGAGCGGGTGAGGTGGGTGTCTGCCGCCAGCACCACCTCACCCTCCCGTCGCTTCGCGCCGGGCCCCTCCCTCTCCCCCGCTTCGCAGCGGAGAGGGTCTTTCAACCCGCGTTACATTTAATTTCACGCTATGGAATGTGATTCAACACAGTGCGAACTCATCGCGTTGTGCTGCTGCCGAGCCCACATGGAATTGATCCTGCCGTCGTCTTGACTCTCCGCTTGCGCGAGGACAACGAAAATTCAATCTTTGCACCCGAATGAGAGACGTCGCATAGGGGGTTGCTACGATGCCGGTGATTCGAGTTTCGGTCTTGCGCTGCAAGCCGCAGCAATTTGCCGAGTTCAAGCAGATGATGGCGGAGGCTCGCCGCGTGCTTGAGCCGGGCATTCGGAAGATGCGCGGCCTCCTGCACTATTACGCTGGCGAAGACGAGGCCGTATCTTCGCTTACGAACGTAAGCATCTGGGCGACGCTGGACGACGCCAATCAGATGGATTCCTTCGAGCCCATGCTCGAACTCGGGAGAACCTTTGCGGCGAAAGGAGCAATCTTCGAGCGTCCGATCATGAACTACGCGTCTCAGTGGGAGATCATGCCGTAAGGGGGTGCTCTGCCGCCACGCTCTCCTCAATACCCCAACGCGAAGGCCTCGCGGCGGTGGTCGCCCGCGCCGGCGAAATTGCCCGTGGGGAGAATCTCGATCGCCTTGGCCGAGCCGAAGAAGAACGCGTCCTGCGCGCGCTTGGCTTTGTGGCCCATCGCGGCGAGCACCGGGATGAACGCCTCGGGCAATTCGGGCTCTAAGAGAAACTCGCCGCCCGCGGTGTTGCACCAGCGCGGCGCCTCGACCGCGGCGGCGACATCGACGCCCTCATCGATGAGGCGGCCGAGCACTTGCGTGTTGGTCACCGTCTGGCTGAGGCCGCCGGGGCTTGCCAGCACATAGCGCAGCCGCCCGCCCTGCTGCACCATCACCGGGCAGAGCGTATGCGCGGGGCGCTTGCCCGGCGCCACCGTGTTGATGCCGCCGGGCTTGTGGGTAAAGCCCGACATGCGGTTGTTGAAGAGAATGCCGGTGCCGGGATCGCGGAACGCGCTGCCGAAAACGCTGAAGACGCTCTGCACCATGCAGATCGCGTTGCCCTCGGCATCGGCGACGAGGAGGCACGAGGTGCCGGCGCGATCGGGCGGCACGCGCGCCGGCGCCTTGCCGAGCACCGCCTGCTGCAGCCGCTCGGTCATATCGGGCGCCAGCATCTTCATCGCCGAGTCCGGCGCCGCGGCCGGATCGGCGATGAGCGGCACGCCCCATTCGAAGGCGGCTTTCATCGCCTTCATCTGATAGCCGATGCGCCGCGCCGGATCGGCGATCAAGGCGCCGCGCTCGATGGCCTTAAGGCCATTCAGCTGCATCAGCAGCAGCCCGCCATAGGAATTGGGCGGCATGACGTTAACGCGATGGTTGCGATAATCGGTCGAGGCCGGCTCGACCCAAAGCGGCTCGAAGCTCTGGAGATCGGTTTCGGTGACAAGGCCGCCGCGCGCGGCCATGCAGGAGGCGATGCTGCGCGCGGTCTCGCCGTAATAAAAGCCCTCGGCGCCGCGTTCGGCGATGCGGCGCAAGCATTGGGCGAGTTCCGGCTGGCGCAGGGTCTCGCCCGCCGCGACCGGCCTGCCGCCCGGCAGATAGAGCGCGGCACAGCCAGGATCGGCGGCGAGCGCGGTGCGGTTCTCATCGATGCGCGCGGCAAGCACGGCCGAGATCACATGACCCTCCGCGAGCCTGATCGCTTCCTCGAAGAGGTCCTTCCATGGCAGGCGGCCAAAGCGGCGATGCAGCACCTCCCAGCCTTTGACGAGGCCGGGCACGACCGGGGCGAGCGGGCCTTGTGCCTTCATGCCGCCGGCAAAGCGCTCCGGTGTCGCCGCGCGCGGCGCGACACCCGAGGAGTTGAGCCCGAGGATGCGCCCGCTTTGCGCGTCGTGATAAAGGAGGAAGCAATCGCCGCCGATCGAGGTGGCGTGGCCCAGCACCACGGCGAGGCTCGCCGAGGCCGCGATCATGGCATCGACCGCATTGCCGCCGCGGCGATGGATGGCGATGCCGGCGGCGCTCGCCGCGGCGTGGCCCGAGACGATCATCGCGCGGCTGCCATAGATCGGCGCGCGCGGCTCGCGCAGCGAGAGTCCCGCGCGCGTTGGTCGTGCCGATTGTGCTGCTTCCGCCATGAGCGTCCCTCTTCGACTGAATCGATCCCGCCTCCGACCTTCGCCGCCGCGGCCATGCGCGTCAAGCGTGGCCGAGACGGGCCGAAGGCTCGACACGAAGGCACGCCGCTGGAATGATGCGAAAAGCGCGGCGCACGCCACACCGACCGGGAAACCACCGGCGGGCGCAGGCGTTGATGTCCCATCAGACTCGCGAGCTCGCATGACCGACATATCAGAGCGCGAAACATCCGGCAGCGGCGCGCACCCGCTTCGCATCGAGTCCTGCGCCAAGCGCGTCCGCGCGGTTGCCCATGGCGAGACGGTCGCGGAGTCCTTGCACGCGGTCGTGGTCGCGGGGCCCGGATACCTGCCGGTCTATTACTTCCCGCCCGAGCATGTACGCGCCGATTTCCTCAAGCCCGGCGATCGCCGCAGTGAGGTCTCTGCGCTCGGCGAGGCGACGCATTGGACTCTCGAAATCGCCGGCAAGCGCATCGAAAACGCGGCCTGGAGCTATCGCGATCCGCCATCCTGGACAGGCCGGATCAAGGATTTCGTCGCCTTCGAGCGCAACAAGATCGATCATTGGTTCGAGGAAGACGAGGAAGTCTTCGGCCACCCACGCGACCCGCGCCATCGCGTCGATGTGCGCCGGAGTTCACGCGAGGTCCGCGCGATTTTCGCGGGCGAGACGATCGCGCTGAGCCGCCGCGCGATGTTTTTGTTCGAGACCGATCTGCCGACCCGCTATTACGTTCCGCCGCAGGATGTGCGGGCGGAGTTCCTCATCGCGCGCGAAAAGCACACGACCTGTCCCTATAAAGGCGAGGCGAGCTATTGGTCGCTGAAGGTGGGCGAGCGGATCGCCGAGGACGCTGTCTGGGCCTATCTCGATCCGCTGCCGGACTGCCCGCAGATCAAGGGCTATTTCTGCTTCTATCCGGAAAAGCTCGACCGGCTTAAGGTCGAGGGCGAGAGCGGGTAGTCCTGAACAACGCGCGATGGCTTTGCCATATCGCTGCATTTAGACGGTGCGTCCCTCGACTGCTCGCGCCCGCGGGCGCTCGCGCTCGGGATGAGGAAGGTTTCTCATGGCATCAATGGTCAATGCCATTCACAGAATTTCCTCATCCCGAGCGAAGTCGAGGGACGCAGGATGTTCATGCAGCTTTCGCGCGCCGGATCGCCTGCCAGAGTTTCTGCGGGCTCGCCGGCAGATCGAGCTGCGTGATCATGAGCGGCGCCAGCGCATCCATCACCGCATTCATGGTGGCGCCGAGCGCGCCGACCGTCCCCGCCTCGCCCGCGCCCTTGATGCCGAGCACATTGGTCGCGCACGGCACGTTGTGAAACGCGACCGAAAGGTTCGGGAAATCATCGGCGCGCGGCATGGCGTAATCCTGAAAGGAGCCCGACAAGAGCTGGCCCGATCCCGGATCGAAATGCGCGTTCTCCAAAAGCACCTGCCCCGCGCCCTGGGCGATGCCGCCATGGATTTGGCCTTCGACGATCAGCGGATTGACGAGCACGCCGAAATCATCGACTACGGTGTAGCGCAAAATGCGCGTGGCGCCGGTCTCCTCGTCGATCTCGATTTCGCAAAGATGCGCGCCATTGGGGAAGGTGTTCTTGTTTCCGGTGCTGAGTCCGGCCTCATCGAGGCTCGCGGGAGCGCCCGCGGGCAGCCTCTTCGCGTCGCGCGCTTTGGCCGCAAGCTCCAGTATGTCGATGGCGCGGTCCGTGCCGGCGATCGCAAAGCGCCCGTCGCGGAACTCGATATCGCTTTCGGCGGCTTCGAGGAAATGCCCCGCGAGCTTCTTGCCCTTGGCGATGATCTTCTCGGCGCCGTCGACGATCGCCGTGCCGGCGAGCAGGAGCGACTTCGCGCCGCCGGTGCCGCCGCCTTGGCTGAGCGCGTCGGTGTCGCCAGTGACGTAATCAATGGTGTCGAGATCGATGCCGAGCCGGTCGGCGAGAATTTGCGCAAAAGCGGTGGCATGGCCTTGGCCGGACGGGCCGGTGCCGACGCCGAGCCTTACGCGGCCGGTCGGTGTGAAGCTGATATCGGCCTTTTCCTGCGGCATGGCCGCGGTCACTTCCATGTAATAGGAAATGCCGAGGCCCAAAAGCTTGCCGCGAGCACGCGCCTCGGCGCGGCGGCGCTCGAAGCCCGCCCAATCCGCCGCTTTCAAGCCGAGCTCCAGATTCGCCGGGAAATCGCCGCTGTCATAGACCGCAATGAGCGGCGTCGCATAAGGCATGGCCGAAGGCGGCACGAGGTTGCGACGGCGGATTTCGTCGCGCCCCAAGCCGGTCTCGCGCGCCGCCGCGTCGACGAGGCGCTCGATGATGTAGGAGCATTCGGGCCGGCCCGCGCCGCGATAGGCATCGACCCAGACCGTGTTGGTGAAGACCGTGCGCACGCGGATCGTCGCCGCCGGGATGCGATAGGCCCCGGTCAAGAGCCGAAACCCGGCCATGGTCGCAACGAACACCGAGAAATGCGAGAGGTAGGCGCCCATATTGGCGAGCGTCTCGGCGCGCACCGCGAGAAAGCGCGCATCCTTGTCGAGCGCCAGTTCGGCATGAACCTTCTGCTCGCGGCCTTGGGTGTCGGCAAGAAACGCCTCCTGCCGCTCGCTCGTCCATTTGACGGGGCGCCCCAATTGCTTCGCCGCCCAGGGCAGCAGGGTGTTCTCCGGGAAATCGAAGGTCTTCATCCCGAAGCTGCCGCCGACATCGCGGGTGACGACGCGGAGCTTGTCGTCCTTGATGCCGAGATGCTGCGCCACCGTGCTGCGCATGCCGAAAGCGCCTTGCGTGCCGATATGGAGCGTGTAGCGCTCGGTCTGCGGATCGTAGGAAGCGAGAATGGCGCGCGGCTCGATCGGCGCGACGATCGTGCGGTTGATGGCGAGATCGAGCTTCACGATCTTCGCCGCCTTGGCGAAGGCCTGCTCGACCGGCCGCGGATCGCCCAAGCCCCAATCGAGCGCGACATTGCCCGGCGCCTCATCCCACAGCGCCGGTGCGTTTTGTGCCACCGCCGCCGCGGGATCGATCACCGCTTGCAGCGTTTCGTAATCGACTTCGATCAGCTCGGCCGCATCCTTCGCCGCATTCACCGTCTCGGCGATGACGAGCGCGACCGGATCGCCGACATGGCGCACCTTGCCTTGCGCCAGCAGCGGCCGGCCGGGATTGAAATAATTGGAGCCGTCGCGATTTTTGAGCGGCGCCACGCATTTGATCGTGCCGAGCCCCGCCGCCGCGACATCGGCGCCGGTATAGATCGCAAGCACGCCCGGGGCGCGCCGCGCCGCGTCCGTCGCGATCGAGCGGATGCGCGCATGGGCGTGCGGCGAGCGCAGAAACACGGCGTAGGCCTGACGCGGATTGGTCTCGTCATCCGCATAGCGGCCCTTGCCGGTGATGAAGCGCACATCTTCCGTGCGGCGAACCGCCTGACCGATGCCGAACTGACCCATGCCTTGCCTCTCTTATCGTAACGCGTCGTTGCCTACCCTCACCCTGTCCCTCTCCCATTTTCATGGGAGAGGGAACGCAGTTTCTGCGCCGCGCGTCCCTTCTCCCGCTTGCGGGAGAAGGACAGGATGAGGGTCGCTTCGTTCCGGCCCGCCGCTATTTCTTGAAGAAATTGCCGGCCTGGACTTTGACCACGGCCTTTGCCGGATCGTAGGTCACGCCCAGCGGATCGCCGCCGGCCTGAACCGTCCGGATCTGCTCGCGCAAGAGGCGCCGCAGCTGCGCCACGCCCTGGTCGCTGGTGACGAGCGTGTCCTCAGAATGAAGGCTGATCGGCCCCTGCCCGACCTGCGCCTCCCAATCGCCGGGGATGCGCTGATGCTCTTCTTCGGACAGCTCCGACCATTTGCGGCCGTCATAGTTGCGCATCTCGACCGGCTTGAAGTCCTTCGGCACCTTGCGCGCATGGAAGAGACGGAAATGCGTGTCGTCCACCGGCACGACCCAACCAACGCCGCTCGCCGGCCCATCGAGCATGCGAATATCCGGCACGATGCGCGCATGCGGGAACAGCGCCTGGGTGATGCGGTCCATCTCGCGCCCGTCATCGAGCTTGCGATAGGCGATGTAGCGCATGCCGTGATCGGCCACTTCCCAGCGCACCTGGGGCATGACGCCGAATTCCGGCACGAACTGCACGCCGCTGAAGGTGGTGTGAAGGATCGGGACATGGAACGGGTCCATGATGTTTTCCCAATCATTGAGCCAGTTGGTTGGCACGATCTCGACCGTGTCATCGCCGCCCGCGCCCGTGCTCGAGCCGGTCACCCAGATTTTCTGATTGGGACCGACGCTCTCGAGCGTATCCCAGCGCGTCAGCACCGGCTTCTTCTCCGGCGGACCCATATAGGCCCAGACGAGGCCGTAGAGCTCCTCGACCGGATACCAGGGTTGGCGCACGCGGTCGCGGTGGCGTCCGCCATCGGGCTCGCATGGCTGATCGAGGCAGCGGCCCTTCACGTCGAAGAGCCAGCCGTGATAGCAGCAGCGTATGCCCTCCTCCTCGACGCGGCCGTAGTAGAGCGTGGTGCCGCGGTGGGCGCAGCGCGGGTAAAGCAGGCCTGGCCGGCCCTTCTGGTCGCGAAAGAGGATCAGATCCTCGCCGAGGATGCGGACATTCTGTGGCCGCGCGGTGACCTTTTCGCTGAGCGCGATCGGATGCCAATAGCGGCGCATGAACTCGCCGCAAGGCGTGCCCGGGCCAACCTCGGTCAGCTCGGCATCGTGATGCTGCGGTTTGCGGCCATAGGCCGTGCCTTGATCCGCTCTCGCTGCTTGCTCTTCCTTCAGCACCCCATCCTCCTTTGGCTGAATGGCGCCATCTTGCCCGCAAGCCCGGCCCCAGGGAAGGGGCGCGCCGCGCCGGTCTGGTATTAGGCCCGCCCGCGCGCCAGCAGCGTGCGCCGCGCCAGGACGATCACCGGCACGACGCAGACGACGATCAGCGTGCCGAGCGCCGCGGCGTCGGCGCTCTTGTTGGAGACGAAGAGCGACCAGAGGGTGACGCTCAACACCGTGTTCTCCGGGCTCTGCAGGATCACCGGCAAGGTAAATTCGCGGAATCCGACAATGAACAGCAGGACGAAATTGCCGAGGAGCGCGGGTGCCAAGAGCGGCAGGACCACGCGGCGCATCGCTGCGAGCCAGGAGGCGCCGGCGACATCGGCCGCTTCCTCGAGCTCGCGGTGAAGTTGCGCGAGGGCGGCGCGGCTCGAGCGGGTCGCGACGGCGAGGCGGTAGGAATAAGCGAGGACCAGAACCCAAACCGTTCCATAGATGCCGAGCGGCAGCGTGAGATAGAGCAGCACGGCGGCAAGGCCGGCGATCACCGAGGGAATTCCGATCGAAACGAAGCTCAGGAAATCGAGCACCGCGCGGCCCCAGAGCTTGGTGCGCAGCACCGTCCAGGCGAGCAGCGCGCCGATCGCCGTGACGATCGCGGCGCTGGCGCCGGCGACCCAGAAGGTGTTCCGAAGCGCGAGCCAGAAGCTGCCATCGGCGAAGAGGTTGCGATAGGCATCGAGGCGCGCGCTCGCCAGCACTGCGAGCGAGGGTGCCGCGTAGCCGTAAAAGCTGGTCCAGACGAGGACGAGCAGCGGCAGCAGCACGGCAAAGCCGACATAGAGCGCCACCAGCGCGAGCGCCGGCGCTTTCCAGCGGCCGAGCGGCAGCCGCACCGGGCGAAAATTCTTGCCGGTGACGGTAACAAAGCGCTCGGCGTCGCGGATGAGGCGGTTATAGACCAGCAGCAGCAGAATACCCGCGACGAGAAACGGCAGCGCGACCGCGGCGGCGCGGCCATAGGCCGGCAGGTTGGTGTCGGGGTTGAGCTCGTAATAAATCCGCGTGCTGAAAATGGCGATGCGCGCGGGCAAGCCGATGACCAGCGGAATTTCGAACTGCTCGAGCGCCACCAGCACGGCGAGGATGAGCGGCGCGAGAATGCCCGGCCGCAGCACCGGCAAGGTGACGCGCCAAAAGGTCTTGAAGGGCGAGGCGCCGGCGACCTGGCTCGCCTCCTCGAGCGCCGGATTCATCGAGCGCAGCACCGCCGAAAGCAGCAGGAAGATGAACGGCACGAGCGCCACGCCTTGCGCGAGAATCATTCCGCCCATGCTGAAGATATCGAGGGGACCATCGCCCTCGATCCCGGCGATGCCGCGGATTAAGACATTGACCCAGCCCGCATGCGGGCCGAGGAGAAAAATCCACGCGATTGCCACCACCACGCCCGGAATGAGCAGCGGGAAGAGCACGAGGGTGAAGGTCGCGTTGCGGCCCGGCAGATCGGTGCGCTCGACCAGCCAGGCGAGGATGAACGCCGTGACGAAGGCGAGCGCGACGGCGCCGGCGACGAAGACGAGCGTGTTCGGGATGACGACCCTGTAAAGATCGCGGTCGAGATAGACCGCGGCGAAATTGCCGAGCGTCCATTCTGCGCCCGGCTCGAAGGGCAGAAGATCCTTGGGGCCGCGGAACGCCGCGACGAGCAGCATGCCCAAAGGCGCGGAGATGAGATAAAGCGCGGCGAGAACGCCCGCACCGAGAATGACCCAGCCGGCGAGCCCGACCCGCCCGCTGCGCTTGGGGAAAGCCCAAGACCTTTTGCGCAGCGGCGCGCGCGCCGGAAGGCCTTGGGTGGCGCTCAATTCTGGCCGCGAACCAGCTTCGAGAATTGCTCGTAATACTTCGCGCGCTGCGCGACGTTGCTCACGTCTTCGAGGATGATCTTCGCCTTGGCGGCCTCGACCTCCTTGGCGAAGGCGGAGTTCGAGCCGGGCCTTATATCGACCTCGTGCACCAGCTCGTCATAAAGCGCGCGGCCTTCAGCGGAAGCCAGCCACGCGGCGAGGAGCAGCGCGGCGTTGGGATGCGGCGCGTCCTTCACGACGGAGATGGCGAACTGACCGGCGGGTACGAGATCGAGCGTCACATAGCCGACATCGACGCCGTCGGCGCGGTATTGATAGACCTGCGGAATCGATTCGCCGACCGTGAAGATGCGTTCGCCGCTCTTCAAATAGCTCTCCGACGGCGTGTTGATGATGAGGGTCTTCTGGTCGTTGATCAGGGCGCGGCCCCATTGCTCGGTGCGCTCCGGCCCCCATTCGAGCGCGAGGAAGCCCATCAAGCGCGGCAGCAGAAACGCCTGGGCGACGAGCTTGCCCTTCCATTTCGGGTCGAGAAAGTCGCTCCAGCGCTTGGGCAGATCGGCCGGCTTCACCGCCGTCTTCGAATAGATCGAGGTGTAGATGAAATTATGCGTCGCCGCGGCCTCGCCGTCGAAGAAGGTGTTGGCCTTGGCAAGGCCGTAGCGCGCCCAATCCTCCTTCTGGAGCAGGCCGCGCTTTTGCACTTCGAGCATGCCGCCGATCGAAAACGACCAGGCATCGACGGTATGCCGCCCGGCGCGCGCCTCGGCGATGATCTTGGTCGCGCCCTGGAGATCCGGCGTGAACTTGACGTCGATGCCGGGAAAGCGCTTGGCGAATTGCGCGGGAACCCAGCTGCCCTCGATGGCGGCGGGCGCCCAGAGCGTCACTTCCTTCTCGGTCTTGGCCTTCGCGTAGAGCGCTTTGAGCGCGTCGCTCTGTTGCGGCGCTTGCGCGCGCGCCATCCCCGCCGCCAGCACGACGAGAATCACAGCCGCCGAAAGCCGTATCACTTGCGTCATCGCATCCCCCTCTTCAATTTTTTTCGCGCGTGCGGCCGGCCGCTCTCACGCCGCGGCGCCGCCCTTTTTCAGCGTCCACTCGCCGTTCGACAGCCGGTCGAGAATGCCCTGCTCCCGCAGCCGGCTCAGCTCCATTGCGACCTCGCGGCCGTCGCGGCTGCCGACCGCCTCCATGAGCTGCGTGAAGAACAGCGGCTGCGCCTCGAGCGCCTGGCGCACCGTCTGATAGCGCGGCGTGCCGGTCAAGTGCGGCGCCTTGGGGCGCCAGTAATCGACCTGGGCTTCATGGCCATAAGGCGCGGTTGCATCGAAGCCGAGCTTGGTCGCCTTCTCCTCGCCGAACATGGTCGGGTCCATATAGGCGCCATCGAAGCCCTCTTCGACGATCAGATCCTTGTCGGCGCGGAAGCGCGTGCTCATCGCCCATTCGACCTGATAGGAATCGGCGACATCGACATCGTCGTCGACCACCGTGACGAGCTTCAGCGGAGTCTCCTTGAAGAGCGTCTTGATGACCGTGCGCGCCTCGCCCGGCTTGCCGCGCTTCAAGGCGACACGCCCATGCAAGCGCAAGCCCGGCTGCACCGAAACGCCCTGGGGCTCGATCCCGACCTTGCGCAGATTGCGCCACACCGACAGCTCGGTCGAGAGCGAAGCCATGTTGGGCGAATCGCCGCGCGACAGGATGTGGCCCGAATGCAACACGGTCTGATAGAGCACGTCGCGGCGATGGGTGATTGCGGTGACGGTGAAGACGGGATCGATATGCATCGGCCCGTAATAGCCCCACATCTCGCCATAAGGCCCTTCCATCTCGCGATAGCCCAGCTCGTCGAAATAGCC
>DATEKH010000034.1:0-18912 GCA_035277525.1 Allostellaceae bacterium
GCAGCTTTACGCAGGTCGATTGCGGCCCTCGTTAAACCGCGGACCGGCGGCGTTCTTCGCCATTCGCGCGCCCGGCCGGAAGGCGTAAACTCGCCCGGAAAGGGTTGGCCGCGTCGAGGGAGGAGCACCATGGCGTATGGCGAGCAAGCGGTTGCGGGCACTTACGATGTTGGCGGCGTGCGCCTCGAGCGGCCTTTCCAGGTGCTGCGTCTGGGACATTTCGGCTTCAATGTCCGCGACCAGGAAGCCGCGCTGCGCTTTTACAGCGATCTGCTCGGGCTGCCGGTGACCGACACGCGCAATTTCGGCGAGCAATTCAAGCTGACGAGCTCGACCGGGCAAGACCCGAACGGGTATTTCCTGCGCGTCGGCGCCGATCATCATTCGGTGGTGCTGTTTCCGCATTGGACGGCGATGGCGTCGCCCGCCCCCAAAGACGAGGGAACGCAGTGGATCAGCCATATCGCATGGCAGGTCGGAACGCTGCGCGAGGTCACCGAAGGCCGGCGTTGGCTCACCGAGAAACAAATCCGGATCGCGCGGCCCGGCGGCCGCGACGCGCGCGGCGCCAATTGGAACTTCACCGTGAAGGACGCGGATTTCATCTCCAACGAGATCTATTACGGCATGGACCAGATCGGCTGGGACGGCATCTCGAAGCCGCCGCCGATCTGTCCCGAGGGCGATCCGCTGCCGCCGCTTGACGGCACGGCACAACCGGATTTCCCGATGGTGCGCCAGGCTATCGCCGACGGGCTCGATCCGCGCCAAGGCCTCCACCAGCGTCCTTTCGGCGAGCCCCGATACGATGTCGGCGGCGTCATGCTGCCGCGGCCCTTCCGCGTCGTCCGCAACGGCCCGATCCGCATCTTTGCGCGCGATGTCGCGGCGGCGGTGCAGTTTTATGCCGAGACCATGGGCTTGACCGTGACCGAAGAGATCGCCTGGCGCGGCCACCGCGCGGTCTTCCTGCGCGCCAATACCGAGCACCATACGATCGCGCTTTACCCGCTGGCGCTGCGCGCCGAGCTCGGCCTGCGCCCCGATTCGATTTGCATGGCCTATGGCATGCAGCTGGGCAGCTATCGCCAGCTCAAGGATGCGGTCGCGTTTCTCGAGCAGGCCGGCGTCACGATCAAATATCTGCCGCCCGAACTTTCCCCGGGCATCGACTATTCCGCTTTCGCGCTCGATCCCGATGGGCACGCCATCCAGCTCTATTACTACATGGAACAGATCGGCTGGGACGGAAGGCCGCGCCCGGCCGCAGAACGCCGCAAGATCGAGAATGGGGCGTGGCCCGAGACGCTGGATTCGCTCTCCGACACGTATCGCGGGCCGGTGTTCCAAGGGCCCCTGGGATAGGGCCCGCGGCGCCAAGCGATTGCACACCGACGCATCAAGCCTCGGACCGGCGCTTGCTACGGGCAGACATGCGTTGCACAGCCTTGGCGCTCGCGGTTCTCGCCGCAGCGCTTTCCGGATGCGGGTCGAAAGAGGTGTGGGTTAAGCCGGGCGCGAGCCAGGAGGAGTTCGTGAACGATCTCCATCGCTGCGAATCCGACACCCAACAGATCGCGCAGCTCGGCACAAGCTCGCGCGAGCCGATCGACGCAGGACGATATTTCGCGTCTTGCATGAACGCCCATGGCTGGCACCTCGAGCGGCAGCTTCTGCCTGTGGCGCGTCACGGCGCGGATAGCTTTGGTAGCTATTGAATAGCGAAGAATCGCGCCGGAAAAGCGCCCCGTGGTGAGATTGGTCCGACTCTCGCCCCGAGCCGATCAGCCCCGGGGGGCCGCGCTTCCCGGCGCCGACTGGGTGCCCGCGCGTGCTCCGCCGAGCACAGCGCGAAAGGCGCTCAGGTTTTCATCGACGAAGGCGGAGAAGGCCTTTACCCGGGGCGCATCCCGCAAATCGCGGTGGGTGACGAGATAGAAATGGGTCGTCAGCTCCCGGACCGGCCCCAAAACCTGCAGCAAATCGTGCTCCGCGTCGCCGACCACCACGGGCAAGGCCGCCAGCCCGACACCCGATTTCGCCGCCGCGAGCAAGCCGGAGATGCTGTTGCACCGGGCGCCAACGGGCGCAGCCGGCGCAATCTGCGTGAACCACCGATTGATCGGGTGCTGGCCGAGCTCGACATCGAACAGGGCGATCCCATGCGCGGCGATATCCGCCACCGCTGCCGGCTTTCCGTGGGACTCGCAATAGGCTTTGCTGGCATAGATCGCCCAGGGCGAGGAGGCGATCCGGCGCGAAACCAGCGCTTCCTCGCGCGGCTCGGTACCGCGGATGGCGATATCCGCCTGGCCTTTGGCGAGATCGAGGAGCTTGTCGCTCATCACGAATTCGATGCGCAGCTCCGGGAATTGCCGCTCGAATTCGGCAATGAGGGTCGAGCGCATCAATCGGCCGCCAACCGGTTCGGGACAGGTGAGCTTGATCGATCCCGACAGGCCGAGCCTTGCGTCTCCGAGCCGGCGCTCGAAGGCGAGCACCGATTCCTCGACCCGCTCGGCATAGGCCACCATCTCCTCGCCCAACTCCGTGAGCTTGTAGCCCGAGGGGCCGCGAAGCACGAGGTGACGACCGAGCCGTCTCTCCAACTCGTCGATCCGGCGATGAACGGTCGACTGGCTGAGCGAAAGCGCCTTCGCCGCCGAGAGCGTGCTGCCGTGGCGGGCGACGGCGAGAAAGTACTTGAGGTCGTCCCAATCGAGCATGCCTCGGTTATGCACCTTTGCTTTCCCGTTTTGCAATCTCGCGGCTGCCGCTCGACCACCGAGTGTGAATAGATGGGGCGTCTCGCGGCGAGCGCTGCGACTCTCCACCCAAGGGAAAGCCCATGTCGGAACTGGTATTCGGAGATGATCGGTCGCATTCGCGGGAAAGATTTGCGCAACGGCTCATCCGGGCATGGCGGCGCAATTTGGCAAGCTTCAGAGGAAGTGTTTTATCGGCCTCGCCTTTCGGCGAGAACCTGTCGGAAGAGGAATTCGCCTTCTGCCTGCTCCTTATCGCAGCCCATCTTTGACGCCAATCACGCATCGCATTGCCGGGCTCGCGCGATAGACTTTCTCGCGGGCTCCGACTTCAGAGGGAAACGGCATGATGTCCTATACCGGCGGCTGTTCCTGCGGATCGGTCCGCTTCGCCATCCGCGACTATCTCTATGTCCTCGTTTGCCACTGCGATGCCTGCAAGAAGCGGACGGGAAGCGCTTTCGGCGTCTCGGTCGTCGTGGAGGATCGGGATCTCCTCGAGCTTCGCGGCGCGTTGCGAACCTACAACCGCATCGCCGAAAGCGGCCGGCCGGTGCCTTACGATTTCTGCCCAAGTTGCGCGACGACAATCCGGTGGCGGATCGAGAAGTTTCGCGCGCGCACCATTTTTGCCGGCGGCGCCTTCGACGAGGTGAGCCGTCTCGCCGCAGCAGGCGAAATGTACACAGAACGCGCGCTTGCCTGGGCCCGTCCGCAATGCGCCTTGTCATGCGTTGGCGAGCCTGACGCCGCGTTCGGTGCGGCCTTGATCGAGCGGACGAAGCAGCTGCGGTGAGGATGTCCGCAGGCGCGAACGATCACCCCGATAGGCAAAAGCCCTTGCTCGATCGAAACAAGGGCTTTTGGATTTCGCGCTGCCGCATTACGAAATGGTGGGCGCTAGAGGGATTGAACCTCTGACCCCTACCATGTCAAGGTAGTGCTCTCCCGCTGAGCTAAGCGCCCTCTAAGAGGTTTGGCGGTTTAACCCAATTCAGCGCCCAAGACAAGATCGAGCCGGGCCAAGCTCAGGCCGCGAGCACGCGCTCGATCTCGCTGACGAGCTGGCGCAGATGGAACGGCTTTTCGAGGACGGTTGCCTCGGTCGACATTTGGCGCGCCTCGCGCAGCGCCACCGCGGCGAAGCCGGTGATGAAGATCACCCGCAGATGCGGCCACATATCGCAAGCACGCCGTGCCAGCTCGATCCCGTCGAGCCCGGGCATCACCACGTCGGCGAGCAGCAGATCGACCGGGTGCTCGTTCATCCGGCTCAAAGCCTGTTCGCCGTCGGGAAAGTCGTTCACCTCATGGCCGGCGCGGCGCAAGGCGCGGGCGAGGAAGAAGCGCAGATTGTCGTCATCCTCGGCAAGAATGATTCGGGCCATGAGCGATCCGCCAGTTCCTTCTCGAACTTAGCGGCAAAGCCTAATGGGCGCGAATAAAGGAAGTATTGACGCTTTGCCGACGGCCGCTCCGCCAGGGATGACGGACGGCCGGATTGCCTGTAATTTCGAGCGCATGGAAGGTCACGTCGCGCAAATTGCGCCGGTCCGGCCCCCGGTCGAGATCCTGGCGGGGGGCTTGCAGACCGTTCCGCTCGTGCTCGCCTCGCCGCATAGCGGCATGACCTATCCGCCCGACCTCCTCGCCGCCTCGCGGCTCGATCCGCTTGCGCTCCGCCGCTCGGAGGACAGCTATGTCGACGAGATTTTCGCCGACGCGCCGCGGCTCGGGGCGCCGCTCTTGCGGGCGCATTTCGCGCGCGCCTATCTCGATCCCAATCGCGAGGCTTTCGAGCTCGATCCGGCGATGTTCGAGGACGCGCTCCCGGATTTCGTGAACTCGCATTCGCCGAGGGTGCGCGTCGGCCTCGGCACGATCGCGCGCGTCGTCGCCTCGGGCGAGGAGATTTATGCCCGCAAGCTGCGCTTCGCCGAGGCCTTGCAGCGCGTCGAGCGGCTCTATCGCCCCTATCACCGCATGCTGGCGCAACTGCTCGAGGCGACGCGCGAGCGCTTCGGCTGCTACCTCCTGCTCGATTGCCATTCCATGCCGTCGACCACCCTGCCGCCGAGCCGCATCGCGCCGCGCGGCCGGGTCGATATCGTGCTGGGCGATTGCCATGGCACGTCCTGCGATCCGGTCATCTCCGAAGCGGCGCAGCGCTTCCTCATCGGCCGCGGCTATTCGGTGGTGCGCAACGCGCCCTATGCCGGCGGCTTCACGACCACGCATTACGGCAAGCCGGCCGAAGGCGGGCACTGCCTCCAGATCGAGATCGGGCGAAGCCTCTATATGGACGAGCGCAGCTATCAGCGAAAACCGTTCTTCGCCCGACTCGCCGCGGATATGCGCGGCCTCGCGGCGACACTGGCCGCGATCGACCCCGCCGCTCTGAGGGCGGCGTGAAAGACGGCATTGCGGCGCCGCTGCCGTTCGCGTTGCGCGGCGCTACAGAGGGCGATGTTGCCGCCATCGCCGGGCTCTACGAGCATTACGTGCGGACCTCGCTCGCGACCTTCGATCTCGTGCCGCCGACCCTCGAGGAGATGGCGCGCCGGCGCAGCGACATGCTCGCGGCCGGGCTGCCATTTCTGGTGGCGGTCGACAGGTCCGGCGAGACGCTGTTGGGTTTTGCCTATGCCGGCTATTTCCGGCCACGCCCGGCCTATCGCTTCACCGTCGAGGATTCGATCTATGTCGCGCCGGCGGTGACGCGGCGCGGCATCGGCCGGGCGCTCTTGGCGCGCCTTATCGACGAGGCGACCGCGGCTGGCTTGCGCCAGATGATCGCGATGATCGGCGACAGCGCCAATGCGGCGTCGATCGGTCTCCACGAGCAGGCGGGCTTCGCCCGCGCCGGGCTTTTGGCCGGTGCGGGATTCAAGTTCGGGCGCTGGATCGACTGCGTCATCATGCAGCGCCGCCTCGGCGACGGATCGGCGACGGCGGCGTCCTGAGGCATCCCCGCGCGGCGCGAGCCTTGCAGCGCCTCCGCAAAGAAAAGGGCCGCGCCGAAGCGCGGCCCAAGTTTAGGGAGGAAACGCCTAGAAGACGTACGGCAGGTCATCGGGCGATGACCGATGCCGCAATGCACAATATGATGCAGGAGCGCTGTCGAATCAACCTCAAAATCAAGCTCGCGAAAAATTGTTTTTCGCCTGCTTTCCGGCCAGCTTTGCCGCAGTTTAGAAACAGTTGTTGTGCGCCGCACAATTATGCTGCGGCGCAATGCCGCAGGTTAGAGTGGCGCAAACTCGCGGCGTAGCGCCGCCCCGTGCTGATCGAGCGCCGGAACCGGCCGGAGCGCCCCATCCTCCGCGCGCCCGGGCGGCAATGGCAGGGAGACCGGACCCGACGGGGTTGGCGTCTCGGCAAGCCTTAGCTGGGGATGGAGCGCGAGATCGGCAACCCCGTTGAGGTTGCCATAGGCGATGCCGGCCTGCCCGAGCCGGGCGGCGATGGCGGCGCGCGGCGCCCCGCCGAAATTCGCGGCGATGATCGCCTCGAGCGCCGGGCGATTGGCGACGCGCCGCGGATTGTCGGCAAAGCGCGGGTCGCGGGCGAGCTCGGGCTGGTTCAGCACATTGGCGCAGAAACTCGCCCATTCGCGCTCGTTCTGAATGCCGAGAATGATCGCGCCGCCGTCGCCGGTCGCAAAGGCGCCGTAAGGCGCGATCGAGGGATGGCGCAGCCCGACGCGCTCGGGCGCGTGTCCGGCGTAGGTGTGGTGCATGAAGGGCACCGCCATCCATTCCGCGGTCGCATCGAAGAGCGAGACCGCGAGGAGCGCGCCCTTGCCGTCGCGCTCGCGGTGATAGAGCGCTTCAAGGATCGCCGCATAGGCGTTGAGGCCGGCCGCGATATCCGAGACCGACACGCCCACGCGGCCCGGCGCCTCGGGCGATCCGGTGATCGAGGCGAGCCCGGTCTCGCCCTGGATCAGCAGGTCATAGGCTTTCATGTCGCGATAGGGTCCGGCCTCGCCATAGCCCGTGACCGAGCAGGCGATGAGCCGCGGAAAGCGTTGGCAAAGCGCCGCCGGAGCGAAGCCGGCGCGCGCGGCGGCGCCGGGCGCCAGGTTTTGCACAAACACATCGGCGCGCGCGATCATGCGCAGAAGCAGCGCGCGGTCCGCGGCATCCTTGATGTCGAGGGCAATCGATTCCTTGCCGCGGTTGAGCCAGACGAAATAGGCACTCTCGCCCTTGGCCGCGCGATCGTAATAGCGCGCGAAATCACCATCCGGGCGCTCCACCTTGATGACTCGCGCGCCGGCATCGGCGAGCCGGCAGGTCGCGAGCGGCGCCGCGACCGCCTGCTCCAGCGCGACGACAAGAATTCCCTCGAGCGGCCCCGCCATGTCTCTCTCCGCGCCCCAGCGGCGAGAAGGATAGGCGATCGCGCGCGCCCTCGAAAGCGCCTCACCTTGCGCCTCGCGGCGCCGAGCGTCACAATCGAGCGACGATCAATCCGGGTGGGAGGCTGCCATGTTGCGCGTCGCGATTCTCGACGATTATCTCGCCGTGGCGTTGCGTCTTGCGGATTGGAAGAGCCTCCATCCCGAAGCCCAGATCGAGGCGTTTCCCGAGCATATCGCCGAGATCGATACACTCGCCAAGCGCCTCCACACCTTCGAATGCCTGGTGCTGACGCGCGAGCGCACGCCTTTGCCGCGCGCGCTCATCGACAAGCTGCCCAATCTGAGGCTCGTGATCACCGCCGGCATGCACAACGCCTCGATCGACGCGGCGGCGCTGGCCGAGCGCGGCATCGTTTATTGCGGCACCGAAGGCGTCGGCTATCCCACGGCCGAGCTGACCTGGGGATTGATCTTCGCCCTCTTACGCAACATACCGCGCGAGGATCGCGCCATCCGCCAGGGCCGCTGGCAGACCGCGATCGGCTATGGCGCCCATGGCAAGACGCTCGGCATCATCGGCCTCGGCCGCCTCGGCACCATGGTGGCGAAGATCGGCCAGGCTTTCGGGCTCGAGGTCATCGGCTGGAGCCGCAACCTCACCGATGCGCGCGCCGCCGAGCTCGGCATCAAGCGCGTCGAGAAGCCTGCGCTGTTCGAGCGCGCCGACATCGTCACCATCCATGTTCCCCTCAATGCGGAGAGCCGCGGCCTCGTTGGCGCGGCCGAGCTTGCGCGCATGAAGCCGACCGCCTACCTCGTCAACACCTCGCGCGGGCCGATCGTCGAGGAGGCGGCGCTGCTCGCGGCGCTCAAAGGCCGGCGCATCGCCGGCGCTGCGATCGACGTCTATGACCGCGAGCCGGTCGCGAAGGATCATCCGTTCCTCGAGCTCGACAATGTCGTGCTGACGCCGCATCTGGGCTATGCGATCGAAGAGAATTTCCGCATCTACTACGCCAACGCGGTCGAGAACATCCGCGCCTTCCTCGACGGCAAGCCGATCCGGCTGATCAAGCCGCGGCACTGACCGGGGGCGAAGAAGGCGCACCACCGACTTAACGCGAAGATTGGACACGAGGGGGAAGCAAAGATGTTTGGGGCAGTGAAGTTTTCGAGGAGTTGGTTCGCGCTTGCCGCGCTTGCCGCTTGGGTTGCGGGCGGAACGACCGCCCACGCCGATACGCATATCAAGATCGGCTACATCAACAGCCTTTCCGGATTCTTGGCGCAGCCGGGCGACGAAATGGACAAAGGCGTCGCGCTTTACGTGAAGGAGCACGAGAAGGAGCTGCCGCCCGGGGTCTCGATCGAGATCATCAAGCGCGACGACACCTCGACGCCCGAGGTCGCCAAACGCCTCGCGCAGGAGCTCATCACTCGCGATCACGTGCAGCTTCTCTTCGGGGTGATCGCCTCGCCCAATGCGGCCGCGATGGCGCCCTTGACGGCACAGGCGAAGGTGCCGCTGATCATCACGAATGCCGCGGGCGCGGGGATCACGCGCATCTCGCCCTATGTCGTGCGCGTCTCCTTCACGCTCTGGCAATCGGGCCTGCCGATGGGGCAATGGGCGGTGAAGCAGGGCTGGAAGAAAGCCTTCGTCGCGATCAGCGATTTCATTCCGGGCCATGACGCGGGCGATGCCTTCAAGAAAGGCTTCACCGGCGCCGGCGGTCAGATCATCGGCGACATCGCCTTCTCGCCGACCTCGCCCGATTTCCCGCCGGTGGTGCAGCGCATCCGCGACGCCAAGCCCGATGTCGCCTTCGTCTGGGTTCCCGCCGGCACGCAGGCGACCGGAATCATGAAATCGATCCAGGATCTGGGCGTGCGCCAGGCCGGCATCAACATCGTCTCGACCCAGGACCTCGTGCCCGACGAGGAGCTGCCGAATATGGGTTCGACGCCCGTCGGCGTGATCACCTCCGGGAACTATTCCGCGGCCGCGGACCGCCCCGCCAACAAGGCCTTCGTCGCCGCCTGGAAAAAAGCCTATGGCGAGAAGCCGGCGCCGGATTTCCTCTCGGCCGATGGCTGGGACGGGATGATGATGGTGTTCGATCTGCTGAAGGCGACCAAGGGCCAGTTCACCGCCGACCAGGCCATGGCTTTCCTGACGCATTGGAAGACCGATCAAAGCCCGCGCGGGCCGATCTCGGTCGATCCGCAGACCCGCGACATCGTCCAGAACATCTATATTCGCAAGACCGAGATGCAGAACGGCATGCTTGCCAATGTCGAGTTCGACACCATTCCCAATGTCAAAGATCCGTGGAAGGAGCTCAATCCGCCGAAGAAATAGCGGCGGGTTTCCAGCGCGAAGGCAATGAACGAAGGCGCGATCCGCTTCGATAACCGCGTTGCGATCGTCACCGGCGCGGGCCATGGCCTCGGGCGCAGCCACGCGCTCGGCCTTGCCGCGCGCGGCGCCAACCTCGTCGTCAACGACCGCGGTGCCGCGCTCGACGGATCGGGCGCGTCGAGCTCGCCTGCGGCGAAGGTCGCGGCCGAGATCGCGGCGCAAGGCGGCACCGCGATCGCCGACGAGACCGACATCACCGATTTCGCCCAAGTGGCGGCGATGGCTGGGCGCGCGATGGAGCGCTGGGGCCGGATCGACATCCTCGTCTGCAATGCCGGCATTCTGCGCGACAAGAGCTTCGCCAAGATGGAGCTGGCCGATTTCCGTGCCGTGCTCGAGGTGCATCTGATGGGCGCGGTCAATTGCGCCAAGGCGGTTTGGGAGGCGATGCGCGCGCAAAATTACGGGCGCATTGTCTTCACCACCTCCTCGAGCGGGCTTTACGGCAATTTCGGCCAGGCGAATTACGGCGCGGCGAAAACCGCGCTGATCGGCCTGATGAACGTGCTCCATCACGAGGGAGAGAAGAACGGCATTCGCGTGAACATCCTCTCGCCGACCGCGGCGACGCGGATGACCGAGCAATTTCTCGCGAATGACGACAAGGACCTGCTGTCGCCTGAATCGGTGACGCCCGGCCTCCTCTATCTCGTCAGCGAGAAGGCGCCTTCGCGCGTCATTCTCTGCGCCGGGGCCGGATGCTTCGCGCGTGCGGAACTGCGCGAGAGCGAAGGGTGTTTCCTGCCTGAATCCGAGCGCAGCCCCGAAGCCGTGGCCGCGCTCATCGAAGCGCAGGCGGACGGCGCGCTGGCGCCGCTCTCCGATGCCTGGGCGCAGACCAAGAAATACGTGGCAATGGCGAAAAAGGTGCTCGGACAATGAGTGAAGCCGTGGTTGTCGCGATCGTGGGCGGCGGGATCGCGGGCCTGGCGCTGGCGATCAATCTCGAGAAGCGCGGAATCTCCTGCCGCGTTTATGAGACCGCGCCCGAGCTCAAGGAGCTCGGCGTCGGCATCACCTTGCTGCCCCATGCGACGCGCGAGATCGCCGAGCTGGGGCTTCTCGACGAGATCAAATCGCTAGCGATCGAGAATCTCGAAAGCTGCTTTTTCAACCGCTTCGGCCAGCTTCTCTACAAGGAGCCGCGCGGCAAATATGCGGGCTATTCCTATCCCGAGCTCGGGATTCACCGCGGCCGGCTGCATATGGCGCTCTACAAGGCAGCGCTCGCGCTCCTCGGACCGGAGCGGCTGATGACGAACAGGAATTGCCTCCGCATCGAGCAGGATGGCGATGGCGTCACGCTTCATCTTTGCGAGACTTCGAGCGGCAAGACGCTCGGGCCGGTGCGCGCCACGGTCGCGATCGGCTGCGATGGCATCAACTCGGCGGTGCGGCGGCAGTTTTATTCCGACGAGAAGCTCGCCTTCGCCGGGATCAACAGCTGGCGCGGCGTGACGCGGCGCAAGCCGATCCTCACGGGTCGCTCCTATATGCGCATCGGCTCGATCCGCACCGGCAAGATCGTGGTCTACCCGATCATCGACAACATCGACGGCGAGGGAAATCAGCTCATCAACTGGATGGCCGAAATCCAATCGCCCACGACCCAGCAAAACGATTGGAACAAGCCGGGCCGGCCCGAGGATTTTCTCGCGATCTACGAAAACTGGAAATTCGACTGGCTCGATGTCGGCGAGCTCATCCGCCGCGCCGACACGATTCTCGAATATCCGATGGTGGACCGCGATCCCGTCGCGCGCTGGACCTTCGGCCGCATCACTTTGGCGGGCGACGCCGCCCATCCGATGTATCCGCGCGGCTCGAACGGCGCCGCGCAAGCCTTGATCGATGCGCGCACGCTCGCGGATCTCCTAAAGAGTTGCGACGATGCCCCGGCTGCGCTCAAGGAATATGAATCGCAGCGGCTCGGCGCCACGGCGAAGGTCGTGCGCACCAATCGCGAACACCCGCCCGATTTTATCAATATCCGCGTCGAAGAGCTGGTCGGCGACCGGCCTTTCGACGATCTCGGCGCCTACATCACGAACGACGAGTTGAAAGCGCTGAGCGATCAATACAAGCGCGTCGCCGGCTTCGCGCTCGACGACGTCGCATGAGCGTTCAGCGCGCGAGCGCCCGCGCGATGCTCTCGCCCGCGATCTTGCCGAAGGTCAGCGCTTTGGCGAGGCCACCGCTATAGCCGACGATCGGGCCGCCTTCGAGCCCGCCGATCGTGCCGCCCGCCGCATAAAGCCCGTCGATCGCGCGGCCGTCGCGATGCTGGACGCGCGCCGCCGCATCGACCGCGACACCGCCCATCGTGTAGGTGATGCCGGCGCAAAGCGGCACCGCGTAAAAGGGCGGCCGACGGATCGGCAGCGCCTTCGAGCCCCAGATATGGCCGGTATCGGCGCTGCGCGGCGGATCGAGGCGATCGAGCGTGCCGGCCTCGACTGCATCGTTGTAGCGCCCGACCGTCGCGGTCACGGCTTCGCGCGGCAGCCCCGCCTGCGTCACGGCCGCATCGAGACTTTCGCCGCGATAAAACCTGGCGCCGGTCTCGACGAGGAACGGATTGGCCGACATCACATAGGTCTTGCCGCTGAGCTCCCAGATCGTCTCATCGAAGATCGCGACCGCACCCAGCGGATCATCGAGCCGCGCGATCGCATTGGCGATCGCAACGCCGGCCAGGCCCTCGTCGGTAAAGCGCCGTCCGCTCGCATCGACCGCGATGCCGGCGGCAATCGGGAAATCGATCGTTGGATAGGGCCAGAGCTCGGGATCGTCCATAGCGTCGCGTGCCTGAACATGGCCATAGAAACAGCCCATCTCTGTGAGCGCCGCGCCGACCGCCTCGGCCATCAGCAGCGCATCGCCGCAGCCGGTCTTGGCGTTGCGGTCGAGCAAACGCTCCGGGCGTTTGCTGATGAAGCGGCGGACGAGATCGGGATTGCCCTGGAACCCGCCATCGGCGAGCGCGACGGCCGGTGCGGTAAAGCGATGGCGCTCGCCGTCCCGCGTCGCGACCACGCCCGCGCAGCGCCCGCCCTCCATGATCAGCTCGCGCGCCCTTATGCCACGCTGGAGCGTGCCACCGAGGCTGTGCAGCTTCGCTGCGAGGGTGCGCAGCATCACATCTCCGGCGCGGCCTTGCCAGTGGAGCCCGGGCTGGCGCGGCACGGGCGGCGCCAAGGTCGCGAGGCTGCGCGTCGCAGCACCGGCCTTGATCGTGCGAATGCCATGCCCCATGAGCCAGCGCAGTGCCGGCCCGGCCTCGGCCGCGTATTTATCGCGCAGCGCGCCGGCGACATAGCCGCGCGTTGCGTGATCGATCGCGGCGGCAAGCGAGTCCGCGTCGCCCAGCATGTCGTGCAGCGCCACCTGGAACACGCCCATGGTGATGCGCGAATTGCAGAGATAATTCTCTTCGGCTCCTTGTTCGAGGATGACCGGGCGCAGGCCCTGCTCGGCGCAGCGAATCGCGGCCGCGAAGCCGGCAAGCCCGCCGCCGATCACCACCACATCCGCCGACTGCGTGGGCATTAGGATAGATCCCTTAAACCTTCTCCGCCCGCTTGCGGGGGGAGAAGGTGCGACGCCCGGACTGCAGTCCGGGGGAGCGGATGAGGTGGGGCCAAAACTCATGAGCGGTGGCGGCGGAAGCACACCTCACCTTCCCAACCCTGCGGGTTGGGCCTCTTCCTCTCCCCGCTGCGCGCGGAGAGGAGCAACAATGCGCAGCGCTATGCAAGCGCGCACGCCATCAGATCGAACGCACCATTGCGCCGTTGCGCGCTATCCATCGCCCGAGCTGTCCTCGCCCATGGTGGTTCCGTGCGCCTCGCGCCCAGCATACTTTGCCGCGCGCCAAGCGGGCAAGGAGCGTTGACATCGCGCGACACGCGGAACAGGATTTGCGCCCCGCCGCGGCGCTGCTTCGGCGCCAAGAAACAACCAGGTCGGGATCATACGCATGGGAGCACATGTCGCGCTCGATATCGGCGGAACCTTCACCGATCTCGTCTATGTCGATGACGAAACCGGCGCGCTGCGTCACGCCAAGAGCTCGACCACGCCCGAGGATTTCACCATCGGGATTGAGAATTGCCTCAAGAAGAGCGGTGTTGCGCTCAGCGCGTGCGAGACCTTCGTCCATGGCGCGACCATCGCCATCAACACGCTCATCGAGCAGACCGGCGCGCGCACTGTCCTGATTGCGACCGCGGGCGCGGGCGACGCTTATCTCATCGGCCGCGGCAACCGGCCCGAGGCCTATAACGTGTTCTTCAGGCGCACCACCCCCTTGGTGCGCCGCGGCCTGATCGTCGAGGCGAATGAGCGCATGAGCGCCAGGGGCGAGCCGATCCTCCCTTTGAGCGAAGCCGAGATCGCCTCCGTGTGCAAGAAGGTGGCGGCGCTCAAGCCTCAGGCGATCGCCGTGTGCTTTCTTCATTCCTATGTCGACCCGACGCATGAGCAGCGGATGGGCGAGGCGCTGCGGCGGGCCTTTCCCGGCGCCTATATCTCCTTGAGTCATGAAATCCTGCGCCAGTATCGCGAATACGAGCGCAGCTCGACGACGGTGGTGAACGCCTATATCGGTCCGCGCGTCTCGACCTATTTGCGCGCCCTCGAACAGCGGCTCGAAGACCAGAAGTTTCCCGGCACGCTGCTCATCATGCAGTCGAATGGCGGCGTGACCTCGGTTGCGGCAGCGAGCCGCGCCCCCGTCGCCCTGATGGAGTCCGGGCCGGTCGGCGGCATCAACGCCTCGGCCGAGATCGGGCGGCGCCTCGGCCATCCGCAGGTGATCGCCTTCGACATGGGCGGGACCACCGCCAAAGCAAGCGTCGTGCGCGACGGCCATCCGGCGATCGCCGAGGGCTACTACGTCGGCGGCTACGCCTCGGGTCATCCGGTGATGCTGCCCGTGGTCGATGTCGTCGAGGTCGGCGCCGGCGGCGGCAGCATCGGCTGGATCGACAGCGTCGGCGCCTTAAAGGTCGGGCCCAAGAGCGCGGGCGCCTCGCCCGGCCCGGTGTGCTATCGCACCGGCGGCGAAGAGCCCACCATCACCGACGCCAATCTCGTCCTCGGCCGGCTCGACGCCGACAATTTCCTCGGCGGCGAGATGAAGCTCGATGAGGCGGCGGCGCGCGCGGCGATCAAGGAAAAGCTTGCCGGCAAATTGGGGCTCGGCGTCGAGGAGGCGGCGCTCGGCATGCTCAAGATCGCGGTCGCGCATATGACCCTGGCGGTGCGCGGCGTCTCGATCGAGCGCGGCTACGATCCGCGCGATTTCGTCCTCGTCGCCTCCGGCGGCAATGGCGGGCTGCACGCGCCGCTGATCGCGCGCGAATTGTCGATCCCGCGCGTCATCCTGCCGGTGCTGCCGGCGCATTTCTCGGCGGTCGGCATGCTCATGACCGATCTCAGGCACGACTATGTGCAAACCCATGCGCGGGCCATGGCCGAGGCCGATTTCGCCGCGATTCGCCAGATCTGCGAGACTTTCACCACGCAGGGCTGCGCCCTGCTCGCCTCGGAGGGCATTGCCGCGCCGCAGCAGAAGATGCAGCTCTCGCTCGATATCCGCTATGTCGGTCAGGAATTCTATTTGAACGTCCCGGTGACGATGGACGAGATCGTGCACGAAGACAGGCAGGGAATTCGCCGCAGCTTCGACGCGCTGCATCAGCGGCATTACGGCCAGCACGCCGAGCAGCGGCCGGTCGAGATCGTCAATGTCCGCGCCAGCGCCATCGGCGAGCGCGCCCGGCTCGATTTTCGTCCCACCGCGGGCGCGGAGCGCGATAAGCCGCCCCGGCAGCGCGCGATCTATCTCGCCGATGCCCGGCGTCCGACGCCCTGCGCCATTTACGACCGCGGATCGCTCGCCGTGGGGCGCCGTATCAGCGGCCCCGCGATCATCGAGGAGAGCGCCTCGACCGTGCTGCTCCAGGAGGGCGACACCGCGGAGATTTGCCCCACCAGCGAGATTCTGATTTCGATAGGAGGCGCGTGACATGGCTGCCGATCCGATCACGGTCGAGGTGCTGCGCAACGCGCTGCCGGCGATCGCCGACGAAATGTCCCATGTGCTGAAGCGCACCTCCTATAACATGATGATCTACGAGGTCGGCGATTACAGCTGCGCCATTCTCGACAAGGATGGCAATCTCCTGGCGCAGAATGGCGGTGGCGTCAGCCATTTCCTCGCCGATCTCGGCGTCGTTATCCGCGACGGCGTTGCGCGCATCAAGCGCTTCGCGCCGGGCGACGTGATCCTGATGAATCATCAGGCCGTGTGCGGCCAGCATCTCAACAATATGTGCGTTTACACGCCGTTCTTCTGGCAGGGCGAGCTTTTCGGCTTCACCATCATCCGGGCGCATTGGATTGATGTTGGCGGCTATTCGACCGGCTTCGGCGCGGGCTCGGCCGCGTCGGACCCGTGGCTCGAGGGCCTGCAGTTCAACCAACTCAAGATCTACGAGGCGGGCAAGCCCAATGAAACTGTGCTGGCGCTGATCGCCGACAACATCCGCTATCCCGAATCCTCGATGGGCGATCTCGAGGCGCAAATCACCGCCTGCAATCTCGGCCTCAAACGCCTCGAAGAGCTGTTCGCCAAATATGGCGAGGCGACGGTGCGCGATTCGATCAAACAGATTTTTGACCAGACCGAGGCGCAATGCCGCCAGGTCATCGCGGAGTTCACGGACGGCACCTACGAATTCGCAACCGAGTTCGACGACAGCGCGGCGGCGACCGACGGCCCACTCAAAATCCACGTCAAGGTCATGATCGCGGGCAGCGACATGACGGTCGACCTTTCCGGCTGCTCGCCGCAGCGCAACTCGGGCATCAATGGGCGCACCTTGGCCGCGCCCTACATCGCCTATAAGGCGCTGACCTCGCCGGTCGCGCCGGTGAACGAGGGCTCGTTCCGCGCGCTGAAGGTTGTGCTGCCGGAAGGCAATTTCATGATGGCGAAATTCCCCGCGCCCATGGCCGCGTGGAGCGTCGCGCTGCCGAGCGTCATCGACGCGATCCTCGCCGCCATGGCGCCTGCGCGCAAATCGATGACGCCGGCCGCGCATAAGGGCGCGATGGGCGACAACATGACCTTCTTCGGCACCGATCCCGCGACCGGCAAACGCTTCGTCGTGCAGAGCACCGAGGGCGGCGGCTGGGGCGGACGGCCGATGGAGGATGGGCCTTCGGCCTCTTGCACGATCTGCCAGGGCGATGTGCGCAACGGCCCGATCGAATCCCTGGAGCAGCGCTTTCCGATCATCGTCGAGCAGCGCAAGCTGCGCACGGATTCGGCCGGCGCCGGTCAGTTCCGCGGCGGCCTCGGTCTCGATGTCAAAGTCCGCAACGTCGTCACCGGGCGCTGGAACATCACCCAGACCGGGCGTCATCGCGTGCCGCCTTGGGGGCTGTGGGGCGGAAAGAATGGCGGCAGGCCCGACCGGCTGGTGTTGCGCGCGGGCGAGAACGAGTGGAAATCGGTCAACGCCAACTGGTACCAGGTGCCGGCGGAATCGCGCGTCATCATCCGCAGCGCGGGCGGCGGCGGCTGGGGCGATCCCTTGGATCGCGAGCCGATGCGCGTGATCGAGGATATTCGCGACGGCATGGTCTCCGCCGAGGCCGCACGCGAGGAATACGGCGTCGTCGCGCGGCTCGATCAAGGCCAAGGCCTCGACGCGATCCAGCTCGACGTGGCGGCGACCGAGAAGCTGCGCCGGGACAGGCGGGCGCAACGTGGGGGCTGATCCGCGCCTCCTGCCCGATCTCGCGGCGTGGATCGCGGCACGGCGCGCATCCGACCTCGATGCGGCAACGCTCGATCGGCTGAAGCTCCACGCCTTCGACGCGCTCGGCTGCGCTTGCGCGGGTGCCGCGACCGGCGAGATCGCAGCAACGCGCGAGGCCTTGCTCGATGCGGCGTTCTTATCGCGGCCGAAAAACCTGCTCGAACACCCTGCTTGCGCCGCGGCGCTGCTCGTCACCGCCTGCCGGCTCACGGAGTGCGACGATATTCATATCGAGTCCTGCGTCACACCGAGCTCGGTCGTGATCCCAGTGGCGCTGCTCGCGGGCCACATCGCCAAAGCGCCGCGCGATCGCATGATCGAAGCGATGCTCGCCGGCTATCAGGTGATGGTGACGCTGGGCCTTGCCGCGCGCGGCGCCGAGACTGTCTATCGCGGCGTCTGGCCGACCTATCTGACGGGCAGCATCGCCGCGGCGGCGATCGCGGCGAAAGCGATGGCGCTCTCCGAAGAAAAGATTCGCGACGCGATGGCGATTGCCGCCTCGAGCGCGACCGGCGTCACCGGACGGATCGAGAAGGAACCGGCGCCGCGCTGGCTTGTCCTCGCTTCCGCCGTCCAAAGCGGGTTGCTGGCGGCCGCCGCCGCTTCGCGCGGCATGCATGGCGATGAGGCGATCCTTGCCAAGGTCTCGCCGGTCTGGAGCGTCGAGACGATCGCCCTGCCCGAGATCGCGGGACCGGGCGCGCCGCCTCACCTCGCGCGCATCGGCTTCAAGCCCTACTGCACCTCGCGGCAGGGCCTCTCCGCGACCGAGGCCTTCATCGGCGCGCTGCGCACGCACAAGATCGAGCTGGGCGCGATCGATAAAATCACCATCGCCGTGCCGCAACACTATCGCGCCATGATCGATCGTGCCAAGCGGCCTGCGACCAAATCCCAGTCGCGCGGCATCCATTACCAATTGGCGCTTGCGGCGCTCTATCCGGACGAGCTCTGCGACATCGAGCGCGCCAGCCTGCGCACCGAGGAGGCCGCGGTTGAACATCTTCTCGACCGCATCGAGGTGACCGTCTCGGAGAAATTGACCGCGCTCTATCCGCGGCAATGGGGCGGCGCGGTGCAGATCGAGGCCGGCGGCCGGACTTACGAGAGCGAGGTTCTCAACCCGCGCGGCGATCCCGAGACGCCTCTGGGCCGCGACGGCGTGGTCGCCAAGCTCGACACCATGTCGCGTTTTCTGCCGCGCCCGATCCCAACGCAGGTCCTCGCGCGCCAGGTTGACGCGCCCGATTTCAGCGCTTGTCTCGAAACCCTGATCGAGCGAATCGCTTAGAGCGGACTTCGTTCTGTTGGGATCAGATGCGATGCAGCGTCCCTCTCCGCGCGAAGCGGGGAGAGGGAGGGGTCCCATCGTTCGTCAGAGCGATGGGGAGGGTGAGGTGTTGCGCCGTCGCACGATCTCTCCGCCATCGCCACCCACCTCACCCGCTCCGCCGGCTTGCGCCGACTTCGCACCCTCTCCCCCCGCCAGGCGGGCGGAGAGGGTTCTTCGATTACCCCGCTTAT
>DATEKH010000035.1:0-6605 GCA_035277525.1 Allostellaceae bacterium
GAGGCCAAGGCGCGGCGCGCGCGGCTGAAGAGCTTGCGGCGGTCCCACGCGGCCGAAGAATAGCGCCGCCCCTTGTGCGGCCGTGGGCTGGTGTATACTTCCTAACAAGAGAATGGAGGCCGCCATGCCGTCGCCGAGCGAATGGGACATTCCGGCTCAAGCCCAACCCAAGCCCGAGGACTGGGATTTCGATCTCGATCGCGTGCTCTCGGCAACCGTGACCGTCCGGGCCACCGTGCCGAGCGACGGCTTCACGGCGCAGACGCTCGGCACCGAGCGCGCGGGCAATGGCGTGATCATTCGCGAGGACGGCGTGGTGCTGACGATCGGCTATCTCATCACCGAGGCCGAAACCATCTGGCTCAACACCATCGACGGCCGTGCTTTACCGGGCCATGCGCTCGCTTATGACCAGGAGACCGGGTTCGGCCTGGTCCAGGCGCTCGGCCGGCTCAAATTGCCGGTGATCGCGCTCGGGCATTCCGCGGCGGCGCGGCCGGGAGACCGCGTCATCGTCGCGGGCGGCGGCGGCCGCGAGCACGCGGTCGCGGCGCGCATCGCCGCAAAGCAGGAATTCTCCGGCTATTGGGAGTATCTCATCGAGGACGCGATCTTCACCGCGCCGGCGCATCCCAATTGGGGCGGCACCGCCTTGATTGGCGGCGCGGGCAACCTCCTCGGCATCGGCTCGCTTCACCTGCAGCAGGCGCGCGAGAACGGTCCGGCCGAGCATCTCAACATGCATGTGCCGATCGATCTGCTGAAGCCGATCTATGACGATCTGCTGACGCTCGGCAAGCCCAACCATCCGCCGCGCCCGTGGCTCGGACTCTATGCGACCGAGATCGACAACAAGGTCGTGGTCGCGGGCCTCGCAAATTCGGGGCCGGCGCGGCGTGCCAATCTGAAGATCGGCGACATCATCCTCGCCGTCGGCAGCAGCGAGATCGGCGATCTCGCCGCGCTCTATCGCGGCATCTGGCGACAGGGCCGGGCCGGCGTCGACGTGCCGCTCTTGGTTTATCGCGACGGCAAGACGCTCGATCTCAGCGTCCACTCAGCCGATCGCTCGCAATTCCTGAAATCGCCCAGCCTACATTGAGGCTTTGCGGGCCTGGGCGCTGAGGTTGCGCGCGTCGCGCAGGCTCGCGCCCTCGAACTGCGCCTTGGCGGCCGCCGCGTCCTGGAAATTCGCGTTGGCAAGATCGGCCTGGCGAAAATCGGCGTGGTCGAGATTGGCGCCCGAGAGATCGACATTGCCGAGCTTGGCCTGGTTCAGCTGAGCCTCGCGCAGATCGGCGCGGCCAAGCTTGGCGCCTTCGAGATTGGCCGGAAAATCGTATTTGCGGTCGCCGACATTCTCGAGCGGCATCAGGTTGGCGCGCACGAGCGTCGCGCCCGATAAATGCGCGCGAATGAGCTTGGCGCCGCGCAGATCCGCGCGATCGAGCCGCGCATCGCGCAAATCGGCGAGCGAGAGATCGCACATCACGAGCGAAGCTTCGGTCAGATCGGCGCCGCGCAGCACCGCGCGCGCGAGCACCGCCAGAGCGAGCTTCGCCTTGCGCAAATCGCAGCCAGACAGGTCGCGTTCGCTCAGCACCGCGCGCTGGCCTTCGGCGCCGCGGCTGTCGAGCCAGAGCTGATGCAGCCTCAGCGTCTCCTTGATGTCTTCGGGCGAAACCGGGCCTCGGGTTGCGCCTTGAACCTCGTTGCTGTCTTTGCCCAGCGCGAGCGCGCCGGGATCGAGGATGGCGCCGCTGACATCGACGCCCTTGAGCTCGGCCCCGTTGAGCCTGGCGTTGGCCAGCGTCGCGCCGCGCAAGGTTGCACCCGAGAGGTTGGCGCCCGACAAATCGGCGCGCTCGAGAACCGCGCCGGTGATGTTTGCATTGCGCAGATCGGCGCCGCAAAGATCGGTATTGGTCATGTTGGCGTCGGTCAGATCGGCGCGGATGATCGAAGCGCCGGCGAGCTTCGCGCCCGAAAGGTCGCATTCGCGCGCTTCGATCGAGGAGAGATCGGTGCGCGGCGCCTCCTCGCCGTTGAACTGCTTGCCCTCGAGCCCGAGGAGCCGCAGCGGCACGATCTTGGTCATGTCGGCATTGGGCAGCTTGGCGCGATTGAGCTGCGCTGCGCGCAAGCAACTCGAGCGCAGATCGGCGCCGGTGAGATCGGCACCGTTCAAATTGGCGGCGCGCAAATCGGCGGTCGAGAGTTTGGCGCCGCACAGCCGCGCGTTCTTGAGGTTGGCGCGATGCAGCCTGACGCCGGTGAGATCGGCGCCCGACAGATCCTGATCGCTGAGATCGGCCTCTGACAGGTCGTGATGGGCGAGCACCGCGCGCCGTCCGCCCGGCAGGCGCGAGATGAAAAGCTCGTGCAGCTGGAGAACCTGGCGGAGCTCTTGTGGGGAAAGCTGGCGCAAGACGTTCTCGTCCTTATGCTGGGGGTCCCGATTCTCGGGTGGTCCGCTCATGCCGTATTAGTGCCCATCATTGGTTACCATGCTGTAAAACGGGCGGAATTTGGCGCTTTGCGAGGAAATTCCCGCCTTGCCCGCAAGGCTTGCCGGGCGGAATATTGGGTTGCGCCCGTTGTGGCACATTCCGCTCTGGGAGATGCCCCTCGATTGACCCCGTCCGAGAAAAACGCCGTTGCTATCGATCTGACGGCCATCCTCGTCGCCGTGACCGGCGAGGAACCCCGTGTTCTGACCGTCCATGGCGGGAAGGCCTTGCCCTCCGGCCCGTTCGAATCCGGTCACCGCTCGCTGCAGACCGGGCTGCGCGACTGGGTCGAACGCCAGACCCACCACCCCCTGGGCTATATGGAACAGCTCTACACCTTCGCCGATCGCGACCGTACCCAGGATGGCGGTCGGGTCATCTCCATCAGCTATCTGGGCCTGACGCGCGAGGCCCGCGCCACCGGCGAGCAGGCGCCAGATTGGCGCAACTGGTACCGCTATCTGCCCTGGGAGGATCGGCGCGAGGGATCGCCCGGGATCGTCGAGGCGATCATTCGCCGGCTCTCGATTTGGGCCGATTCCGTGCCGGATCCTCAATTGCGGCGGGAGCGTACGCAGCGGATCGCCACCACCTTCGGCGGAACGCCCCGGGAATGGAATGAAGAGCTGGTGCTGCAGCGTTACGAATTGCTTTATGAAGCCATGCTCGTGCCGGAGGCCGGACAGGCGCGTCCGATCGCCGATCCTGTGCCTGGCGAGCCGATGATGCATGATCATCGCCGCATCCTCGCCACCGGCGTTGCCCGGCTTCGCGCCAAGATCAAATACCGGCCGGTGGTGTTTGAGTTGATGCCCGAGAGCTTCACCCTGCTGGAGCTACAGCGCACGGTGGAAGCGCTCGCCGGACAACGCCTGCACAAGCAGAATTTCCGCCGCTTGATCGAGCAGCAGGGGCTGGTGGAGGAGACGGGCAAGGTCTCGACCGAAACCGGCGGCCGGCCTGCCAAGCTCGTGCGCTTCCGCCGCGAGGTCCTGCAAGAGCGCGCCTTCGCCGGAACCAAGCTGCCGATCGCCCGCCCGGCCTGAGCCGCTGTCCCCTCCGTTCTGAACCCCCGACCGTCGTCGCGCGCTAGCGCGGGCCGACCGATGCCTTTTGTGCAGGGCTGGCATGAAATCGCCGGCGCGGGCCACCCCCTCCTCTTGCGCTTGACACGCTTATGCTCAGGTGTAGTATTAGATTTCGGTGAGTGCTCAATTTGAGCATAAGGAGGCGCCGATGCCTGACAGTTTTTCCGCCCCGATGCCCAGCGCCGCGCTCTATGGCCGGGTAAAGCATGTGATCCCGGCGATCGAGTGGCGGGTCTTTGCGGATGATGTCGACGCGATCCTTGCCCTCAAGCGCGCGCGCAACGCGGTCATCCTCGCGCATAACTATCAGACGCCGGAAATCTTTCACGGCGTCGCCGATATTGTCGGCGACAGCCTGGCGCTCGCGCGCGAAGCCGCCAAGACGGACGCCGCGGTGATCGTCCTCGCCGGCGTCCATTTCATGGCCGAGACGGCGAAGCTGCTCAATCCGGAAAAGACCGTGCTGATCCCCGATCCCGGCGCCGGTTGTTCGCTGGCTGCTTCGATCACCGCGGCCGATGTGCGGCTGCTGCGCGCGCGCTATCCCAGCGTGCCGGTCGTGACTTATGTCAACACCTCGGCGGCGGTGAAGGCCGAATCCGATATTTGCTGCACCTCGGGCAACGCCAAGAAAGTCGTCGAGTCCCTCGGCGTCGAGCGGGTGATCATGCTGCCCGACGAATATCTGGCGCAGAACGTCGCCAAGGAAACCGGCGTCAAGATCATCGCGTGGAAAGGTCATTGCGAGGTGCATGAGCGCTTCACCGCGGCGGAGCTGCGCGAGCTCCGCGCGACGCATCCGGGAGTCGTGGTCCTGGCTCACCCCGAATGCCCGCCCGATGTCGTGGACGAAGCGGATTTCGCCGGCTCGACCGCGGCAATGGCCGATTACGTTGAGAAAAAGCGGCCGGCGCGCGTGGTGCTGATGACCGAATGCTCGATGAGCGACAATATCGCCGCGCTCCACCCCGAGATCGATTTCGTGCGGCCCTGCAATCTTTGTCCGCATATGAAGCGCATCACCCTGCCGAAGATCAGGCGCTCGCTCGAGACCATGGGCCACGAGGTGACGATCGATCCAGTCATTGCTGAGCGCGCGCGCCAGACGGTCGAGCGCATGCTCGCGGTCTAAGGAGGGCATCATGCTGCACCCCGTGACCACACCCGTACGGCCGCGGTCCTCCGCCCAGCGAAAGAGCGAGCCTCTGTCGGTTCCCGCTCTGCCGCGGGTGATGATCGAGGCGCAGGTGCGCGATGCGCTGATCGAGGATTTGGGCCGCGCCGGCGATATCACCAGCGATGCGATCATTCCGGCCGCGACCAAGGCGGAAACGGCGCTGATCGCGCGCAAGCCGGGCGTCGTCGCCGGGCTCGACGTGGCGCTGCTGGCGTTTGAGCTGGTCGATCCCGCGATCAAGGCCACGGTGGCCAAGCCCGATGGCAGCCGGCTCGAGAAGGGCGATCTCATCGCGACCATCGCCGGGCCGGCGCGCGGCATTTTGACCGCCGAGCGGGTTGCGTTGAACTTTCTCTGCCATTTGAGTGGCATCGCCTCCGCCACCGCGGCTGTGGTCGACGCGGTCAAAGGCACGAAGGCGCGCGTCATCTGCACGCGCAAGACCTTACCCGGCTTGCGAAACTTGCAGAAATACGCGATTCGCGTCGGCGGCGGCTTCAATCACCGTTTCGGACTCGATGACGCCGTGCTCATCAAGGACAATCACATTGCCGCGGCGGGCGGCATCCGCCAAGCGGTCGAGCGCGCCCGCGCCGCGATCGGGCATCTCGTCAAGATCGAACTCGAGGTCGACACGCTCGCGCAGCTCGAGGAAGGGCTCGCCGTCGGCGTCGACGCAGTGCTGCTCGATAATATGGATTTGGACCAAATGCGCCGCGCCGTCGCGCTTGTGGCGGGCCGGGCGGTCACCGAAGCCTCGGGCGGAATCACGCCCAAAACCGCGCCGGCGATCGCGGCGACCGGGGTCGATCTCCTCTCGCTCGGCTGGCTCACCCACAGCGTGCAGCAACTCGATATCGGCCTCGATTACCGCTGAGTTGGCGCCGTCGCGCTGGCCGTAAGGTGTTCGCCTTGTCGCCGACTTCTTCTATGATCGGCCCATGAAGAGCCGCTGGCGCGATAGAATTGCGGCCGGAATGCTATCACCCACTCCGCCCTCTGGGGGGAGAGGGTGCGCGCGCAGCGCGCGGGTGAGGTGGGTGTCTGTTCCAAGCACCACCTCCCCCTCCCATTGCTGCGCAATGGGTCCCTCCCTCTCCCCCGCTTCGCGGCGGAGAGGGGTTGTGCTCCGCGTTTCCACAATCCGCTCTGCGTCATGAAATCCCGCTGGCGCGACGAGGAAGCCGAGGCGATGGTGACGCGCTATGCCCAGCAGGGCGTGGCGGCCGATCTCGCGCTGCGCGTTTACACCTCGCGGCTCTTGGGCCAGGACCCGCTGCTCGTCCTCCATGGCGGCGGCAACACCTCGGTCAAATCTACGGCCAAGGATTTGGCGGGCGAGGAGGTCGAGGTCCTCTGCGTCAAGGGCAGCGGCTGGGATCTGGGCGACATCGAGCCTGCGGGCCTGCCGGCAGTGCGGCTGAAGCCGCTCTTGAAGCTGCGTCAGCGCGAGCAACTCTCGGACGAAGACATGGTGCGCTATCAGCGCGCCAATCTCCTCGATCCCGGTGCCCCCAACCCTTCGGTCGAGACATTGCTGCACGCGTTTCTGCCGCAGAAATATGTCGACCACACGCATTCGACCGCGGTGTTGAGCATCGCCGATCAGCCCGACGCCGCAGCGCTCTGCGCCGAAATTTACGGCAAGCAGCTGGGCATCGTGCCTTACATCATGCCCGGCTTCGCGCTCGCCAAGAAAGCCGCCGAGATCTACGAAGCCGATCCCGCGGTCGAGGGGCTGGTGCTCATAAAGCACGGCATCTTCACCTTCGGCGCCGATGCGCGGGAGTCATACGAGCGCATGATCGCGGCGGTGACGCGCGCCGAGGA
>DATEKH010000036.1:0-13848 GCA_035277525.1 Allostellaceae bacterium
CGTCGCTGCCCGTGCCCGGCGCCGCGCCCGCGCGCGCGGCCGACGCGGCCCCGCCGCTCGGGCTTGCGATTGACGATGCGGGAACGCGGCTATAAGTTCCGGCGCGCCTTGCCGGCGCCGACGTAGCTCAGTGGTAGAGCAACTGATTCGTAATCAGTAGGTCCGCAGTTCGAATCTGCGCGTCGGCACCACGGTTTGGGCGTTTCGGGGGTTCCGCCCGAGCATTCGCGCCTCGGCCCGAGCTTGCGAGCTTTTCCGGCGGCCGAATGCAATAGCCGTCGGGCGAAGGATTGGGCCGCCGCAGCATAAACAGTTTGCCGCCTGTCGGAGCAATCGAGCTCACCATTGGCCAAGCAGGGAGGAATCGGATGCGCAGAAAAACGATGCGGTTCGGAGCATGGATCGTGGCGATGCTCGTCCTCTGGGGAGGCGCGGCGACCGCGGACCCGGTCAAGCTCCGCGTCGGCTGGGTGCTCGTGCCGGCCGAGATCACGCCCATTCTCCTTCCGGATCCATCCATCGGACGCCATTACGGCAAGTCCTACGTGATCGAGTCGATGCGGTTCCAGGGGAGTACGCTTTTCACCAATGCGATCGCCTCGGGTGAGCTCGACATTGCGCCCTTCGGCTACTCGTCATTCGCGCTGGCGGTCCAGAATGCAGGCCTGAGCGATCTGCGAATCATTCTGGATGAGGATCGCGATGGCTATGCCGGCCATTTCACGACGCATTACATGGTGAAGAAGGAAAGTCCGATTCGGAAGGTCGAAGACTTGAAGGGCAAGGTGCTGGCGACTCCCGCGCTCGGCAGCATCAGCGACATGGCTCTGCGCTTCATGCTGCGCCGGCATAAGCTCAATGATGCGCGCGACGTGAGCTTTATTGAGGCCGGCATGCCGAACATGAATGCGATGCTGGAGGAAGGGAAGGCCGACCTCATCACCTCCGTGCTCCCGTTCTATCTGGCCCCCGCGCTGCAGAGCAGCGCTCGCTCGCTCTTCACGGGGCTGGACGCGATGGGGCCGGCGGAGATTTCCATGATGACCGCTCGAGCGGGATTTCTGAAGACCCACCGGGACGTGGTCATCGACTTCTTTGAAGACTATCTGCGGGCGCTGCGCTGGTACAACGACCCGGCGAATCGTCCCGCGGCACTAAAGGCGATCTCGGAGTTCACCAAGATCCCTGCAGAGCGCTTTGCGAGCTGGGCGTTCACGAACCAGGATTATTACCGCGATCCCAAAGGCCTCGTGGATACCGCGATTTTGCAGAAGAACCTCGACGTGCAACATGAGCTCGGCCTGATCAAGAAAAAGATCGATGCCAAGCGTTACGTCGATATGAGCCTGATCGAAGAGGCCGGAAAGCGCGCGAAATAACCCCGCCGCCTATTTGCGTTCGCTGCAAATATCGAGAGCGATCCGAGCATAGAGCTGTGCGGATTGATAAAGGCTCTCGATGGAGAGCGCGCGCTTTCCACCTTGGGCGCGCGAACGTGGGCCGTAGGTAAGCGCCGGGATGCCAACCTCGTTGAAGGCATTGATGTCGCGCCACATGCTCGAGGTCTCCACCGGCGCCGGCTGCGGCTCTTCCGAGAATTGCGCGCGGTGGGCGCGGCGAACTGCCTCGGCAAGCCGCTCGATGCCGCGCGCCTCGAAGGCGGGGCGATAGGAGAAGAGCTCGACCGTGGCGTTGAGCCCGGCACCGGAAAGCGCCTGCCGGATCTCGTCGCGGACGCGCAACGGGTCCTGGTGGGGCACGGAGCGGACGTCGAGATAGAGCTCGCAGAGCTGTGTCGAGAAGAGCGGACGGTTGGGGTCGCCGCCCCTTATGGCGCCAATCTGCGCTTTAGGCACGATCGTTCCCCCGGGGCAGGCGTAGGCGTTGCGCTTCTGATATGCGGTCGCCCAATCCTCGAGTGCAGCGATCGCGGGTGCCGCGGCGACAATCATGTTGGGGCTGGTCGCGAGCGTCGAACGCTCCGGGAGGTAAGGCGTGTAGTAAGGGGGCGCGTCGCCGCGCAGCGTCACCTTGTACCAGAACTCGCCGGCCTCGACCCAGACGATGCCGAACCCGGTTCCCTCCGCGACGAGCGCGTAATCGGCCACCGCGCCATGGGTGACGAGGAAGCGCGTGCCCAGCTCCTTCGACTGTCCATAAGCGCCCGGCGCGTCGTCGCAAGGCTCTCCTCCCGTCTCATTGATGGCGGCGGATACCAGCAGATCGCCGAGGAGCCGATGCCCCGAGTCCTTGATCGCCTTCACAGCGATGAGGAAAGCCGCCATCGGGCCCTTGTCGTTGATGATGCCCTCTCCGATCAGCGCGTCGCCCTCGACCCAGGCGGCGTGATACCGACGCTCCGTGGGATCGGCATGGACGAGGTCGTGCGCGCGCGGCACGGCCGTATCCATGTGGCTGTTGAAGATGAGGCTAAGCCCGCCGCCCGTGCCCTCAACCTTGCCAAGCAGGTTGAAGCGCTCCGTCTGCAGGCCGATCTTGCGCGGATTGAGGCCGAGGCGCCGCATCCATTGGTAAAGATGCTCGCCCACCGCCCCTTCATGTCCGATGGCGCTGTCGATGTTGCAGAGCTCGAGCGCGAACGCGACCAGCTCATCGCAGCGGATGAGCGCTAAGACATCATCGGCGACAGACATTCGCGCTTACTCCTCGCGATGGACGACCCCACGCGCGCCGATCAGCACGCCTTCGCTCGTTATCCTAGGGTACCCTGGGCGGCGGCGGGAAGCTGCCGTGATAACCCGACCGACAACGCAGGCAAGTGACTGACTATGCGGCACGGCGATGCCCTTCGATGCCGTAACCGTCATCGATGTTAACACCCGAAAACCACCCGGCATGTCTAACGGATCGCTGGGCTTGCCCGCGCGTTCGGAATCAGTAGGCCCGCAGTTCGAATCGGCGCGTTGGCAGTTTGGCTTTGGTGCAACGCGCGAGCGTTGACGCGCTCAGGCTTCGCGCATCGCCCAGATGGCGGGGTCGTTGAGGACGGAGATGGCGACCGTGCGCGTGGTCTTGCCGCCCACTTCCTGCATGATCACATGAGGCAGCGCCCCCATGCGCTCGACGCGCTTCACCAGCTGCCATTCCTGCCAAGTCTCGCGCGGCAGCCCGGCGAGCGCTTTGAGATAGACGTTCCCCACCTCGTGGGCGCGTTTTTGTGCGCGTTTCATTGCCCTGAACTCCGCTTCCGGAGAAATCGATCAAGGCACAATCTCACCCGATCTTCGTTAAAAAAGCGTCGCCTCCGCTTCCGGCGGCGCCGCATCCCGATTTCCTGCTCCCGCTTGCGATCGCGAGCGCCGCGCTCGGGCCGCACCGTGACCGAACGCACCCTGCGACACAGCCGCCCTCGGGAGCTCGATCCTGCGCAGGCTGCTCGCGTCTGCGCTCGATCCCTGAACTCCGATCGAAAGCTTGCGGGACGGGAAGCAACGAAACGGCCCATGACGACGTTAATGGGCCGGGAGGTCCCGCGTGCGGTGTTTTGCCGCTGCGCGCGACGGGAGTGAGCGTCGGCGAAGGCGCGTTGTCGCCCCGGCCGCAACGCGCTCGAGCAACAAGGATTCGACGTTGCCCTATTCTCGCGAAAAGTCACGTTTCTGGGCGTCTCTTGCGCCGCCGCTGATCGTGGCCGTCATCGCCGCGAGCGGATTCGCTTGGCTTGCCTTCGCCAATCTCGACGGTGCGGGTGCGCCGCAGCCGCGCTTCGACCATTCAGCTGCGATTCAAGCGCTGTTCTTTCGCGGCGCGCGCTGAATCCGATCGCCGCCCCGGCGCCGGGGGATGAAGACCCTGCCCCGACTGCAGCGTGGTCTGCTACACTCGACTCTGGAACAAGCGACAAAGGGCCGCGTGATGAAGAAACCCGCCAAATCGAGCCTTCAGCGCCGCGCGAACAAACGCAAAGCGAAGCGCAAAGCATGGCGCCGGCGGCAGCGCGCGCGGGCGGCTGGCGGATAAGCTCGCGGTCACGGAAGCGCCCCAAGCCCGCCCCAGGATGGCGCGCTTTGAGCTCTTCTAATCTAGGCCGCAGCCGATTGCGCGCGCGGCGCAGCCTCCGCCGCTGCTTCGGCGTGCACCTCCTCGCGCAGAACCTCGGCCAAATGCCGCTCCAGCACTTTCAGGAGCTTTGCCGCGTCGGCGGCGGCATCGACGGGGTCGCGGTTCAATGCCGACCGGAGCGCCGACCGCAACCAGCGCGAATTCTCCGGGTCTTGAAGCACGTCGTCGATTTCAAGCCTACGCATCTTTTCCTCGGCAACAGATCCTTTACCGTCCATCAAGATCGGCCGTAGTGGTTAAGGGACCGTTAATCGCAGGGCGCGCCGGCTGGCAAAATCGACGCGCGGCTCACCTCCTTCAAGCGTCGATCATTATGAAACGGTTAATGAAACATTAACCAACGCGCTCGATCATGCTTGCCTCGCATGGCATTGCTTCTATTGGGGGAATCATGTTTGTTTGGATATCGAAGAATGTTATTGTGCGCGCTGCGCTCCTTGTTTCAACAAGTGCCTGCACGCTGCTTTTCCTCGGCGGAGGCGAAGCGCGCAGCAGCGGCTTTTTTCTGCAAGAGCAGAGCGCGGCGGCGAGCGGGCGGGCGTTTGCCGGCGATGCGGCCGCCGCATCGGACGCGAGCACGATTTTTTACAATCCCGCCGGGATGACTCGGCTTTCTGGCAATGTACAGGGTGAAATCGGTCTCTACATGATCGCACCTCAAGCCAAGACATCGGATCGAGGCTCGAGCGTCTCTGTCGGCGGCGGCGCAGCGCAACCCGTTGGCGGCCGGTCGTCCGATCAAGGATTCGATCCCGGGGCGAGCGGCAATCTTTTCGTCGCCGCGCCGCTTCCGCGGATGAGGGAGTTGTGGTTCGGTCTCGGCGTAACGACGCCGTTCGGCTTGAAAGATCATTACGCGCTCGATTATTTCGGCCGCTACGACGCGACGCAGACGGAGTTGCGGACCATCGATGTTGCTCCGAGCGTCGCCTACAAGATCGCCCACTGGCTCTCGCTCGGCGCAGGTCTCGATGTTCAGCGCGCCGACGCAAAGCTTCAGACCGCGCTGCCGAATCCCTTCGCGCCGGGAGGGCCCAGCCCCGCGAGCGATGGCATCTTTGAAGCGAGCGGCGGAGATTGGGGCGTCGGCTTCAATCTCGGCGTGCTGGTCCAGCCGACGGATCAGCTGCGTCTCGGCTTTTCCTACCGCTCCGGCATCGATCACACGCTGCGGGGCAATTCGAGCACTGAAATTCCGGGCGTTACCTCTTCCGCCCAAGGCGCGGCGGCGAGCGTGGCGCTGCCGGACGTCGCCTCGCTCGGCGCCGCCCTTGACGTCACCTCGACGCTGACGCTCATGGCGCAAGCGGATTACTATGGCTGGAGCCGGTTCCAGAATATCCGCATCCACTTTGCGGATGGAACGCAGCAGATCATCTCGGAGAATTACCACAACACGATCGGCTTCTCGCTCGGCGCCGAGTGGAAGATCGCCACTCCCTGGACGCTGCGCGGCGGCATCGAGTTCGATCCGACGCCATCGCCGGGCGCCAACCGCTCGACCGCGATTCCGGACAGCAACCGAACCTGGCTCGCTTTCGGCGTCTCCTACGAGGTGACGCCGCAAATCGGCATCGACATGTCTTATGCGCATGATTTCTCCGCGCCGGCGCAGATCAACCGCACCGACGCATTCCCGAGCCTGTCGACGACGGTGACAACGAAGGGCACGACAGAAAACAGCTCGAATGTGGTCGGGCTGGCGATGCACTTCCGATACTGATCCGGGAGACGGCGTTTGGCGATCCACCTCAGACAGGAAGGCAGCGGCGGCGATCCCGCCTACCTTCTGGACGCCATAACGCTGAGGTTCCGGGACGCCGCGGTCGAGCGGCGTTTCAACATAAGCCATCTCGTCCACGAATTGCCGATCCTGCGCGCCTCGCTGCTCGGTGCGGCGATCACTTACGCGAGTTTCGGGCTGCTCGATTTCAGCATCATTCCCGAGGCGCAGGCGATCGCCGCCTGGATTCGCTACGCGGTGGTCTGCCCGGTTCTCCTCGGCATCATCGTGCTGTCCTATACGACGCTCTTTCAAAGGACCGCGCAATTCGTGCTTGCCGCCGCGATGCTCGTCAGCGGCCTCGGCATCGTCGCCATGACGGCCTGCGCGGGCGAGCCAGGCAAGAGCATCTATTATGCCGGCTTGATCCTCGTGATCATCATCGGATCGAGCCTCGTGCCGATCCGCTGGATCGCGGTCACCGTGGTCGCGAGCCTGATTTTCGGCAGCTATCAGCTGGTCGCGATGGTCATCAATCCGATCCCGCAGCAGATGATCCTCAACAACGATTTCTTCCTGCTCTCCTCGGTCGTGGCCGGCATCGGCGCGAGCTATCTCCAAGAGCTGAAGGCGCGGCGCATCTTCATCCGCGATGAAGGCTTGCGCATCGCCAGCCAGCAATCCGATCAGCTGCGCGTGAAGGCGGAAACCGCGAGCAAAGCGAAGAGCGAGTTCCTCGCGGTGATGAGCCACGAACTCCGAACCCCGCTCAACGCCATCCTCGGCTTCACCGAGGTGATGAAGCTGCGCTTGTTCGGCGCGATCGGCTCAGAGCGCTATGGCTCCTACATCGACGATATTCATCACAGCGCGAAGCACCTGCTGAATATCGTCACGGATATTCTCGATCTGTCGAAAGCCGAAGTGGGCAAGCTTTCGCTCGAGGAAGGCGAGACCAATGTTTGCGACATTCTCGACGAGTGCCTGCGATTGCTGCGCGAATGGGCCGGTGAGAAAGGCGTGCGCATGTCGCTCGATCTCTCGCGTGTCGACACCTCGATCATTTATGGCGATTCGCGGCTCATCAAGCAGGTCGTGCTGAACCTTCTGAGCAACGCGATCAAATTCACTCCGGCAGGCGGCACCGTGGGCGTGACGCCCGAGCTTGCGGAGGACGGGCGCCTGCTCATCGCGTTCGCGGATACCGGCATTGGCATCGCCGAATCCGATATCAACGCGGTGCTCGAGCCCTTCGTGCAGGTCGAAAGCGCGTTCGCGCGCAAGCACGGCGGCACCGGGCTCGGCCTTCCGTTGGCCAAGAAGATCATGGAGCTTCATGGCGGCAGCATCGCGCTCGAGAGTACGCTCGGCGCCGGCACGATCGTGACCTTGAGCTTTCCCGCCAAGCGCGTCATGCGCGTGCCGGAAGAACAGCCGCGTCCGGTTCAGGCTAAGATTTACGCACGTTGAGAACGCAGACCCGCCCGGTCTTGTCGTCCGTGAGCGACAGCGCCGCTCCCGGCAGATCGGCTCCGAGCTCCAAGAGCTCGCGGCCGTCGCGATAAGCAAGCGACCAGTCGGTGATGAATTCGACCGGCCAGAGCGTGCTGGTTGCGCCCGCTTTCATGTTCCCGACCAGCAGCATTCCGCCGGGCGCGAGGTGCTGGTACAGCGATTCGACGAGCGCCTTGGCGCGGCGCGCCGACAAATAATCGACCAGGCCGACACTGTAGATCAGATCCTGGCTCGGCAGCTTGCCGAAAAGCTCGCCGGTTTTCAGCAACTGGGCGAAGGAGCTGTGGAGGCACGAGATCGTCGCCTGTCCCTTATGCCGCATTACCTCCGGCAGCGTGCGTTCATAGGCGTGAGAGAGTGCCGCGTGATCCTGGTCGATCAGCGTGATGTCGACCGGCCGCGGCAGAGTCGGGATTTTGAGGAAGTCGACCACCTCGCGCGCCGGGCCGCTGCCAAGGCTCGCCACGCGCAAGACGGGGCGCGCGGGATCCGCTGCCGCCGCGGCGATCGCCTGGCGCATCATCGTCATGCGGTTGGCGATGCATTCGCCGACTTCGAGTCCGACGCGATGGATGAGCTTGTCCGACAGCTTCTCGCCCTCGTGGCGCCAGTCATAGGCCATATTCATGACCTCGAAGTCGCCCGGATAGCCAAGCGGCTTTTGGTAGCAACGCCGCGCGAAAGCGCCGAGGAGGAAATCGGGCGTCAGCACAAGCTCGGTGTAGCGCTTGGCCGCCTGCCACAAGCGGCCGCTGCGGTCGATCGGCGCGACGAGCTCGTTGCCCTTGAGCCACAGCGCGCGCCATCGCGGCAAGAGGCGTTCCTCGCAAGCGGCGAGCATGTCTGCCGCGGCATCGGCGTCGGGCTTCATCGCCTCGAAGCGATCGAGGCCGGCGCGATAGCTGCGCAACAGGTGGAGCACGTCGGAGCAAAGCTGGCGATAGGCGGGGCTCACCTCGGCGTCGGCTGCGCCCCAGGTGTCGAGATCGGTCTGGATCAGAAATCTCTGATAGCGGGTGACGATCTGGCCGATATCGATGCAGCGGTCGACAATGCGCACGCCGAGATTCGCGCCGATGGGCCGCGGCTCGATGCGGGCGATCTCGCCTTTGCCCTCGAACAAAGGATATTCGGGCACGCCGAGCAGCACGTTGACGCGTTGTCCCACCTCCGGGAGGTGGTTGATGCCCCGGCCCGAGGCTGCGCCGATCCCGCTCAAGCTGATGTTGCGGAGGAGGTAATTGTCGGAGTCGAGGGTCAGCGCGGGCGCCTGGCGCCTGAACAAATCGGCGGCGCGGTAGCGTTCGGCGCGATAGAACATCTCGCGGCCACGGGCGCCGCTCAACTCTTCATAGGTTTTCATGATACCGGATGCCTCGCCCCAACTACTCAATAAGCTGCTGATACTACACAATCTTCTTGTTTACGGCGCTCCGCCCCGACGCTTGCGCGCCCATCGCCGCTCGGTTTGAGTTATCACATTTTTAAGGATCGATAAATCTTTAACTCATAATGCTTCGTTGGAGCATTACCTATACACTTTTTACTTGTAAAATTGCGGCGCCGAAATCCTTGTCGTCCGCGTTCGCTCGCACGCATTTTTCGCAGCGCGGGCTGGTGGTGGGGATCGTCGCCGCGGCGACCGCTGATGTTTTTCCAGCGCATCGAAGCGCGCGCAAAGAGGGGGCAGCGGATTGGTGATCGCAAGCGTGACCTTGCTCGGGCTTGCCTTCCCGATCCCGCCACGCTCGTGTCCCGCCTTCGCATTTTTCTCGCGTGTCTCGCCGCGGCGTGCGTGCCGCGCGCTTGCGGCTGCACCGCTGTCGCGGGCTTTCCGTCGGCAATGCATGATCGTCAAGAGCGCGAGGCGGTGCCGCTGACGATTCCGGTCGTCCCCGCGCGCGTTTCGTACAGGAACCGGAATCGACAGCCTTTGTGTGTGCTATGTCGCGGGAGAGAGATCGCAAGACGAATGTCATCGCCGCTATGCTCGCCGTCGATTTGACAAGAGCATGGCGCACTCACTCGAATCGATGGATCAGGGCGCCTGTACGCAAAATGCACCCGGTTATTGGCTTCGCCGATGAGACCATAGGCTTTGCCTTGCCAAAGCCGCTCAATTGTACAAAATTCACACGGGTGAAGGGCGGCTTATTACGCGCCGCGGCAAATCAGCATGCGTTTGTCGGGAGATATGGAGAAAATTCGGGCGCGATCCTCGGCGGAAACAAACCGGCGAGATCGCCGGGCGTTGCGCATCCGCATGGCGCCGCAAGATCGCGAGCGGCTGATCGTCGAGCACGCGATGCGATTTTTCGCGCTCAACGGGCTCGAAGGTCAAACGCGCGAGCTGGCGCGCTGCCTCGGCATTACCCAATCGCTGATCTACCGCTATTTCCCAAGCAAGGAAGCGCTGATCGACAGGGTTTACGAAAAATGGCTCGCCGATTATTGGGATCCTCGCTGGGAAGCCGTCATTCGCGACCGCACGGATTCGCTCGAAGCGCGTCTGCTGCGGCTTTATCACGACTATGTTCGCGTGACGTATAACGATGTCTGGGTTCGGCTGTTCATGCACTCGGCCCTGAAACGTCTTCCCTATCATGCGCGCTTCGTCGATCGGTGCCGCTCGCAGCTCTATACCGCGATCGCCGCCGAGCTGCGTTTCGAGAGCGGCTTGCCCGGCTTCGCCGAAGTGCCGATGACGGAATTCGAAGGCGAGCAGATCTGGGGGATGCATGCGACCGTCTTTCAGCTGGGGCAGCGCCGCTGGGTCTATTACTTGCCGGTGCCGTCGGACATCGAAGAGTTGATGACGGCGCGCGTCCATGCGTACATCACCACCGCACCGGCGCAGGTCGCCGGCCATCTCGCGGCGGCCCGTTCGCTGAAGCTGGCAAGCGATTGACCCTCGCTTCGGGCGCCGGTCCGGCCACACCGCCTTCGCTCGCCGTGCTCGCGGACCGCGCGCGCGCCTTGGTGCCGGCGCTGCGCCAGCGAGCGGGCGCGACCGAGCGGTTGCGCCGCGTGCCCGATGAGAGCCTCGCCGAGCTTCACGCCAGCGGGATTTTCCGCCTGCTGCAGCCGAGGCGTATCGGCGGCAGCGAACTTCCCTATCGCGCGCTGATCGAGCTCGGCGCCATACTCGCCGAGGGGTGCGGATCGACCGCTTGGGTCGTGACCAATCTCGCCAGCCATCACTGGATGCTGGCGATGTGGCCCAAGGAGGCGCAGGACGAGGTCTGGGGTGGGTCGCCCGATCATCTCATCGGCTCGGCGCTGGTTTTCCCGAGCGGCAGGGCGGTCGCGGCCGAAGGCGGCTACCGCCTCGGGGGGCGCTGGCCGTTTTCGAGCGGAGTCGATGCGTCGCGCTGGAACTTCGTCGGCGGCATCGTCCATGACGAGCGCGGCAAGCCGGTGGAGCAGCGAATCTTTCTCGTCGAGGCCAAGGATTACCGCATCGTCGACACCTGGTACGCAACCGGCCTCAGAGGCAGCGGCAGCAAGGACATCGAGATGAGCGATGTCTTCGTGCCGCTCCATCGCACCCTTCCGCTGTCGGCGATGGTGAGCGGTCCGGTGCCCGGCTGCGCCGTCAATCCCGCGCCGCTCTATCGCCTCCCGGTCTTGGGATTGTTCGCCTTCGTCGTCAGCGGCGTTTCGCTCGGCTTGGCGCGTGGCGCCATCAAGGATTTCACGCAATCGATGCAAGCGCGGCTCGGCACTTATTCCGGCCAGCGCCTCGCCGATCTCGGCAATCTCCAGATCAAAATCGGCGAGGCCTCGGCGCTTGCCGATACCGCCGAGGCGCTGATGTTCAAGGCGTGCGAGGAGGCGACGCGGCTCGCCGAAGCGAACGCGACCCCCTCCATCGAGCAGAAGGCACGCTGGCGTCGCGACGGCGCCTATGCCGCCGGCCTCTGCACCGAGGCGGTCAATCAGCTCTTTGCCGCTTTGGGTGGCGGCGGCGTTTATCTCGATCAGCCGATCCAGCGCGCGTTTCGCGACGCGCATGCGGCCAACGCCCATTACGCGTTGAGCTGGGACGTGAATGGCACGCAATGGGGTCGGCTCGCTCTGGGGCTTCCCGCCGAGGCTGTCACTCTCTAAATCAAAAGCATGAGACGGCGCATCGCCACGGCTCTCACGGTCTTTCTTCTGGTGCAGAGCCAATCGCCGATCAGCCCGGAAACGCCGCCGCCGCAACGCGTGCCGCCTTATCTTCCTGTTCCTTCCAACCTGCCCAAGCCCGGCCCTTCGCCCTCTTTCGCGCCGCCGCCTTCCGTGCCGGGACAATTCTCGCCGCCGCCCGTTCCGATCCCGCCATCGGTCAATGGCAATGGGATTATCGGCCCGGGGCAGCCGCCCGGGATTCCGCCGGGTGGGTTACCCGGGCGCGGTCAGTGAAGTCCGTCATCGACGGCAACGTCTTCCTTGACGAGCCTTAGGCCCGAGGCATCGGCCTGCTGCAGCAGCAGCGTCGCGAAATCGTCTTCGACATGGCCGCGGCCAATCAGGCTTTGCACGATCTCGCGCGCCAAGGCGGTGAGCGGCATTGCGACGCCGGTCTTGTCGGCGGCGTCGAGACCGAGATCGAGATCCTTCTTCAAGAGCGGCGGGGTGAAGGTCGGGGTGAAATCGAGCCTCACCAAAGCGGGCGATTTGTAGCGCGTGAAGGTCGAGCCCATCACGCTCTTGTTGATGAAATCGAGAAAGGCGTGGCGCTTAACGCCGCCTTTCTCGGCGAGGACAGTGACCTCGACCAGCGATTGGATGACGGCGCCCAAGAACACGTTGTGGCAAATCTTCACCATGCGTGCGAGCTCGCCCTCGCCGACATAGGAGGAGCCCTGCCCCAGCGCATCGAGATAGGGCAGCGCCGTGTCATAGGCCGCGCGCGGGCCCGAGACGACGAAAGTCAGCTTGCCGGCCTTCACGACTTTCGCGTTGCCGCTCACCGGCGCCGCCAGCATTTTGACGCCCTGCTCGGATGCGGCGGCGCGTACCGCCGCCGAGGATTCCGCCGAGACGGTCGAGCTGTCGATCAGGATTTTCGGGCGATGGCGCGCATGCGTCAGCACGCCTTTGGGCCCAAGCGTTACCTGCTTTAAATCGTCGGATGCGGCGACCGTCACGAAGACGATGTCGCGTGCGGCGAGATCGGCCGGCGATTCGACGATCGCGCAGCCGCCCTTCGCCAGCGGCTCGGCCTTGGCACGGGTGCGGTTCCACACCGCGACATCGGCCCCGGCCTTGGCGAGCCGCTCGGCCATGGCGTAGCCCATGCGTCCGCCGGCACCGATCCAGCCGATCTTGTGTCCTGTCAAATCGGATGCCATGGTCGCGCTCTCCTCCCTTCAATTCCTTGTCGAAAGCTCTAGCCGCATGGCCGATGCCCTTCAACCCCTCTATTTCCCCGAGCTGCCGCCCGAATTGCGGCCCATCATGGAGGCAGTCTATCCGCGCTTTTCCGACGGCGAGATGCGCCGCCGCCGGGCGATGCTGCAAGAGTTGATGGCGGCAGCGGGTGTCGAATATTTGCTGCTCTATGGCGCCAACCGCGCCGGCAATGCGATCCAATATTTCACCCATTGGCCCACCACCACCGAGGCGGCTTGCATCGTCTCAACTGGCGCGCGCGACAAGATGTTCATCCAGTATTACAACCACGTCGCCCTCGCCCGCGAAATCGCAAGCGAGACCGAGGTCGAATGGGGCGGCGATTTCGGCATCGGGAGCGCGATTGCCGAGCTCGAAAAGCGCGGCGCCAAGCGCGACCGCGTCGGCTTCATCGGGCCGCTTGGCTATCGGCAGCATGCGCAGCTCGCCGAGCGTTTCGGCAAAGTTGCCGATCTCGGCGGCGCCTATATGCAGCGCCGGCTCTTCAAATCGGAGGAAGAGATTCGCTGGTACCGGCTCGGCGCGCTGATGTCGGATCGCGGTCTGGCGGCCTTGGCTGCCGCGATCAAGCCGGGGGTGACGGAGCGCCAATTGGGTGCCGCGATCGAGGCATCCTACCTGCCCTATGGCGGCACCAACGTCATTCATTTCATCGGCGCCACCGCGATGGCCAACCCCAATTGTCACGTGCCGCGACAATTTCCGTCGACGCGGCGCATCGCCAAAGGCGACGTGGTCTTCACCGAGATCAGCGCGGCGTTTTGGGACTATTCCGGGCAAGTGCTGCGCAGCTTCACGGTCGATGCCGAGCCGACGCCGCTCTATCGCGATCTGCACAAAGCGGCCGATGCCGCTTTCGATGCCATCACCGGCATCCTGCGCGAGGGCGCGACGCCTGCCGACGTCGTCGCCGCGTCAGGCGTGATCGAGGAAGCCGGCTTCACCACCGATGACGACGTGATGCACGGCTATGGCGGCGGCTATTTGCCGCCGATCATCGGCTCGAAGAGCCGGCCGGCCGGCAAGCTGCCCGAGCTGACCTTCAAGGCCGGCATGATGGTCGTCGTTCAGCCGAACGTCATCAGCAAGGATGGCAAGGCGGGCGTGCAAACGGGCGAATGCGTGCT
>DATEKH010000037.1:0-2328 GCA_035277525.1 Allostellaceae bacterium
CCTTCCGGCAGGTGGCGTCGGGCGGGCATCCCGATCTCCTGGCGGTCGAGCGCGGCCTCGATCCGAAGCGCAAGCGCCAGCGGCGCGAGATCGTCGTCGATGATGCGCGCGGGGTCGCCGAATTTCTACACCTGACCTCGGGGCAGGGCGGGTGGCGGGTTGTGATCGTCGACGGCGCCGACATGATGAATACCCATGCCGCCAATAGCTTATTGAAGATTCTTGAAGAGCCACCGAAACGCAGCGTGCTGCTCCTTGTCAGCGACAACCCCGGCCGGCTGTTGCCGACCATCCGCTCGCGCTGCCGCGCGCTGCCGTTGAAGCCGCTTGCCCCATCGGTGATTATCGAGCTTTTAGAGCTCTATAGGCCCGATCTTTCCGATAGCGCTCGAACTGCTCTGGCGGCTCTGGGCGAGGGCAGCATTGGCCGCGCGCTCGACCTCGCCGCGGGCGATGGCGTGGCCCTATATAAAGCCATGTCCGCCTTGCTGACGCGGCTGCCCGAGCTCGACGCCGAGGCGCTGCACGGCTTTGCGGAGCGGGTCGCGCGGTTCGGCGCCGAGGAAAGTTTCGGGCTTCTGGCCGAGCTGCTCCCGGCCTGGCTCGCCCGGCTGGTGAGCGAGGGCGCGGCGGGCGAGGGCGCGGTCTCGGCCGAGGAGCGGGCGTTGATGCGCCGGCTCGCCGGACGGCGCGGCCTTGATCAATGGGTGGAGGTATGGGAAAAGCTCACCCATCTCTTCGCCCAGGCGGAAGGCATCAATCTCGACCGCAAGCAGGTCGTGCTGAGCGCCTTTTTTGCTCTCGAAGAGGCGGCGCGCTGAGCCAGCGCACCGCGCGTGATCGCCCGAGGAGATTTTGCGAGATGGAAGGCGGCCGGCCCTTCTTCGTGACGACGCCGATCTATTACGTCAACGACTCGCCGCATATCGGTCATGCCTACACGACCGTGGCGGTCGATGCGCTGGCGCGCTTCATGCGTCTGGACGGCCGGCGGGTCTTGTTCCTGACCGGCACGGACGAGCACGGCCAGAAGGTCGATAAATCGGCGCGCGCGGCCGGGGTTGCGCCGCAGGAATTCTGCGACCGTGTCTCGCAGAATTTCCGCGCCATGAATCGGCTGATGAACATCAGCAACGATCAGTTCATCCGCACCACCGAGCCGCGCCACATCCGCGCGAGTCAGGCGATCTGGCAGGCGATCGCTTCGCGCAAATCGCCCAAGGGCCGCGACAACATCTATCTCGGCAAATATGCCGGCTGGTACGCGGTGCGCGACGAGGCCTTTTATGGCGAGGACGAGCTTTCGACTGGGGCCGACGGGACGAAGCGCGCGCCTTCGGGCGCCGAGGTCGAATGGGTCGAGGAGCCGAGCTATTTCTTCCGCTTGTCCGATTGGCAGGACTGGCTGATCGCGCTTTATGAGTCGGACGAAGGATTCGTCGCGCCGCGCGCACGACGCAACGAGGTGATGAGCTTCGTTCGGGGCGGCCTGACCGATCTCTCGATCTCGCGCACCAGCTTCAAATGGGGCGTGGCGGTGCCGGGCGACGACAATCACGTGATGTATGTCTGGCTCGACGCCCTGACCAACTATCTGACGGCCGTCGGCTATCCCGAGATGACGGAAGATTATCGCACCTTCTGGCCCGCCGATCTGCATATGGTGGGAAAGGACATCATCCGCTTCCACTGCGTCTATTGGCCGGCCTTTCTCGCCGCCGCCGATCTGCCCTTGCCCAAGCGCGTCTTCGGCCATGGCTGGTGGACGGTCGAGGGCCAGAAAATGTCGAAGTCGCTCGGCAACTTCATCACGCCGCAGCAATTGGTCGATCAATACGGCGTCGATGCGGTGCGCTATTTCATGCTGCGCGAGCTGCCTTTCGGCAGTGACGGCGATTTCTCGCATCGGGCCATGGTCGGGCGCATCAACGGCGATCTCGCCAATGATTTCGGCAATCTCGCGCAGCGCGTTCTGAGCTTCGTCAACAAGAACGCCGGCGCGAAAGTGCCGGAGCCGGCAAAGCTCGCTCCCGCCGACGAGGCGCTGCTTGCCGCGGCGCGCGACCTGCTGCCGAGGCTGCGCCAGGAATATGCCGAGCAGGCCTTTCATCGCGCGCTCGAGGCGCTCTTCGAGGTGGTGGCCCACGCCAATCGCTATGTCGACGAGCAGGCGCCCTGGACCTTGCGCAAAGTCGATCCGGCGCGCATGGCGACGGTGCTCTATGTGCTCGCCGAGACCCTTCGGTATTTGGCGATCCTGGCGCAGCCGGTGGTGCCGCTCTCGGCGGCGAAGCTGCTCGATCAGCTCGCTGTCGCGGCGGAAAAGCG
>DATEKH010000038.1:0-23619 GCA_035277525.1 Allostellaceae bacterium
CCGCCGAAACGCAGGCCCCACAAGTAAATCGAGCGGTGGCCTTGCTTCTCCAGCCAAGCCGAGGCGACCGCGATGTCAGAGAGCCACGAGGGCAAGCGCGCGTCGCAAAAATCTCCATCGCTGTCGCCCGTTCCATAGAGATCGAGCAATAAGACTCCATAGCCCGCGGCCGCCAGCGCTCGTGCCTGCAAGGCGGCCATCCGGCGTGACCGATTCATCTCCTCGGCGAAGGGCGGCAGATAGAGAATTGCCGGGCCGTTGGCTGCGCCCCCGGGCGGGAGATGGTAGATCGCAAAAATGCGGCCGGCAGCGCCATCGAGAAAGACGGGAATGCACGCAGGCCCTTCCTCCGAAGACATCAGTCCTCAAGCTTCCGCTCGATGAATTTCGACAAGCTCCCGACGCTGTCGAAGGTCTCTGCGGTGATTTCCTCATCGCTGATCATAATGCCGAATTTCTCTTCGAGCGCGGAAATAACGGCGACGACCGCCATCGAATCGAATTCAGCGATGCTCCCGAAAAGCTTGGTGGCGCTGCTGAACTGCGCCGCCCTGTCACCCAGCTGAAGGGTCTCGCTCAAGATAGACTTGATCGTATCCTCGATGTTCAAAGCAATCGCTCCGTTCGCTCTGTCAAACTGGCGGCACTGGCCGGGGGCTGCTCGCCTTGTGCGATTCCATCGTCAATCATCTGACACGCCCAGTTTCTGAAATGCGATTCCAGGAACGGGATCAGGTGGCGCGGCTTCATCGAGGAGTGCCGTCAATTCCTCAAAAACCGGACGCAGCATTTCGGAGTCGGTCGACGCGACATGGCTATGCATGCTCGCCGACAATTGCCGTAGCGTGTCCGCAGCCCCCACGAGCTTATCCGTGGCTTCCGTCATTCGGCGAACCGCTTTGCGCAAATCGCTCGACATCAATGCGACACGGTCAAGCCCCCGCTTCAGCGGGTCCGCGGCCTCCCGCTCTTGAATCGCGCGCTCGAGCGCTGTCTGTCCTGCTTCGATCGCTCCAATCCGCTCGCCTAAGCGGCTGACATTGAGCGCGAGTTCCTGAACGCAATCGGCCAATCCGGCATTCCCGCTGTCTTTCCCTTGGAGGAAAAGCTGGAGAGAATCCTGTATTTGCGCAACCGCTTGCGTGAGGCGTTCGGCGTCGATGATCCGGACTCGGCGTTCATCCTCCAACGCCTGCCGCAGCAAAGAAAGTTCAATCCCTGCTGTCAAATTGACCGCATTCGCTTGCGGCGGTGCTGTGTCATCGACCGCCGTCCGGACATCCCTCACGGCGCGGCGCAGCCTCCTCTCGTTTCGCCGATTTGCCCGCGATGCGGGCCACAACACGAAGGGCGACACCAGACCGCTGATCCCAAAACCCGCCGCCCCCATGGCGATCAGCATTGTGACATTGAAGGTTTCCGACAAATTCAGAGGCGCAACGATCTGTGCCACGGCCAAGCTCGATCCGAGCAGGAGGATAACAAGCGCGAGCACCTGGCTGAGCCCGCCAACCACGATCGCGATGGAAAAATAGCGCTCGCTGGCGGCAAGAAAATAGCGGTGAACAGCTGATGGAGTCTCGGAGTCAGTCGACGGCAAGATCTCGAGCGCGGCGGCGCGTTCATCGGACTCCTCTGGGCCGCCGCTCTCAAGCGACAATTCGGCCCATCGCGCCAATCGATCAGAATGCCGGAACGCGTACCGAAATGGGCGGACGCCAGCCTTCCCCCTCAAGAGGTGCGGGTTCATAGCCAACGCCTCGACGCGTCTTGCCGCGACCCACAACGCGATGGCGTTCCAACTGTTGGTCGCCAGCAGAACGATGAGGCAGACGCCGCCAACGACTGCGCCGACCGCGATGGCTCCCAAAATCTGCCGGCCTGCGAGGCCCCCGTTCGCAGCCATCGCCATGAACAAGCCTCCCACTCGCGCGATATCGTGAATCGCCTGTTCAAGCATCAGCCATCCGCCATGAGCGATAATCGAACGTCCTGGAGCGAGCTGGCGACGCCGCCACAAGCTCCAAAGAAGTAATCGCAAAATTTGTCGATGCGCGCGAGAAACGCTTCGAGCTCGGCCGCGTCTCGTACATAGGGTGTGTTGCCGGGCTCCAGCGAAGGGCTGTGATAGCTCAACACGAATGTGCGGGTGCCCATGGTCAACAACGTATCCACCAAACGCTTCATGTCGGCAAACACCGTCCCTTCCGGCGTTAACCGAATGCGCTCGAGCAGTCCCAGCCGAGCGAAGACCCCGGGCACATGAAGCTTCATGCCGACATCCGAAAAAAGCTTTCGCTGCAATATGTCTCCGTGGGCCCGCAGCTGACCACACCATCCAACCGTCAGCGGAATTTCGAGCAGGCCCCTGCCCGGCCCAAACCAGAACGGATCAGCCGGCGATGCGGTGAAGTCGGGACCGCCATCGCTGGTAAAATCCGTGAATGGAACGATGCTCGTGTCGATTTCGTAGCCGAGATCGTCAAGAATTGCAGATGTCATCGGACCAATGCCGTAGCGGCCAGCACGATAAACTCGAGATCGGCAGTGCAAATTCTCTTCGATGATATCGGTCAGGCGCGTTAGCTTCGCGCGCTCGACCTCATAAGGAAGATTGCCTGCGTAGGAGTTGTAAGCAGACACCTCCTCATCGAAGGGAGGATTGATCCATGGATGAAGATGGGTCCCCAACTCACAGCGCCCGTCGGCAAACCATTCCGCCAACTCGCGGAATCCTCTTTCGTTTGACGCAATCGCGTAATCCACGAGATAGATTGGACGCACGCCATAGCGCTCGAAAATTTCCTGCCCTTTGCGTTGAGATTTCATATGGCGAACCGAGACGGCGTTGCGCGAAAAAGGTTGCCGCCAGTCAAATTCCTCCTCGGTATCGACAGTGACAATCAGCTTGGGACGCGTCACGCCGTCCGTGAGTGAAATTTTGTCGCGCGGAGGCATTTCAAACGAACTGGCCGTTTCGTCACATTATAACGCGGTTCTCAGCGGGGACCTTACATATAGACCCGGCGCACTTTAATATTATAGCGACGCTTTTATAGCAATTTATTTGGCGCCATTCGAAAACAATTGGCATGCAGTAACACCGTCATCAATGCTATCGCCTTTGCGCTGCGTCTCGGTTCCAAATAGCGCACGTTAACGTTAATTCGCTTCACTAAATCTCCGCGGAAGCGCGGCGAAGCCTTGCTCATTTCTTCGAATTCAAAGTATATTTGCTTAGAAAGCTCCTACACTTCGTTAACTTGTCGAACGTCGTTGAAGGCCGGGGTGTTTTGGGCTGTGGCGGCACCAGCTCGGTGATGGATCGCTCCAATCGCAGGCCGACGGGGTGCCCATCGGGGGAGGCGCGTTGCTAAGGGTTTTTCGACACTATTTGCCGGCGTCGGCTTTGCTGCTGTTCGTCTGCGACCTTACCGTCATCGTGTCGATCTTTTTCCTCGCGACGCGCATGTTGGCGTTTACGCAGCCGACACTTCCCGACATCGCGCAGCGTCACGCGAGCGCGATTATCTTCGCAGGGCTCTTCAGCACCGTTCTTTTTCATGTGGTCGGGCTCTACAGCAAATGGCTGATTTCCGATTTCACGCGCGCGATGCCACGTTTGATCGTTTGCTTCGCGCTCGCCGCACCGTTCATCGTCGTTTTTTGGTTGATTCAGCTTCCCAATCCAGGCGGGCTCGCCGATACGAACCAAGCAATGATTTACTTGTCGTGGACGGGGTTCGCGTTTGCGGGTGTTTCGCTCTGGCGCGCGATATTTGCGGGGCTCGTGCGGGCGACGAAGACGCCATACCGGGTTCTCGTCGTGGGAACCGGGAAGCTCGCCGCGCAGATCGAACAATTTATCTCGCAGCGCGACCATACGAACACGACGATTGTCGGCTACACGAGCTTGTGTGACGAGAAGGCGCTGGTTCCGATCAGCCGGTTGAAGCCTCTGAAGTCGCCGGATACCTCTCTCTTGACGATTGCCAAGCATGAAGGCGTCAAAGAGATCGTCGTTGCGCTCGATGATCGCCGCGGCGCGCCACTGCGCATGTTGCTCGACGCGCGCATGGAGGGCGTCAAAATCACGAGTTATCTTTCTTTCTGGGAGCGCGAAACCCGTCGTGTCAGTCTTAGTGCCCTCGATCCGAGTTGGCTGATCTATTCGGATGGATTTCAGACGAGCTCCGATTTCAACGTCGTGCTCAAACGCCTGCTCGACGTTTCAGCCAGCCTTGCGCTTCTGATCTTCGTGGCGCCCTTGCTGCTGTTCTGCGCGATTGCGATACGCGCCACCAGCCCAGGGCCCATCCTTTACAGACAGACTCGGATCGGACGAAACGGAGCCGAGTTCACGATTTACAAATTCCGCACCATGCGCGTCGATGCGGAACGCGACGGCATCCCGCAATGGGCGACACTTCGCGACCCTCGAGTCACATCGATCGGCTCGCTCCTGCGGACCATGCGAATCGACGAATTGCCGCAGATCATCAATGTCTTGCGCGGCGATATGAGTTTCGTCGGGCCGCGGCCCGAGCGGCCCTTCTTCGTCGAAAGCCTGCTCAAGGAAGTGCCGTTTTATTCCGAACGCCACCGCGTCAGGCCTGGAATAACCGGCTGGGCTCAGATCAACCACCCTTATGGGGCTTCGGTTGAGGATGCGAAGGCAAAGCTGTCTTTCGACCTCTACTACATCAAGAATTACAGCTTCATCTTCGACATTCTCATCATCCTCGCAACCGCGCGCGCCATCCTCCTAAATCGCGGCGGCCGCTAAGCAGACGCGGCACGGCTTTATCGCGCGCATGCCGCCGAGCCTCCACCCAAAGCTGGACAGAGCCAAGTCAGCGTAGCGGCGAAATCCGTCAAAGCCGCGTCGGCTTTCGATGGATCGTCACGATAATCCGCGCCGATCGCGACGATCGCCGCCCTCGGATCACCGCCGAAAAGCTTGACCTTGGCTTCGATGAGTTTGGCCAGATAGGGATTGCCGGTAAACCGGTCGTCGATCCAATACCAATACCATGCGATATGGCCACCGCCGTTTCCAACGGCGCGTAGGGCGCGAGCGGTGACCGGGGAGGCACCAACCCCGATCGAGCGGCTACCGGCGTCGGCGACGCTCCACCCGCGCGCTTCCGCAATCTTCTGATCGGAGCTGACAATTTGCGCGCCGCGCCGGTTGGCAACGTAGTATCCGATTTGAAGATAGATATTTGCGCCGTCGCGGCTGTAGGTCTCGGTCAGCGCAAAATCCGGCGCGGCGAAACTCGCCGGCAGAGGGTTGGCCCCTGACCCCGTTCGCCGCCATGCGCCGCTGGTTTCCGGAAGCATGGGGCGAGACGCTTCGGCGAGGATCGGGTGGTCAATGCCGGCTCCATAAAGCGGAGCGATGGCTGCGAGCAGAAGAGCGCCAAGCCCTGCCGCGAGCGAGCGCCAGACCAATCGTCCCGCGCCATCGAAGTCGGGGGCGATTGGCGCCGCCGCGACGGCGGCCTCTCCCTGGTCGCGAAAGGTCGTGCCGATCCCCAGGAGCACAAAAGTGACGAACGTAAAGAAGATCCACCCATAGGTTATGTGATCGACGCCGCTCGCGATCTCGTTGTTCGTCAAATAGGTGAGCGCGATGATTCCAAAGGCGCGGACGCCATTGGCTATAATCGGAATGGTAGCGGCCAGCGCCATAAAAAGCCCCCTGCGCCACCAGCTCCGATAGGCGACGCCGGCAAACAGCGTTCCCACCGCGATCGACGCGGTCAGAAAGCGCACGCCGGAGCATTCTTCGGCAACATAGAAGCTGCCCGTGGGTATGGCGATGACATTGCCGTCGCTGAAAACCGGAATGCCGACGTCGCGAAGGAGGCTCACCGCCAAAGACGCCGTGATCGCCTGCAGCTTTGGCACGAGTTCGATGCCGAAGGGAACGGCGAAGTACAGGTACAACAAGGGGAAGATAAAAATTCGCGCGATAGGCCAGCCACACATGGTCAGAAAGATGCTTTGCGCGATCGCGACGAGGCTCAGCTCCTCGATCAGCAGGGTGCCGGTGGCCTTGCCGATTAACCACGCTGAAGCGGAGATCGCGACGAGCAGGAGACCTCTCAAGTCGGGCGCGACCTTCGCCGTCGCCGCCGCAGCGCGCTGGCGCCACGCCAAATAGCCGCAAATCGGCAGAATCAAAAAACCGTGGTTGAACGCATTCGACTCGTACCACGTCGAGACGATGGCCCAAGCCGTCTCATGGAAGACCAGCAGCAGCGCCACAAACACGACTGCCAAACTGGTAGCGTGTTTCGTGAGCGCGAGATGCTCGCCCTTGAGAGAAATATTCGTGGCCATCCGTTCGTCTCAACCTAGCATCAAGCACGCCGCGCATTGTAAAGCGCGTGCGTCACGCGCTCAGCAGCGCTTCGAGCAATGCGGCGTTCACCGACCAGTTATAGCTTGCCAAGACGCGCTGCCGCGCGCTTTGCCCCAACGCGTCGCCGCGCCCCGAGGGCACGACCGAATAGATTGCAGCAGCAAAAGTTTCCGGATCGTTGGCGACAAGGAATTCCCTCCCGGCTTCGCCTTCGATCCCGGCCGCGGCCGCCGGCGAGGCGACAACAGCCTTCGCCATCGCCATGCCTTCGAGAAGCTTGTTCTGGACTCCGCGCGCGATTCTCAGAGGGACAACAACGGCGCGCGCATGGGCCAAATAGGGACGCACATCGGGCACACGCCCCGTGACAATGATATCCCCGCCGCTTGCAAGCTCCTTGACGGTGCGATGGGGATTCGATCCGACAATCACAAATTGCGCATCCGGGATTTTCTCCCGAACCAAAGGAAAAATATTTTTCGCAAAATGGACGACGGCGTCGATATTCGGCGCGTAGTCCATGGCCCCGGTGAACACCAGCGCCGTCCTCCGAAGTTCCGGGGGCCGCATGTAATCTCGGTCCGGCGAAAAATAGTCGGTGTCGACGCCGTTGCGGATGCAGACAATCCGATCCGCGCTCTCCGGTGCGAAGCCATTCAGCAACTCACGCTCGCCTTCGGTCGCAACAACCGTCGAACTGAAGGTCGCAGCAATCTCCCCCTCACAGCGACGAAGCTTTGTGCCTTCGCGTCGCGACAGGTACGATTGAACACCGCCCATCGTCCGGCCGTATTCCAGCCATTTCTCGGAATCGATATCGACGAGATCCGCAACGCAGCGTCGCGTCCGCCGAATATCTAACGGGATGTATTGAGCCATCGCCGAGCAATAAACCAGGACGCGGGCGCAGTTGGAGCGGCTCAAGATATCCTGCGCCCAGCGGTGGAGACCACGATCGGAATAGAACGGATTCGTCAGGGGTCCGCCATCGAAAAGAGCGCGCAAGCTGCGCAAACGCGCCGCGCGGCGATCAAGCTTCGCAAAGAAGCAGTCGCGGCACATCCCGCGCAACTTCTCGACATAGCTCCAGTCTCGGTCTTCATCGACAAAAGTTCCGAGATTGATGCTGAAGCGCGATGCAAGATGTCTGAAGAAATGCCACGACCGGATTTTGTCGCCTTTGTCCGGCGGATAAGGAATCCGGTGGGTCAGCATGAGGAGTTCGTCCATCGCACTAGCCCAGATAGCGCACGATGTGCGGCCCGACAAAATTGGCGACCGGCATCGGCAAACGCTTCCAGGCGCGAACGAATGTGCGGAATTTCGGATTCAGCGGGTTGATATCCGGCGGAGCTTTTCCACGCCGCATGACGTACTGATAGAACAAAGACTGCGCTGCGAAGCCCCAATTCTTCTTGAAGTCGAAAGCGCCCGTGCCGCGCTTGCTCCGCCCGAAGTCGAAAAGGCGGCAGCCACGCTCGCAGGCCCGGCGCATTGCCTCCCAATACATGAAGTCGTTGGCGGCAAGGTCGCGCGCAAGACTCGTACCGCCGCCGTAATAGGGAAGAATTTCATCGCGAAAATAAAAGCTCATCACCCCGCTCACGGGCCTGCCTTCCGACAGAACAACGAGCGTTTCGCAATCTCCGCCGAATTCACGCCGCAGCTCGTCGAAATATCGGCGCGGAAACACCGGCGTTCCGAGGTTCCTGACGCTTTCGCTATAAACTTCGAACAGCCGCGCGCAATCGGCATCGAGCTCTGCGCGCAGGCCGAGCTTCTGGGCTTTGCGAATCATCGCTCGTTGCTTGCGCGGTATCGCAAGCAGGTTCTTCTCCGGATCCGGATCGATCGCCTTGCGGAAGGTGACGTAAAGGTCGGATTTTTCCGTCGCGCCGGGATAGGTTTGGCGCTGAAGATGCCGGTACTCCAAGTGTCCGACATCGAGGCGATCCGCCAGCGCGCGCGCGGCTCCGTCGAGCGCCATACGCGCCTCATCCGAGGTCGCGGCCGGGCCGCCATAGACGCAAAAAGCGACCGAGCTGAGGGAGCTGCCCAAGAACGGCGCTTTCACGTGAACCAGCGGCAACACGCCTTCGATCGCGCCGGCGCGCTCGGCATATAAATAATACGGCCTGTGGCCGAAACTCCTTTCGATGACACGCTTCCACCCCGCGCGGTGGAAGAATGTCGCGTCTGCGCAGCGCTCCACAAACTCGTCCCATTCGGAGCGACGCGCATCGTCCAACTCGGCGATTTTAAGCGAGGGCGCCATCAGGCTTGCCGCGCATGATCTCCAGATGCGCCCAAAAAAACGCGGTCCATGCGGTCCCAGGCAAAATCGGCGAGGAGGCGGCGCAGCCGGCCCTCCATCCGCCGCAAATTCAGGTAATGGCGCGCCCGGCTCTTCCACGGCAGGCCGGCAGGCCGCGGCTGATCCGGATCAATTTCCCAGGGGTGAAAATAGAAGACGCAAGGACGCCCCTCGGATTGATTGACGCGTCGCAATGCCCAGCGCGTCACTTGGTAAGGCAGAAGGCGGAAATAACCACCGCCGCTGCATGGGATATTGCGCCCAAACAGGACAATGGTTGTGAGCGGGACCTCGAGAAAAGCATCATTCTGCGGATGAAACGCGCAACGCGCAGCGGTTGGCATGCCGTAGAAATCGTGGACGACGGGATAGATGCTCGAGCTATACGCGTAGCCCTCTTCGGCGAGGATTTTCAGCGCCCAGAGGCTTTTCGCATTGATCGAAAAGCTTGCCGCGCGATAGCCTTGGACTTCGCAACCGCCGAGATCCTCGAGCAGCCGCTTCGTTCGGCTGACATCGGCGCGAAAAGCATCAGGCGTCTGCTCGAACACCGGAACGTGCCCATATCCGTGGCTCGCCAATTCGTGACCGCCCGCCACGATCCGACGTATGATCCGAGGATGGCGCTCGGCGATCCAACCGAGCGTAAAGAAAGTTGCTTTGATCCCCGCATCGGCGAACAGTTCCAAGACGCGATCGGTGTTTGCCTCGACGCGCCGCGGCTGACTCTCCCAATTCGCGCGATCGATGGTTCCGGCAAACGCCTGAACCTGAAAAAAATCCTCGACATCGACGCTCATCGCATTGCGCATGCCAAGGGCAGAGACCCCCGCGTCCCGCGCAACAAAGCCCGCGTGCTGCGCTCTCCGCTCGCTATGACTGATCGCGGCACTCGGGTGAGCTCGCGACATCATGACTCTTTCCCGTGAACCGGTTCTTTCAGATCGGTTCCGAGGAGGGCGGAGCGCCCCTTGACATAATATTCGGCCAACTGAACGGCGCGCCGAAGCGCCTTGTCGTGAACTTGGAGGACCCGCTCGGCCGAGGCCAGGCGCCGCTCCAGATCATCGAGCGCGGCATTCGCTCCCTCCGTATCCGCCGCGGGGAGTTCGACGGGATCGATCTTCGACACGGCATTCCGCGGCTTGGCCGGCGTCCCCTCTTGCGACATTTCACCGGCAACGGCGTCAACCGTCTCACACCCGATCTCATGGAGATCCTCAAGCATGCCGCAGAGCAAGAGACGATCGCAGAGAAGATTTATCCGGCGCGGGACGCCCGCCGCGTAGTGGTGAATGCGAGAATAGGCTTCGTCCGTTATCTTCGGATCGTTTTTCCAATCGACCAGGCGCAACCGATGCTCGATATAGGTGCGGGTTTCATGGGAGCTGAGCGGTCCGAGATGGTATGACACGATCACGCGCTGCCGGAGCTGGACCAATTCGTCGCTCGCAAGGATGTGCTGAAATTGCGGTTGGCCGAGAAGGCAGAATTGGATAGGCGCGATCTCATTCGCCTGGAAGTTTGACAACATTCGGAGTTCTTCGAGCGATCGGATCGGCAGATTTTGCACCTCGTCGACCAGGACGAGCGTTCTCCGGCCGCGCTGTTGATTGTCGAGAAGGAAGCGCTCGAACTGTCCGAGCATGGTCGCCTTGTCGCGGCCACGCGACTCGATGCCGAATGACGAGACGACCATCCGAAGCATGTCGTCGGGATCGAGCTGGGTCGTCACCAGCTTGGCGGCGAGATATTGGTTGCTGTCGAGCTGGTCCAGGAGGTGGCCGAGCAGCGTGGTCTTGCCTGTCCCAATATCGCCGGTAATGACCACGAATCCTTCGGCCTGGTGTAGTCCGTATTGGAGGTAGGCCATAGCCTTCTGGTGGCCCGCGCTCCCAAAAAAGAATTTAGGGTTCGGGCTCAGCTGAAATGGCTTCGCCGTGAGTTTGTAGAATTCGGTGTACATCGCCCGCGATCTAGAACTCTTTGTGCAGGGAAATCGTAACCACGTCGTTGACCAGGCTTTCCGCCGCGAAGTTCGATCGTCTGTCGTAGCGTGTCGCCGCGAGGTTCGTCGTTGCGGTCGGCGAGATCGCGTACGCCAGCCCGAAAGACACGGTATAGAGATTGTCGACCCGCCCGCTGCCGTCCTGGAAGAGCGACCGGCTATATCCACCGGTGACGTTGGAAGACAGATTCGGCCAGAGCTGACGAATCCAGCTGAGCGTTGTGCCGAGTATGCGCTCGTTCGATGTGCCGAGCGTCTGGCCGCTCCTTTTCTCGTCGTAGGCGGAGAAAAAATAGTTGTTCCTGCCCCGCGTGGCCTCGACATCCGCCTCGTAGCGCTTGTCGAGAAACGACCCGCTGCTGATTCCGAACGCCGAGCTCGTGGTCGGAAAGGCATTGCCATTGACCGTCACCGGCAGACCGGTCTGAGGATTGATAAAAGCGCCGTTCGGACCCAGTGTTGTCTGACCGAGGTTGGATGCGATTTGCGATTGGCTTGTTTGAACCAACTGCGTGTAAAGCGCGTGAATTCGCAACCCGGGCGTCAAAGCATAGCTGGCGTGAAATTCGACATCCGTCTGCTCGAAGCGCCGCCCATAGGTAAGCGAAGCGAAGACCGTTTGATTGGGTTGATACTGCAAGCCCGCATTCCAAATGAGGCCGTTAGGCTGCACGATCAGCGATGGATCGGCGATGCGCTCGTAACCGACGCCACCAACAACGGAAATCGAGTAGATAACGGGATATTGAAGATCCGCGCGCGCCACTTCATCCCTGCTTGACGTCCCGCCGAACGGATCGCTGGTTCCCGAGCCCCGGTCGATGCGCGTCCAGTCACCCGTCAGCGTCCATCCAAGTCGGCCAAAGAATTTACCTCCCGTGAAGCGCTGCAGCGCCTCATTGATATGCTCCGGCGCGATCTGCCCGCCGCTCGTTTCGATGTAGCTGAAGCGATAGCGCGTCTCGGAATCTGCGTATTGAGCGAGATGCTCCATAAGATAAGGGCTCGCATTGGCGGCCTTGACGGTTTGCAAGTTCCCGCTGCTCGTCAACGTCGTCGGCCCAATAGCTCCAGTGTTGGAGAGGAAAGCTTGTTGAATGGACGCGCTGGAATCGAGAAACGCCATCTCCTGATAGAGGTCGGCATGTCCAGTGCCGAGCAATCGCTGCTGCAATGTGTTCGAGGACGTGCCCCGGGCAAAAATCAGCTCCTGCGGATTATAAACGAGCCTTCCCTGCACGCGTCTCGAGTTCTCCGTGATATCGAACCCGGGGCTGAGTGCGGTGATGAAATCCGATGTCTCGGAGCCTCTCGCGACAAGATGAACGTTGTCATTGTAGGTCTCGCCAATGTCGAAGAAGGGCGTGAGGTGGAATCCGATACTGGCGAGACGCTCATTAAGCCCGGTGGGCCCTCCCTCCGACGGCACAGCAGTGTCCGGCGCCGGAGGGTTGGGCTGGATTGCCGGCGGCGCGGTCGTTTGACCGAATCCCGGTGCGATAAATCCAAGCATCGACATGCTGCCGCAAACGAAGCCGATACAGCGAGCCGGGCCCCTCCTCGGCACGCCTCCGTCAATGCGCCGTTGTGTCCGGTCCCCTCTCACGCAAGCCCCCCCGACAGGCTCGATCCTGATCATGAACGTCCATAATAGTACCCGTAATGCTCGCCAAATCGATCCTGCACCGCCACGAGCGGCGCCTTGTTGAGCACAATGCCGCCAATCCTCTCGGCGCCAATCAGCCCGATCGCCTCGTCAATCGCCGTGCGCGACGTGCGTTCGGCTTCGACGACGAAGACAACCTGCCCCACATGTTTGGCCAGCACGAGCGGCTCCGAGCGCGCCAACACGGGTGGCGAGTCGAAAATGATCACGCGGTCGGGATAGCGCTTCGCGATATCATCGATGAATCGGACCATCCGTGCGCTCGCCAGAAGCTCGCTCGAACCGGGACGCACCCGTCCGGCGGGGAGAATTGTGAGATTGGGGATATTTGTCCTGATCATCACCTCGGAAAGATCGACCGAATCATCCGATACGACGTCGATCAGGCCTTTATCCGCATCGAAGCCAAGCACGGCCGGTATCGTCGGCCTCGCGACGTCGCCGTCGACCAAGAGCACATGAGCGTCGTGCTCCGAAGCGATACTGAAGGCAAGATTGATGGCAACGAATGTCTTCCCTTCGCTCGGGCGCGCGCTCGTGACCATCAGGATATTCCGGTTGCGGATGTTGGTTTGAACGTCCGAATGGAGCGCGGCGTTGACCAGCGGACGCTTGATCAGGCGAAATTCTTCGGCGGTCGGGGATTGGTCGCCGGGCATCGTAAAGCCGAGCGCCCGCAAGCGCTCGGGGTCGATTGCGATCTGACGCCGTGTCTCGCGCCGCCGCGCCTCAGCCCCCGCTTCGGTCGGCGCAACTGGAGACGCGGGCCCGGCATTGGGCTTTTCGATCGCGCGCTCGATCGTCGACTTGCTCGGCTTCAACCCGAGCTGGCTGCCGGCCCGTTCGATGATATTCATGCTCGCCTTACGCTTCCTGTAAGAGCTCGTCCCGCCGGGTCCCGATCAGGAAAATGGTCTACCAAGGATTTCAAACGAGTAAATTCCGATGAACACGGCCAGCAGCGCGACACAGAGCGCGGCGAACCCGACCGCATCGAAGCGGCGTTGCCTACGGTCGAAGGGGCGAACGACAAATGTAATGGCTCCAAGGACGGGGGCTCCAACCAGCTCACGCAGCTCGCGGATCGTCATGACCGAATCGTCGATTTGCGACAGCAAATAGGCGAATGCCGCGCCGGCGATAATGCCGCCAATCATGACGACGGAGAGCAGCAGGCCGCGCTTTGGGGCGACAGGGATAGGCGGCGCTTGCGGCGGGTCGATAATCCGAAACTGGACCGTTTGGGTTTGCGTCGCGAGGTCGCTGCCGATCTTTGCCGACTCGCGACGATTCAGCAGCTCGTCATAGGCCTTCTTGATCACGTCGTAGTCGCGCGTGAGTTTCGACAGCTGCGCGCCGACCTCGGGGACCGATTTGGCGAGCGCATCCCATTTCTTGACTTCGGTCGCCTCGCGCTGCGCACGGGCCTTGAGGCTCGCGATCGTTGAATCGAGCGCAACGAGTTGGAGCTGGAGCTGCTCGTAAACGGGATTGGGCGCCGTGCTCCGCCTCGCGCCCGGACCGACCACCGGCTCCCCTGAATCGCTCGACTTGTCGCTCTGCTCCGCTTTCGCGCGCGCTTTCGCCTGTTCGAGTTCCCGCTTCACCTTGACCACATCCGGATACTGATCGGTGTAGTCTTCCAAAAGAACATTGAGGCGCTGCTGCAGCAGTGCAACGCGCGTTTGCGCGTCAGCCGAGGCGGCGTCGCTGCCGCTCCCGCCATTGCCCGATGACAACGGCGGCCCGGCGCCGAAACCTTGATCCGGACCGGTCGTATAGCTATCGACGTATTTGGGAACGGATGCCAGCTGCGTCACGAAAGCCTGGCGCTTTTGCAGATTCTCCTCGAGTTCGGCCTGCGTCTTGTCGAGCGCTTGCCGAGCGGCGTCGAGCTTCGCGCCGTAGCTGTCTTGACCGGGAAGAAAACCCACATTTGCGGCTTTGAAGTCGGCGATGCGTTTTTCTGCGTTGTCGAGCTGTTTGGCGTAATCGCTCAGTTGGTCGTCGATAAAGCTGCGCGCCGAAAGCATGTCCTGGCGACTGCTTCCCAAATTGCTTTCGACAAAAACGGTCAACAGCGACTGAACGACCTTCGTCGCAGTTTCACGATTCGGTCCGACATAGGAGAGGGAGAACAAATTCTGGCCTTGGGACTCAACCGAGATATGCTCGCGCAAATTGTCCACGACCGCGTCTGTCTCGACCGGCGTGCGCGCGGCCAAATCCAAATCCGCCATATGGCTGACTTTTTGGAGGTTTGGCCGGCTCAGCAGCGTCCGCTGCATGATGTCGACCTGACTGAGCATATTCGTGTCGACGGCGATTCCCCGCAGCAGCGGCCGCAACATCGAATCCGTATCGACATAAATTCGCGCTCTCGCCTCGTAGAGATCCGGCAAATGAGCCACAAAGGCCCAGCCGGCGATGCAAACGGCCCAAGCGACGGCCAAGCCGTACCAACGCCGGCGCCACAACGCGCGCGCGTGGCGCAATACCATGGTTCTTGCGTTAAGCACCGGCGTCAATGCTCCTTGCTGGCGTATCGACAAAATCCGCGAGCGGGCCGCGTCCGAGGGGTGGCATGGGTCGAGACCCCGGCGCTTCGCACGGCCGCTTCCTTGAAGCGCTGCAGTCTACGGCAACAGGGCCAACCTCGATCATCGCCGCATGACCTTCCGCACGCCGCCTGCTAGAACCAGGATTGCGGGATGATGAGCACGTCCCCTGGCAACATTTTCACGTTTGCGGATACGTCTCCATCTTTGATCAGGTCGTCGAGCCGGACGTTGTACGACACTTGCTTGTTGTCGACCTCGCGCACCACCGTCGCCCGATTTCCCGCCGCATATTGCGTCAGTCCGCCGACCGCGATCATCACGTCGAGCACGGTCATATTCTCGCGATAGGGAATAGCTTGCGGATGCGCGGCCTCGCCGATGACCCGAACCTGGCTCGAATAGGGCCCGTTGAACGAGTTCACGATAACGGTCACCACTGGCTCTTGGACGTATTTCCTGAGGCGCTGCTCGATGTCTCGGGCGAGCTGCGTCGGCGTCTTGCCCGCGGCCTGCAGGTCCTCGATCAGCGGAACCGAAATCCGGCCGTCGGGGCGAACCGGAACCGTCTCGGTCAGCTCCGGATTGTGCCAGACAAAAATGTTGAGTGAGTCAAGCGGCCCGATCACGTAATCCGGCACGGGCGTCGTGCTCGCGCCGCTCGCGGGACCGAGCTTCGGACCCCCACTACAGCCGGCGAGCGCCAGCATCGCCGCCAAACAGCATACCCCCCACCAACCCGCCCTGATCTTCATGTCTGATCCCCGCACTTCCCCAACGCTCGTCGTTTTCCCGGCCATTGTTTCTGACTTCGATTTATAATTGAGATTGGCCCTTCGATATAGTCGATTTGGTCGATATACTCCACCATTAAGTTTCTATTTTAACCTTATTTGCCGCTATCCGATCGCCAAATAATTTGCTAAGTAATCGCCTCGGCCGCTCGTAATAATTAACCAATAACGTCTCTGTCGTCGGGTGACTTGCATGAACTCGTCTCACGACCGTCCCGAAGCCGGCTCCCCCCTTGCCATCAGCGTGGTCGGGCTCGGCTATGTCGGTCTTCCCCTTGCCGTCGCGCTTGCGCGGCATTTCCCGGTCACGGGCTACGACAACAGCACGAAGCGCGTCAGCGAATTGCGCGACGGCATCGATCGAACCAATGAGGTGTCGAGCGAGACCCTGCGCGCGAGCCGGTTGCGCATCACGGGCGACGATCGCGAGATCGCGGAAAGCGCCGTCTTTATCGTGACGGTTCCGACCCCGGTCGATTCGGCCAATCAACCCGATCTCGGCGCCGTTCTCGGCGCCTGCAAGGCGGTCGGCAGCCGGCTTGGGAAAGGCGCCATCGTTGTCTTCGAAAGCACGGTTTATCCGGGTGTCACCGAAGAGATTTGCGGACCCGCGCTCGAAGCTGCTTCCGGCCTCGCCGCCGGCCGCGATTTCTATCTCGGTTACTCGCCGGAGCGCATCAACCCGGGGGATCGCGAACACACCATCGAGCGGATCACGAAGGTCATTGCCGGCCAGACTCCGGCCGTCGTCGAGACGCTCCGCAAGGTCTACGGCGCGCTGACCAACGGCAACGTGTTCGTCGCACGCGATATCAAGACGGCGGAAGCCGCGAAAGTCATCGAGAATGCCCAGCGCGACATCAATGTCGCGTTCATCAACGAAGTGACGATGATCTTTCAGAAGCTCGGGCTATCCGTGCACGATGTTCTTGACGCCGCCGGCACGAAATGGAATTTCCTGCGCTTTACGCCCGGCCTTGTCGGCGGCCACTGCATCGGCGTCGATCCCTTTTATCTCGCGCATCGCGCGACCGAAATCGGACATCACCCGGAGGTCATTCTCGCCGGCCGTCAGATCAACGATTCCATGGGAGCGTTCGTCGCCCAATGCATCGACGCGCGAGTCAAACGCAAGGCGCGCATCTTGGTGCTGGGGCTCGCGTTCAAAGAAAACGTGCCCGATATCCGCAACACGAAAGTCGTGGACATCGTCAATGGGCTCAAGAAAGCGGGCCACGACGTCGTCGTCCATGATCCCCTCGCCGACCCCATCGAGGCGAACCAGCATTACGGGATCATCCCGCAGCGAACGCTCGACGGGCTCGGCGAATTCGACGCCGTCGTCGGCGCGGTCGCCCATTCCGACTATCGCGCATTTTCGGCGGCGGCGCTCGAGCGGCTTCTCACGCCCGACGGGTTGGTCGCCGATGTGAAGGCGATCTGGCGCGGTCTCGATCTCGCGAAGGGAATACGGCGCTGGGAGCTCTGAGAATCGAGCTGTGCGAAAGCCCTCGCCTTGGACGGGCGCCGCGACGAAATGGAAAACCCTCCGGGATTGCTTCAAGATAGGCTTGTGTCGGGCCGGCCAACTATTCTGACTGCCGCTCGTGAGGAGGCGGGAAATGGAAATCATGGGAAAACGGCGCTTCGGCGGCCCGAAGATCGCATCAGCTTTGGTGGTGATGCTCGCGGTCGCGGCCTGCAACAAGCAAAGCGCTGGAGACTACATCCGTAAGGCGCAAACCGCGCGCGCGGCCGGCAATATGTCCGCCGCGATCATCGATCTCAAAAATGCCCTGCAGCTCGAGCCGAAAAACCAGACGGCGCGCTTGTTGCTGGCCCGCTACTACCTGGACATGCCGGATCCGACGGCCGCGCAAGGGGAATTGCTGCACGCGAAGCAGGATGGTGCCGACGCCGCCGCGATTGCCGCGCCACTGGCCGAGGCCGACCTCATGCTTGGCCAGGCAGCCGAAGCGTTAAAAGTTTCCGACCTTCCCGATGCCGCCGCGCCCGAGCCCAAAGCCGATCTCCTCGGCATGCGCGCCGAGGCGCTGACCGCGCTCGGCAGAAAGGTTGAGGCGCTTCAGGCCCTCGATGCCGGCGTGAAGACAGACCCGCATTCGGTGATCGTGTTGACCGCGATGGTCCGCTACGCGCTCGCGTCCAACGATCTCGACTCCGCCCGCAAGCACCTGGCGGCGGCGCAGAAGGAGGATCCCAAGAACGCGACGCTGTTCTCGCTGGAAGGCGCGATCGCTTTTGTTACGCCGGATTACGCCGCGTCGGAGCAAGCCTATCAGCATATGCTGGCGAGCGCGCCTTGGAGCCTGACGGCGCGGATCGGCCTCGCGCGCGCTCAAATTGCCCAGAACAAGCAGAAGGAGGCGGACGACAATATCGCCACCGTGCTGAAAGCCGCGCCGAACAATCCGCTGGCAAATTACGTCGCGGCGATCGTCGCCTACCGGGAGGCGCGCTATGCCGATGCGAAGACTCGCATTCAGCGCACGCTGAGCGTCTCGAGCAACTTCGCGCCGGCAATTCTGCTCGCAGGAGCGTCGAGCTACGCGCTCAAGGAATACGAGCAGGCGAACAATTACCTCGGTCAGTATGTTTATCTCGAGCCCAACAACGTCGAGGCCCGCAAGCTGCTCGCGGCGACGCAGGTCGCGCTCGGCCATTCGGGCGACGCGGTCAAGACCTTGCTGCCGGCGGCAAACAAAGCCTCGGCCGATGCGCAATTGCTGGGGATGATCGGCGAGGCGTCCGCCCGGAATGGCGATCTCGCAAAGGCCGGCCAATACCTTGCCGAGGCGGTCGAGCGCCAGCCGAACGATCCGGCTCTCCGAACACAATTGGGGATCACGCGCGTCGCGCTCGGCCAGACCGATGCGGGGATCGATGATCTCGAGCATGCTCTTCAACAGAATCCGGCGTCCTTGCCGCCGGAGACGGCGCTTTTTGCCACCTACATGCGGAACAAGGATTTCGACAAGGCGCTGGAAGTCGGACAGCGGCTCATCAAAGCGCGCCCGAAGGAACCCGTCGGCTATGACTATGCGGGGCTCGCGGAGCTGGCAAAGAACGATACCGACGCGGCCCGCAAGGCGCTCCTAACCGCGCGCGATTTGAAACTGGGCGACCCGATCGCGTCCCGCGCGCTCGCCGCCCTTGCAATCCGCGACAAGGATCTGCCGCTCGCGAACCAGTACTATCAGGAAATTCTCAAAGCCAATCCCAAGGACGTTCAGGCCTATGTCGCGCTCGCCGCGATCGAGCAGCAGGCCGGGCACGCCGACCAGATCCAGCCAACCCTCGAGAAAGCCGTCGCGGAGAACCCCGATAATCCGGCGGCGCGGCTGGTTCTCGGCCGGTTTTTCCTGCTGGAAAACAAATTCGAGAACGCATTCGCCGCGATCCAGCCTGCCTTGGCGAAAAGCCCGCGCGACCCCGCCCTTCTCGAAGTCGCCGGCCGCGCGGAGCTCGGCGCCAAGAAAGCCGATTCGGCGCTCGGATATTTCAAAACCCTCGCCGAGGTTCAGCCCCAGGCCGCGGCGGCCCACCGCTATTTGGGCGAAGCCTATATGGCGTCGGGAAAAATCGACCTTGCGCTCGACGAAGCGAAAGCGGCCACCGCGCTCGACGCGAAGGACGTGCCCGCGCGCGTGCTCTTGGCGCGCCTCTATATGGCCAAGAGCGACTATCCCGAGGCGCAAAAGCTGGTCGAAAGCCTGGCGGCCGCCGCGCCGAAAGACCCGACGATCGCCGATCTGCAGGGCTCGGTCGCGCTCGCGCAGAAGCGCCCGGCGGACGCCGTGACCGCCTATGAGCGCGGCCTCGCGATCGTCGACAACGAGTTTTTCCGCTCCCGGCTCGCTTCCGCGGAGGCGCAGGCCGGCCATCTCGACCAGGCGGAAAAGACCCTTCTGCCGTGGATCGAGGCGCATCCCGATGATTCCGCGGCGCGTTTGACCATGGGCGACATTTATGTCGGCGGAAATCGCCTTTCCGATGCGCAGACCCAGTATGCGGCCGTCTTGAAAAAGGATCCCAACAACGCCGTGGCCGAGAACAATCTCGCCTGGACCTTGTCCGAAACCGGACATAACGCCGATGCGCTCGTCCACGCGCAACACGCTGCGGCGCTGCTGCCGCAATCGCCGCAAATCCTCGACACCTTCGGCGTGGTGCTGATGAAGAACGGCAAGAACGACGAGGCGGTCGCAACGCTGCAGAAAGCAGCCGGAACACAACCCGACGCCAATCTTCCGATTCGGCTGCATCTCGCCCAGGCGCTCGTGGCGGCCGGGCGAAAGGACGATGCGCGCGCGGATTTGCGCGCGATGCTCGCAACCGGCAAGTCCTTCAAGGAACGGGACGAGGCGGAAAAGCTCCTGAAGCAGCTGGGCGGGTGACCGCACCGGTCGCCGGTGGCCGGTCACGCCTGCCGCTTCGGCACGAGTACTCGCTGCATGGGTTGGGACAAGCCGGCCCGCATGACCTTGCGAGCGAGCAAGTCGGATTTACCGGGCGCTAGATCCAGGTGAGCGCCAGACGACTTGGGCGACGGTTCCGCTAGCGTCCAAACCCAATTGCTTCGTCATTCCGGGGCAGCCGCACAGCGGCTGAACCCGGAATCCAAGGAACCGATCTCTACCTCGATCGATTCCGGCTCGCGCTCGCTATGCTCGCTTGGCCGGAATGACGACCAACTCATCGCTTCGCTTCGTATTGGGTGCGGACCTTACAACACAGCCGATCGCGATCCATGGCATAGAAACGACTGGGGCGCCCGAAGGCGCCCCACAAGGTTCGGACTGCCCAAACTTACGCGGCCTTGCGGCGACGGCGTGCAAACCAGCCGAAGCCGACGAGGCCCGCGCCAAGAAGCGCCAGAGAGCCCGGCTCGGGGACCCGCACGCTATCGTCAGAACTGAGGAGCGCGCCGGCGGCGGATGCAGAGACATCGATTACTTCAGTGATTGAGAACGGACCCGATAGCGTTTGAACCGAGCTGCCGAGCAAATTTATGGAATTGGTTGTAGCTATTTGATCTGTCTGTAGTCCTTTATTTGTCGGATCAATGTAAATGGAGCGCGTTAGGCTCAACAATGAATCCGTCGACCCGCCGCCCGAGCTGTTAAACACAAAACTTCCAACGCCCCCCGTCAGGTTCGTTTCAGTCGCCACGATTTCCAACGATCCAGCACCAGCCGTGGCGGTAAGATCGAGGTTATGAAGATCGAACAGTGCGGTGGCCAAATTATTTGCGCCTATGAGAATGATCGATGAAACATTCCAGCCGCCGACCGTTACGGGTCCCACATTGAGCTGCGTATTGCTTGCGGTAGAGTACGGGCTCCCGGGGTCCCCACTGATTGAAATGATCAAGTTCGCATGGGCCTGAGAGGCCACGGTCAGCGCAATCGCCAGCGCGCCTGCCGATATCGTGTGCCGAAGAAGGTTCATGATTTTAGCCTCCGCTCCCAATGCGTGATGGTTCTTCTCTGGCCGATTCATCGCAACTCTCGTGCCAATAAATGATTATCTATAAAAATCAAAAGCTTAAATGATCTTGACGGCGAATTTGGCAGGATTCTCGGCGCGAAATCTGTAAGCCCTTGCGGGCCACTGTAAAGGTCCGCTTACAACTCTTCGGCGCGGCCTTCGGAGGCTGCCCGTTTCCGACCGGCCTGCCGGATGACCGACCGTGGTGGAGAGGGGCGACGAGCGAGCGCTTTACCCCTCTGCCCTTCGCCGTTGCACCACCCGCTAGCCCCGCCGCGATCCCGCTGCCATCGCGACTCGCAAGCCAGGATTTACGCTTGTTAGCCCGAGATTACATTTCCCGTGTCACATCGCCTCGCGTTCGCGCGCGGATTCGGACATGCGAAATCGCCTCCGCGATCCATCTCACGCGCTTCATTTGCCGCAATTGCAGCGAGTCGTTTGTGCATCGGCTCGGGAAGTTTGCGCGATGCCATCCGACCGGCATGCGTTTTGCTATGCCCCGCGTACGGCGCGACGCAGACGAGATGACGAAGTCTGGCCGATCTTCGCATCTCGAAGCGCGAAATCTCGCCGCGGTTGTGACGGCGTTCGAATCGGGCGAAAGCAGCACCTTAGGACCGGGCCAATGATCGAGGATTTGTCGGACGAGCTCTCCCAGCGCTGGCAATCGCACTTCGCGCAGAAAAATTGGGAGGAGCGGCTGGACTTGCTCCGACAGATTCAAGACCAGCTGAAAGAGGACCTCGAAGACCTCGAATCCTTTGTCGCGCTTCTACCGCTCTTGGTCCGCAAGCTGATCGACGGCCTGCCGCCGGCGCCGATCGGTTCGTTTGCCCAGGCTCACATCTACGCGAACTCCGACGCCGAGGAGCATCGCCAGCTCGCCGGACAATGGCTGCGAGCGCAAAGCGCAGCCCTCACCTAGTTCCAGCGCCTCCCGAGAAGGTGAGATTACCCTCGCCGCCGCGAAGCGGGGGAGAGGGAGGGACCCATTGCGTAGCAATGGGAGGGGGAGGTGGTGGTTGCAACAGATACCCACCTCACCCGCTCAGCCGGCTTGCGCCGGCTTCGCACCCTCTCCCCCCTTAAGGGCGGAGAGGGCGATTTGATCGCACGGCTCTCTTGATTCCATCTCATCGAGATATGCCCTAGTTCCAGCATTCGGCGCGGACGACGAACGCCGCCGCCGAGGCCAAGAGCTTTCCCGCCTCGAGAACGCCGGCGCCGGCGGAGCGCTGATAATTGACGTGGTTGCGATTGAGAAAATCGAGCACGGCGTCGAGATCGGCGCCCATGCCGATATCCTCGATGTCGCGGCCGCTCGCGCGAAACACGCGGACCGTATCGATCTTCGACCGCACGACGCCGATGACCAGGCCGCGCGAGTCGATGATCGGGCCGCCGCTGTCGCCATGCCTGACCGCCGCATGAAAGATGATGCTTCCGCCCCGGAGCGCCGGATCGGACGCGCGCAAGAGCGTTCCGCTGGTGATCATGGGCTCGATAGGCGGCATGCCTTGATCGGGATATCCCACGACCGCGACGTAACTGTCGGGCGCGGCCGCCTGGTCGGACCGAAACCGCGCGGTGGCATGTCCCTCGGCCTTAACCGCGAGCAACGCCAAATCCGCATCGGGATCGACCAAGAGAACCGAGGCCGGACGTTCGCTGCGGTCGGTTTCGATAATGCTCACGGCCTTGCACTCGCGGACGACATGTTCATCGGTCAGCAACCGCGCCTGCTCATCGACGTAAAACGCCGCCCCAATGCGCGCGAGATGCAATCCTTCGTGGGAGGTTTGCGCCTCCGCTCGGACCGCGCGGGCGATCGCGTCGGCGCGACGCTCCTCGACCGACTTGGCAAATGACTCGTCGACGATCTCGCCGCGGCATGCCGAGGCGAGGTCGCGCGTCACCGCATCGCGCGCGCGATCATAGCAATAGACCACGAAGGCGGATGCCGGCGGCGCGCCTGCACCTGTCGTGCCGTCGGCCATTGCGTGCCGCGGCAGGCCAATTCCGCCGACGATCAGGGAGGCCGCAAGACTCAAGCGAAGAAACGGCATGGGCAGGCTCGCTCGGAGAGAGCACCGACTATGGCCGCATCCTCGAACGATGGCAATCAAACCGGCGCACGGCCTTTATGTTGGTTAATGCCGGTTCAATGACCCGCGCGGGCGGCGAATTGAACCGCATCTCCGTGGCGGAGGGGGTGATTCCATGTTCGCGGAATACATGCGATTTTCGCTCATCGGAATTTACTCTAAGGCTTGCCCGGATGAACGCGCTGTCTGGACCGGACAGAAGACGCGCGGCGATGCCGGCGTCGTCGATAGGCTTTACGCTTTCGCCCGAAACGACGGCGCAGGAAGGCCTTCGCGTATAGGATCGCGGC
>DATEKH010000039.1:0-2923 GCA_035277525.1 Allostellaceae bacterium
ATTGACGATCGTCGGCTGCATCGGCGGGCGCGGCGGGTCGAACCATTGGTCAAGCATCGGCCCGTTGTTGAGGCGGATCTCGACGCGCTGGCAATGGCTGTGGCGCGGGCGGGTATCGCCCACCGCAAGCTTTTCCTCGTAAATGAAGAAGCGCGGCCCGTCATAGAGCAGCAGGTTCTTGGCGGGCGGAATGATCTCGGCCGGCGGCGTGACCGGCGGATGATCGGGCTTGATCGCGACCTCGAAGAAGGAGGCGCCCGCCGGCAATTGATAGAAATCGCGGTGCCCGAAGACGAAGAACGCGCCGCGCTCCAGCGTCTGCAAAGCGTCGCCCGCCATGAAGGAGAGCGGCGCCATGGCGACGATCACGCGGTCGCCATTCTCGGCCGCCGCGAAAGACGCCTGATCGCGGCTCACCCTCACGAACTCGTTGTCGAGCGCGACCGTCTTCGGCGGCGGCGGATCGACGCTCACCGGTGCGGGCCTATCCCTGCTTCTGGAGCTGCGCGCTGAGGCGCGGATAGACCTTGCGCGCATTCGCCTCGAAGATCTTCTGCTTGTCGCCAGCGGAGATCGGCGCCTTGTCGATGTAGCGCTTGGTGTCGTCGAAATGATGCCCGGTCTCGGGGTCGATGCCGCGCACCGCGCCGATCATCTCCGAGGCGAAGAGGATGTTGTCGATCGGGATCACCTTGGTGAGGAGATCGATCCCCGGCTGGTGATAAACGCAGGTATCGAAAAACACGTTCTTCAAGACGAGCTCGCTGAAGGGCGGGCGCTTCTGGTCCTGCGCGAGGCCACGATAGCGGCCCCAGTGATAGGGCACCGCGCCGCCGCCATGCGGAATGATGAACTTCAAGGTCGGGAAATCCTTGAAGATGTCCGACATGATGAATTGCATGAACGCGGTGGTGTCGCCGTTGATGTAATGCGCGCCGGTGGTGTGGAAATTGGGGTTGCACGACATGCTGACATGGATCATCGCCGGCACGTCGAGCTCGACCATCTTTTCGTAGATCGGATACCACCACTTCTTATCGGTCATCGGCGGATCGATCCACTTGCCGCCGGAGGGATCGGGATTGAGATTGCAGCCGATGAAACCTAGCTCCTTGACGCAGCGCTCGAGCTCCTTGATGCAATTGGCGGGCGCCACGCCCGGCGATTGCGGCAGCTGGCACACGCCGATGAAGTTCTTGGGGAAGAGCTTCACGACGCGATGGATCAAGTCGTTGCAGATGGTCGACCAGATCTCGCTGGTCTTGGCCGTGCCGATATGGTGACCCATGCCGGCGGCGCGCGGCGAGAACACGGTCAAATCGCTGCCGCGATCCTGCTGCATCTTGAGCTGGCCGTTGCGGATGGTTTCGGCGATCTGATCGTCGGTGATGTTCAGGGGACCGGGACTGTCGTTCCCGTCGATCTGCGCGTTGCGGAAGGCCTGAAGCTCTTTCGGCGCGGTGGTGTAGTGGCCGTGGCAGTCGATGATCATGTGAAGCCCTCCCTCTTTGCCGGGAATGCTATTGAGCGGGTTTCGGCTTGTCAAACCAACGCTTGCCCACGGCTAGGAGCGGCGCCGCGGTTCTGCTAGCATCGCGCGCGAGCGATCACGATTCAGTCCGGGAGGAATAAGACATGGCCGAGACTCCGCGTCTCAACGGAATGATCCGCTGCTTTGAGGAGGGCAAGCCCGCCTTCGGCGCGTTCTGCACGCCCGATACCGCCGCCGCGGTGGCGATGAGCGACGCCAAATACGACGGCATCGTGTTCGAGATGGAGCACAATATCTGGGACATCCGCGCGTTGAAGGATTGTCTCCAATACATGCTCAACCGCCGCCAGATCGCCGAGAAAGGCTCGATCGCGCCCAACGTGACGCCGCTCGTGCGCATCCCGGCGAACGGCAACGAGAAGAACCAGTGGCTCGCCAAGCAGGCGCTCGATGTCGGCGCCTACGGTATCGTTTGGCCGCATGTCGACACGGTCGACCAGGCTCATAACGCCGTCGCCGCCTGCCGCTATCCGCGGTTGAAGACCGCGCCGCGCTATGAGCCTGCCGGCATTCGCGGTGATTCGCCGACGGCCGCCGCGCGCTTTTGGGGCCTGACCAACCAGGAATACTACAAGAAGGCCGATGTCTGGCCGCTCGATCCCAATGGCGAGATCCTGGTCGGACTGATGATCGAAGGCGTCGAGGCGGTGAGCAATCTCGACGCGATGCTGAAGAACGTGCCCGGCATCGGCTTCATCCTGATTGGCGAAGGCGATCTGAGCCAAGAGCTCGGCGTGCCGCGGCAATACGAGCATCCGACAGTTCTCGAGCACATGGCTCGGGTGGTTGCGACCTGCAAGAAGCACAATGTGCCGGTCGGACACCCGCATGTCGACGCTAAGAATGTCGAGCGCATCTTGGGCGAGGGTTACCGTTATTTGATGTCGGCGCCGGGACGCACCTATACGGGGCTCGACAAGGGCCGCGAATTGGCAAAGCGCTAAGATAGGAATTCACCACGGAGACACCGAGATCACGGAGAGGGTTTTAGCGCAAAACCTATAGACCTTACTTTCTCTGTGCTCTCCGTGCCTCTGTGGTAGAGTGGATCTTAGATAGGTCCGTTGAGGAGGAAGCGATGAAGATCACGCATGCCGACACGCTCGAATGGAAGCGCGGCCTCGAATATCGCGGCGGTACCTTCCACTTTCGCAGCCTGATGGAAGGCGAGGAGGGCAGCGTCGACAATTTCCGCCTCAACATGGGCAGGTCGTCCGCCGATTTCTATTCGCCCCGCCACCGTCATAATTTCGAGCAGATCCGTTTCGTGCTCGAAGGCGAGCTGAGCTTCGGCCGCGACGGCACCATGACCGCGGGCATGGTCGGCTATTTCCCCGAAGGCGTCCATTACGGGCCGCAGACCCAGCATCG